>CAUZOB010000020.1:0-36040 GCA_963581185.1 Planctomycetota bacterium | reverse complement strand
CGGTGATCGCCCGGCTGCGAGCCGCCGATGCTGTCATCCTGGGACGTACCAACATGGACGAGTTTGCCATGGGCAGCTCGACCGAAAACTCCGCCTTCCAGCTGACCCGCAACCCCTGGGATCCCGAGCGGATTCCGGGTGGTAGCAGCGGTGGAGCCGCAGCCGCACTGGCTGCCTCACTGGCGCCACTCTCGATCGGCAGCGACACGGGTGGTTCGATACGCCAGCCGGCAGCTCTCTGCGGCGTGGTCGGACTGAAACCAAGTTATGGCCGGGTCAGCCGATATGGCCTGGTGGCCTATGCCAGCAGCCTCGACCAGGTGGGACCGCTGGCCACGACTGCCGAGGATACGGCGCTGTTGCTGCAGGTCCTGGCTGGCCACGATCCACTCGATTCCACCTCCGCACCGCGGCAGGTACCCAGTTACCTGGAGCAGATCTCAGAACCGCTGCAGGGATTGCGGATCGGTGTCGTCCGGCAGCATTTCGGCAGTGGGCTGGATGAGTCGATTGAGCAGGCGGTACGAGCTGCCATTGCCCAGTACGAATCACTCGGTGCCACGGTCGAGGAGATCTCGATGCCGCATGCCGAGTACGGCGTGGCAACGTATTACATCATCGCGCCCTGCGAAGCATCCAGTAACCTGGCTCGTTATGACGGTGTGCATTATGGATACCGGACCGACCGCCAGGAGATGCTGGACGAACTGGAAGCTGAGCAAAGCGAGCTGGCTGAGGACCAGGCTGACCAGCTTGATTCCGCCCTCGTCCGGATGTACCGCCGCTCACGGGCAGAGGGTTTTGGGGCCGAGGTCAAGCGACGGATCATGCTCGGGACCTATGCACTCAGTGAGGGCTACTATGACGCCTATTATCTCAAAGCGCTCAAGGTGCGACGGCTGATCCGCGAGGACTACGACGCTGCCTTCCAGCAGGTCGATGTAATTGCCGGCCCGGTCACAGCCAACGTCGCCTTTCGCTGTGGAGAGAAAGCGGGAGATCCGCTCTCGATGTACCTCGAAGACCTCTACACGGTGACCGCGAACCTGGCGGGTGTGCCAGGCATCTCGATTCCCGCTGGGTTCAGCGCCGAGGGGCTGCCGATCGGGCTGCAGCTCCAGGCTGCTCCTTTCCAGGAACAGTTGCTGCTGCGGGCAGCAGCCCTCTACCAGGCCGCCACCGACTGGCATACCAGGAGGCCCGAGCTGGCATGAGCGACAATGCTTACCAGATCGTGATTGGGCTGGAAGTCCACGTCCAGTTGAAGACCAACAGCAAGCTGTTCTGTGGTTGCAGCACGGTGTTCGGTGCCGAACCCAACACGCAGGTCTGCCCGGTCTGCCTGGGACTGCCGGGATCACTTCCGGTCATCAACGAGCAGGCACTGCAGCTGTCGATCAAGACCGCCATGGCGCTTGATTGCCAGATTGCGGAGTTCACCAAGTGGGATCGCAAGAACTATTACTATCCCGATCTGCCCAAGGGTTACCAGATCAGCCAATTCGACCTGCCGATCAGTTCCGAGGGCCAGCTGACGATCAGCGATCCGGAAGACGAGACCAGGCAGAGACGGATTGGCATTATCCGCGCGCACCTGGAAGAGGATGCCGGCAAGAGCATGCACGATGAGCTGGCTGGCCGCGCCGACAGCCGCATCGACCTCAACCGAACAGGCACACCGCTACTGGAAATCGTCAGTCACCCGGACTTGCGATCCCCCGCCGAGGCGCGCGCTTACCTGGCGGAACTCAAGTTACTGCTGACTTACCTCGACGTCTCCGACTGCAACATGCAGGAGGGAAGCTTGCGAGTGGATGCCAACATCAACTTGCACATTCCCGACGGCGACGAGACGCTGGCAACACCGATCGTGGAAGTCAAGAACCTCAACAGCTTTCGAGCAGTCGAGCGGGCGATGGTCTACGAGGCGGACCGACAGTACCGGCTCTGGCAGGAGCGTGGTGAAAAGCTGGGGGACGTGCCCAAGCAGACGCGCGGCTGGGACGACCAGGCACAGCTGACGCGGGGCCAGCGGCACAAGGAAGAATCGAGCGACTATCGCTTCCTCCCCGATCCGGACCTGGTACCGGTCACCTTCAGCGCCGCTCAACTGGATGACATTCGCAGCCAGCTGGCTGACCTGCCAGCCGCACTGAGACAGAAACTGCAGGATCAGCATGGTACCAGCGAGCAGCTCGCTTCACTGGTAATCAATCAGGGCAGGGCGGCAGTGGCTTACTTTGAGGAGCTGACCGAAGCCTCGGGTAACGCCCAGTTGGCTGGCAACTGGTTCCAGCAGGACATCCTGCGGCGACTCAATGAAGAACAGATCGCGATCACAGATTACCCCGTGCCAGCAGCCGCACTCGGCCAGCTGATTCGCATGATCGACAACGGCGAGCTCGATACGGCTCGCGGTCGCGACCTGCTGGAGCAGATGCTTGAGACAGGACAATCGCTCGAGCAGTCGATCGAGGCACTTGGAATTGAACAGGTCGATGACGACCAGCTGCGGGAATTGTGCCAGCAATTGATCGCCGAAAACCCCCAGGTGGTGAGTGATGTGCAGTCGGGCAAGCAGCAGGCCGTCGGTTCGCTGATCGGCAAGGCCCGGGAAAAGAACCCCAACGCGGATCCCCGCCTGGTTCGGGAGACCTGCCTGCAGCTCATCCAGGAAATGTAAAGGCGACGCGTCCACACCCGCGTTGGCGACCAGGCATGAATCAGCAAACACCATACGACGACTCACAGGCCGATCCCGCGCGGCTTGCCGAGCTGGACCGCCGCGTTGTCTGGCACGCATTCACCCAGATGGCCGACTACGAGCCGCTGATTATCGAGCAGGCCGATGGTTGTGAGCTGATCGATATCGATGGCAATCGCTACCTGGATGGAGTCAGTAGCCTGTGGTGCACCGTGCACGGCCACAATCATGCGACCATCAATGCAGCCATCGAACAGCAGCTCAAACGGGTAGCCCATGTAACTTCACTGGGAATGTCCAATCCCACAACGATCGCACTGGCTGAGCGACTGGTGGAACTTACGCCCGAGGGACTGGGGCACGTTTTCTTTTCCAGCGACGGGGCCTCGGCGATCGAAGTTGCCCTCAAGATGGCCTTCCAGTACTGGCGACAGACGACCCCGGCGCGACCGGACAAATCGCTGTTCGTGGCACTTGGCGGCGCCTATCACGGTGACACGCTGGGCAGCGTCAGCGTCGGCGGTGTGACACGATTCCACGAGATGTTCCAGCCGCTGTTGTTCGATGTCCTGCGCGGACCGCTGCCGGACAGCTATCGTCTTCCCGAACACGTCGGTCCAGACCAGGCGGCCGACTATTACCTTGATCAACTGGACCAGCTGCTGTCAGAACATCAGCAGCAGATTGCTGCGGTGATTGTCGAACCACTTGTCCAGGGTGCCGCCGGGATGGTGATGCACCCGCCAGGATTCCTGGCCGGCGTGCGACGGCTGACTCGCCAGTATGGCTTGCTGATGATCGCCGACGAGGTGGCCGTCGGATTTGGCCGTACCGGTACGATGTTCGCCTGCCAGCAGGAACAGGTATCACCCGATCTGCTCTGCCTCGGCAAGGGGCTCTCGGGTGGCTACCTGGCGATGGCTGCCACGCTGGCCAGCAGCGAGATCTTTGAGGCTTTCCTGGGCAGCGGGGACGCCTCGCGAACCTTCTATCATGGTCATACCTATGGCGGAAACCCGCTGGCTGCGGCAGCGGCCCTGGCCAGCCTGGAGGTGTTTTCTGAAGAACAGACGCTGGCTCGCTTGCCAGCCAAGATCGAGCTGCTGGCGGACCAGCTGAAGCCGCTCTGGAACCTGCCACTGGTCGGTGACATTCGCCAGTGCGGTCTGCTGGCGGCTATCGAGCTGGTAGCTGACAAGGAGACGCGCCAGCCGCTGCCAGCCGCTGAGCAGACCGGCGCACGCGTCTGCCAGCTGGCTCAGCAGCAGGGCGTCTGGCTGCGTCCGCTACGGGACGTGCTGGTCGTGATGCCGCCGCTGTCGGTCAGCGACGAACAGATCTGTCGGATTGTCGATACCCTGGCAGCGGCTATTGCCGAGATCGGTCAGAAGGTCGACATCGAGCAGGGTGGAGGGAGAGGCTGATGGCCACGGCGTCCCCCAGATACTTGTTGCTGCAGGGTCGGCGGCTCGACGACCCGATGCGGCTGCAGGAAATCGAGTGTTTCGCCCTCGCGATTTCAGCTGCAGCCGAACAGATCACGGCACTCGACCTGCTCCGGGACCGGCCCACGATCGGCCAGATCGAAGCCTACGATGTGGTCTTTGTTGGTGGCAGCGGCGATTATTCGATCGCCGACGACCAGCCCTGGACCGACGATCTGCTGGCCACCATGCAGGGACTCTATGATCGACAGATCCCCACGTTTGCATCCTGCTGGGGTTTCCAGGCGATGGCCCGGGCACTGGGCGGCCAGGTCGTGACGGACCTGGCACGAGCGGAGCTGGGGACTTTGCCGATCGAGCTGACAGACGAGGGCCTGGCCGATCCACTCTTTTCGCACTGCGACAATCCCCTGCTGGTGCAACTTGGACACCAGGATATTGTTACTCGCTTGCCCAGTATGGCTGTTCACCTGGCCTTAAGTCCGCGGGTAGAGAACGAGGCCTTCTGTTTCCCGGACCGGCTGATGTACTGTACCCAGTTCCACCCGGAACTGACTCGGGCGGATCTGCAGCAACGCTGCCGGGCCTATCCCGAGTATGTCGAGAAGATTGCTGGTGTTCCGATTGCCGTTTTCCTCGACCAGTGCCAGGAATCACCCCAGGCCGATGCCTTGATACCCCGCTTTCTTGAGCTGGTGCTGCAGCACAATGCCGGCTGACGATCACTGCGCTGCTGAATTGACACCGTAGGGAGAGCCCGAGATCAGCATCTCCTGAGGCAGCGGGCGGCCGGCACAGGACAAGCCGTGCTGATGCAGGAAAGTCTTCAGCTGCTGAAAGGCAGCAAAGCTGCCCGGATATGTCCAGACCGTGACGGTGGCCCGATCGGAGGGGAAGGAGGCCAGTGTTTGTCGAAAGCGAGAGCCCGGTGCGAGCGCCTCCGTAATCAACTCACCCATGTTTGGATCGATCGGGATCAGCTCGAATCGTTCCAGTTCGATAACCTGTCGCAGCCGGCTTCCTTCTGGCGTGTTGACCAGCCGTCGTACGCGGCTCAGCCGGTACTGCATGCGGAAGCCGCCGATCGGACCGAGCACCTCGGTCAGCGAGTTCCGATCGCTCAGCCTGTTGACCTGTCGTTTGGCATCCCCCTTGAGGGCAGCCAGTAGCTGGTCCCAGGGGACGAAGGCGATCCGATCCTGAAAGAGTCGGAAGTGGATTTCCACACCGAAGACGGTTTTTGCCAGCGGGGTCGGGCGATGCTCTATGATCCGCGAATCTGTCTGCAGCTGTTCCACTTGCTGTCGTGACGAGAGCAGCTGGTCCAGTTGCTGCTGCAACTGACTGATCGCCGACTCCTGATCCAGCTGTTGCCGCTGTTGTTCACCCAGCTCGGCTTGCTCTTGAGCCAGCGACTGCTCAGCCAGCGCCACCTGCCGGAAGACTTTATCGCGTTCCTTCTCACGATACACCAGTTCGATCGTCTGGCGACCGAGCAGCTCATCGAGACGGTGGATATCACTGGTAATCGCCTGCGATTCAGCCTGCGGGGTTGCCACGTCAACCGGACTGGCTGCTGGCAGATCGGAGAGCTGTTCATCGACTGCGGCATCCCGCGCCCGCACTGCCACGACCATCACCAGGATGATCAGGACACCAACCAGGTTGGCCACGATATCGAGAAACGAATCGTGACCATCGCCACTGTCGTGCCTTGTGCGCCGTCGTGCCATGCTGACGATTTTCCCTAGCGATACTGTTGGACAACAAATCCACTGCGTTTCAACAGGCGGCCAAGTTCCACGAAACGGGTCGCACCGCCCGGAAAGACCTCGATCTTGACCACCGGTCGCCAGTGTCCGCCGGCGACGGCGATACCCCAGCTCTCCATGTGCTTCCAGAGTTGGCCGACAAACTCATCGACCTGGCCTGACAGCGGCCCCGACAGGTTGAGGGTCAGCGTGCGGCCACGCTCGCCGCGTCGTGGCACAATCACCAGCTTGTTCGCATAGCAACTTACATAGATCGGCCGCGTAATCCCGGTCACAACCGCATCCCTGCGGGGCAAGCCCCAGCCATCCGGCCTGGCTTGCACATCCTGGTCCGTGACAGCGGCTCCTCCCGGCCCGCCATCGGCACCCGACTGTGGAGCTGGCGACTGGCTACCCGGCTCGGTCTGCCTGCCACCCTGCTGGCCCGGTCGCTGGCCCGGTCGCTGGCCCGGTCGCTGGCCCGGTCGCTGGCCCGGTCGCTGGCCCGGTTGCTGGAGCGTCGGCTGGGCACTCGTTGGTCCGGGCGCACCAGCCTGGCCCGACGGTCCATGCTGCGAGAGGCCGCTGCCCAGGCCATTGCCGCCCCCAAAGCGGCTTGGCATCGCCTGGGCCAGTGCCTGCTGACGCTGGCGCGCGTCGACAATCGTCCGCTCCAGCAGGCGAGCTAATTCCGGGTCGGCCTGCGGATAGGAGAGCTGGATCTCTGCCGAAAGCAACTCGTAGCCGAAGGCGTCTTCCCAGTCGGTCATGGCGTGGCGTGCCAGCGCATAGGCACGAACGGCATCCGGCCGTACGACCAGCAGCGGATAAGGCTCGCCGATGCTCTGGGCACCAACCGTGGCAAACAGGTGTTCGCGGATGGCACGCAGGCAGGCATCGAGCGGGTTACCTGGCCCCGACATCTGTTGCAGGTCGACGAGGCTGACAAGTGTCCCCTCCGGTTGAATGACCACACCCTCGGGTCGGCATTCAAGGTAAATCGGGTAGCGGTTGGTGCCATTCGGTCCCTTGTAGGGGACCAGTGCGTAGGTTCCCTGCCGATCGACAAACCGCTGGCGAGCCTCCTCCAGCAGCTGCCGTGCCCGCTCAACCTGCACTCGCAATTGCTCAAGCTGGGCCGTGCGCTGGGCCGAACTGCCACTGGGATCCAGCTGGGAGCCAAGTTGCCGCTGCTGCTCAACCAGCTTTTTCCAGTGGTTTTCCAGCTGGCGAATATGTTGTTCCAGGTGACTCAGGGCGAGTCGAGAGTCGGCCAGCTTGTCGGTCTTGTCCTGTCTGCTTTCCGCCAGCACCTCGTTGCGCCAGATGTACTCGTCGCGATCGAGTTGTTGTTCCTGCTGGGCTTCCAGCAACTCGAGCTGACGATCGGACGTGTCCTCGGCCAGATCCCGAGCGGCGACCTGTGCCTGTTGTACGCCGAGCACGAGCAGCACAATGAGCACACCCATCGTACAGATCAGGACTGCCAGAAAGGGAAACAGGGAGGGACTGGCAGGGCTGCGGTATTTAGATCGCCTGCGTCTCATGCTGCTCGTTGTTCGTTATCAGTGGTGCCCTGGTCCGTGGCAATGCCGACTCGGGCAACCAGGAGCTGGATTGCTGCAGAGAGGCTGGTGACAGCCTCGTGAAACTGGCCTGCTGCAGCCAGTTGCTGCAGGTTGCGTTCGAGCGCTGTTTCCAGGCGGACGACATTGGCTGTTTCCGTCAGTACCTGGCCGAGCTGTTCGGTCTGTGTGGCAGCCTGGTGTTGCAGCCCCGCCCAGCGGGTAACATTTTCCTGCAGCACACTGGAAAGCGAGTTCTCGAGTGAATTGGCGAGTTGTTCCCCGGCCTGCTGGCCGATCCCGATCCAGCTGTTGGAGACCGTCTCGAGGGCCTGCTGCCAGGTTTCAAGCTGCTGGCTGGCCAGGCTCTCTGTCGACTCAACCACCTGCTGACACATTCGTTGAATCGAGGCCAGGTGGGGATCGTGGGCGGCACCCAGTTGTTGGAAGCGGCCCACCAGCTCCTGGTCGGCCGTGCGGTCGACCACCAGCATCAACTGGGTCTCACAGCGATCTACCAGGAATTGCAGGAACATCAGGACAATCGACAGGCTGAGGGCAAGTGCCGTGGTATCAAAGGCGACGTACAGACCGGATAGCAGGCCTTGCATCGCGTTTTGCAAATCGCCACCCATTTGCCGAGTGGCCAGATCGCCAAGTGCCTGGGTGATACCGATCACCGTTCCCAGGAAGCCCAGCATCGGGGTGGCCCAGATAATGATTCGCACCAGCGAGTAACCGTCGTGTTGACGGTCGGCATCGACGTCGGCCAGGTAACGCAGGTCCTCGTCGAGCCCATCGGCCGACGCATTTCGGCGTACGCCACTGAGTGCCTGCCGCAGTCGGCTACCGAGGTAGCTTTGGCGGGCAGCGGTCGGCAGCGTATCGATTTCAGCAATCAGGCTGTCGGCATCTTCAATCCTGTTGCCCTTGGCCGGGATGGCAGGCAGCCGGATTTTGCCGAGCGAGTAGAATTGGCCGGCTACATTCAGCGTCCGCACCAGCAGGGCTGCCAGGCCGATGAAGAACATGATCGTGGCCACGTAGGCAACCGGATGGTTGGCGAAATATCGCTGCAAGATCGGAATGTCGAGCGGCCCACGCAACAGGAAGGCATAAAATGTTGTCCCCAGTGCCGCTCCGATCGCCAGCGGCCAGCCAAGGGTCGACATGATTTGAACGAGTGAGCTGTTATGCTTCTTGTTGTTCGCCAAGGTGGAGGGATCCTTTTATTGCATCTGCGCAGCATGGTCGTGACGGACTGCGGGCGCCCGTAATCCTCAACTTCGGCATAACCGTTAAACTCTATCCAGTTTTTCTGGACAGCAAGCGGCGCAGATGCTCATGGGGCGGTGCTCAATACTCTGCCACCACGAACCATAGATAACCCACCACGGGCTTCTAGCTTCCCGCGTAGGTGGCGTAGCAGTGGGGCGTTTCCCAGAGTCGGGCCTCGATGATGGGGAAACCGTGCTGCTGCGTGAATTCAAAGATCAGGCGAGCGATATTCTCTGCGGTGGGATTTTGATCCAGCAGGTACATTGGCTCGTTCAGCTCAGTGAAGATTGGCACCATCGGGTCGTCCCGCCTGAGGATCATGCGATGGTCCAGGTTATCGTCGATCCAGCCGGCCACGACCTGCTTGACATCCGAGAAGTCGACCACCATCCCTCGCTGATCAAGTTCTTCCGATGCAATCTTGATGACTGCCCGACCGTTATGGCCATGCAGGTGTTTACATTTGCCTTCGTAGTTCAAGAGCCGATGGCCGTAGCAAAAGTCGATTTCGCGGGTAATATGGAACATTTTCAGCCTGTCAGATGGTCGAAAGAGGGCAGCGGCGTGCTGACAGAACTCACCCTAGCAGGTGGCCAGGAGTTGTTGTAGCCAGTAAGGAGGCATCGGTCTTGCCCTGCCTGGCGGCCGCTCGTTAGACTACGCCCCGCCTGCAACCAGCTGACTGCGGCTGGCTATTGGTTCAGTGGTCCGTCAAACCTGGAATGGAATCATGCACAAGCTAACCTGGAGTCTACTGGTCACGGCAGGATTCACCTGTGGTCTGGTCATCGCCGGGCTCTCGTCCAATCCACTCTCTGGCCAGCGTCTGGCCCCTAACGGGGCCCAGCAGGTCACGCCGCGGGGGCAGTTAATTGCCATCGCCAGCCCCGCCGATGTAGGTCAGCAATTGACACTTGTCGATCCTCATTTGCGTGTAATGAGCGTTTACCAGGTGGATCGGGCGACCGGCCAAATCACGCTCAAGAGTGTCCGCAACGTCCATTGGGACATGATGATGGACGAATTCAACGGCGTTCAGCCATCTCCTCGCGATATCCGAGCCATGCTGCATCGCTAGAAGTAGCCGCTTTCCTAACCGGATTAAGTGGTACATGCGTTAGACTGTTCAAGGCTTGCGCGCGGGAATACCGACATCGAGAAGGGGTATTTCTCTGCCCTCACGGGGGAAAACTCCACCTGGAACTGCTGGGTGAGTAGAATAGGCACCGGTCTGGAGGAGATGGCCGGTTACCACAATTAGCGTCGGGAGCATGTCATGGCCGATCTTGTTGATCTGCAAGAAGCCGCTGAATTGCTGGGTATCAGCACCGAAGGACTGGTTGAGTTGACCGGAAACGGGAAGATACACGGTTACCGCGATGGATCCAGCTGGAAATTCAAGCGCGAAGACCTGGAAGCCTATGCTACCGAACAGCAGTCTGACGACGGCGAGGACGCCGATCTCGGTAGCGAGCTGCTGGAGCAGATCGAAGCCGCGGCTGACGGAATGGATGGTGACGACGACGAAGATGAATCCGACGCCACGCTGGCTGGCGATCCACTCGGCATGGAAGACCAGAGTTTCAGCTTGCTGGACGACGACATGGAGGGGGACGGCGAGGATTCGGTGCTCATCACGAGCCAGGATCTCGACGCACTGGCGACCGCTGAAGCGGCGCTGAAAGAAGACGCCCCAGCGGCAGCGAGCGAAGATGACGAGCTACAGCTGGCGGACGACCCGCTCGGCCTGAGCGATGACGACGAGGAGGATGGTGGCGCGGAAACCACGATCATGGCCTCGGCTGACGATCTGCTGGGTCTGGGTGGCGACGACGACGACGATGACGACGGCGATGACGACGGCGATCCAGAAGATGCCACGATCATGGCCGATGCCGGTGACGCGTTCGGCCTGGGCGACGGCGACATGAGCTTTGAGATGGAAGATGATTCCACGATCATGGCCGACGTTGGCGATCAGCTGGGACTCGATTCGCTGGACGACGGTGACGACTTTAACCTGGGCGACGCCGACCAGGACGACGACACCCAGCTTGGTGCTGTCGACAACTTTGGCGTGACGGACGACGAGCTGGTGCTGGGGGATCCTGGCAGCAGCGACGTGACGCTGGGTGCAGCAGGGTCGGGCATCAACCTGGAGAGTCCCTCGGATGCCGGCATTTCACTGGAGGATGCAGCAGATCTGAGCGACGGTCAATCGACTCAGCTGGAGTTGCCTGCCGCAGACGATGGCCTGGACGCGCTGGGCAATGATACTTTCAACCTCGGTACGCCAGACAATGCCGATGACATGTCCGACAGCGGTTCCCAGGTAATTGCGATATCCGATTCGGTCGCGCTCGATGCGGACGCACCGACGATGGCTGGCGGCGTGGCGATGGACCCAGCAGCTGCTGCTGCCGTACCCGGACTGGATCAACTTGAAGAAGTTGCTCCCGGACCCGAGGCCGCACCTGCCGGTATGGCACCACCGATGCCGGTGGAAGCTGGCTATCCCATCTTTATGGTGATGTGCCTGATGTTGATCACCCTGGTACTGGTGGTCACTGGGATGATGATGGCGGACGTCGTCAAGACGATGTGGAGCTGGAACCAGGGCACAAAGCTCACCAGCAGTGCCATCATGGAAGCCATTCTCAACTTGCTGGACATGAACTAGCCAGCGAGTAATTCTGTGTCGCAGGCTTTCACCGCTCCCCCGATCGCGGGCGTCCGGTTATAATTTCTGTCAGCTGTCCTGCCGTGGACAGTCCTGCCATTGAGGTCCCCTGGACAACCCGGCCAGGGGTCGGTCGACCGTCCTATGCGTTAGCCAGGCACATCGCTCCATGAGACCCCACTTTACCTTGTTCGTCGTACTGCTTGTCGCAGCGGTTCTCGCTGGCGGCTGCCAGCCAGCAGGTGAAGTCCAGTCCTATCACATCGATCGAATCGTCACCGATCGTACGATTGCTGCGGTCATCGTCGACCGGTCGACCGCCTGGTATATCAAGCTAACGGGACCGCGGAACAAGGTGGCCAACTACGAGGACGACTTTCGCCAGGTTGTCACCAGCTTTCGCTGTAACGAAACGACAGCCCCGACTTATGACGTGCCAGAGGGCTGGGATCGCACAGAAGACCGGAATGGCCTGAGACACGACACCCTCAGTCGCCTCGATGGCAGCTTGCTGATGGAAGTCACCATTACCAAGCTGCAGGTTCCGCCGACCGGCTGGGACGAGTACTTGTTAAGCAACGTCAATCGCTGGCGGACCGAATTGAAGCTGTCCGATATCCAGCTGTCAGAATTGAGTGATGCTATCGAGACCGTCGAGCGGTCAGCGGCAGTGCCAGGCAGCGACCCGCTCTCAGCGGCCACACTTGTCGACCTCGTCGGCTCTCGCAACTTCGTTCGTCGACGTCCCGCCTTCGCCCCGCCACCACCCGAGATGCCGCCAGCTCAGCCCGGCACACCGACTGGATCGGCGGAGATCAGTTTCAGCTCCCCCGAGTCCTGGCAACAAGGGCAGGTCGGTGGCCTGCGCAAAGCGGCCTACTTCGTCGAGGAGGGCGACCAGCGGGTCGACATCACGATCATTGACCTCTCGGTGCAGGCTGAGCTGTTACTGCCAAATGTGAATCGCTGGCGAGGACAGGTCGAATTGGGCAAGATTGACCAGCAGACCATGGAAGAGTCCATCGAGCAGATTCCGCTGGGGGATGCCCGCGGCTGGTACGTCAATTTGCAGTCCCCTGCAAATGCATCCCAGCAGCAAGCGATTCTCGGTGTGCTGGCGACACGCGGCGACAAATCGTGGTTTGTGAAACTGCACGGCGACAAGCAACTGGCGTTGCGTGAGGAAAACTCCTTCAAGAACTTTGTCGCTTCCATACAATTCACCCGATAGCGTTGACGAGGCATCAGGAAGTCCCAGGCCATGACAAGCGAATCGATTCGACCCAACGAGACGGCACAAGCTGAGACGCTGCTCTCGGTCGTAAAGGCGATGCGGCGCCAGGCGGAAATCATCTTCCGGCCGGTGGCATCGCTGCGACTGACAGTGGCCCTGTTCGCGATGTCAGTGTTCCTGGTTTTTGTGGGAACTCTGGCGCAGGTCAATGAGAGTATGTGGGAGGTGATCGACAATTACTTCCACTCGTTCTTCGTCTGGATCCGCTTCCAGGTCTTCTTCCCAATCTCCTGGTTTCCAACTTATCAGGATGTGCCCGGTGGTATTCCCTTCCCCGGTGGCCTGGCGATCGGGTTTGCCCTGCTGACAAACCTGCTGGCTGCCCACCTGGTACGTTTCCGCATGCAGGCCAAGGGGAATCGGCTGAAGGGTGGCCTGGCCTTTATTGCACTCGGAATCGTGCTGACCTACCTCGTGATTGCCGGCGGTAATAGCAGCCAGGGATTCCAGGGGGAACCCTCCTTTGGCTGGCAGAACCTCTGGATCGGGTTCATTGGCTTTCTCGGAGTGTGTTCTGTCGCGCTGATCGCAACGCTGGTGGTTGTGTTTCCCCGTCGACATGACCAGCCGCTGGAGTTCTGGGCAGTTGCTGTGGGCAGCTCGCTGATCTCGGCTCTGTCGATCGCACTGGCATTCAATTCTGACTCCCTCTACCTGGGCGATTCGGGAATGCGGATTCTCTGGCAGCTGATCCAGGGTGGCCTGGCTGGCATCGTCCTGCTGATTGGCTGCATGCTGGTGTTTCGCCGCCGTGGCGGCATCGTGTTGATTCACTCTGGCGTCGGCTTGATGATGCTGGGTGAATTGCTGGTCGGCACATTTGCCGTGGAACAGCAGGTCGCGATTCGTGAAGGCCAGACGGTCAACTATGCCTACGACATTCGCTCGACCGAACTTGCCATCGTGGTCGACCAGAATGAACAGGGGGATGATGCTGTCGTCGTTCCGATGTGGACCAAGGGCAGCGTCTCACGCTTCCTCAATGAAGGATCGGTTGAGGATGGCAAGCTGCCCTTTGATATTGAGATTGTCCATTACTTCCGCAACACCGAACTGATCGATGTTGATCCACGCAAGAAGCAACCACGAAACCCGGCCAATAGCGGATTCGGGATGCAGGTCATCGCCGTGGGGAAACGGCCCACCAGTGGTGCGGACAGCAGTAGTGAACAGGATGTCGCATCAACCTATGTGAAGCTCAAGGAGAAGGGTGGTGGACGCGAGATTGGAACCTACCTGCTTGTCCAGGAGGAGGTATTCAATCAGCCCTTGATTGAAGAGATCCGGTACAAGGGAACCTCCTACGCTCTTTCGCTGCGTTTCCACCGCATCTACAAGCCCTACCAGATTCGCCTGGATGACGTCGTACAGGAAACCTACGTCGGCACAAACACGCCCAGGCACTTTGCCTCGGCGATCAACATCGTCGACCCCGAACGGGGTATTGATCGGGATTCCACAGTCTGGATGAACAACCCGGTCCGTTTTGCCGGCGAGACCTTCTACCAGACCAACTATTCCAAGCGGCAATCCACTGTGCCGGGTGGACGGGATATCGAAATCACCACACTCAGCGTCGTTGAGAACACCGGCTGGATGATTCCCTATGTGAGTTGCATGCTGGTGGCGATCGGCATGATGTACCACTTCTCGCTGGCACTCAGCCGCTTCCTCAAGCGACTGCTGCGTGAGCCGGTCAAATCCGACGAGGACGACCTGCCAGCTAAGTCCGCCGACGCGGACGACGGGATTGGCTACCGGACGCCAGTCGCACCGGCCAACATCGCTCGCTGGCTGCCAATCGCGATCGTCGTACTGTTTGCCGGCTATGCCGCCAGCAAGGCGCGGATTCCATCCGTTGGCGACGGGGAGCTGGATTTGTACCAGTTCAGCTGCCTGCCAATCGTCTATGAGGGTCGTGTCCAGCCCTACGACACGCTGGCGAGAAACACGCTCAAGGTTATCTCAGGACGCGAGACCTACAAAGACAGCGATGGCCAGACGCAGCCTGCGATCAAGTGGTTGCTGGACGTTGCCAGCGACCCGGATTCCGAGGAGTCCAAGAATCACCCGATCTTCAAGATCGACCATCCCGAAATCGTGATGAACCTGTTCGCCCTGCAGCGACGCAAGGGAGGGCGGTATTCTTTCGCTGAGCTGGAGCCGAAGCTGGAGAGTTTCCAGGACCAGGTCCGGCAAGCCCGCGAACGACCGGCAGCAGAGTTGATCAGTTACCAGAAGAAGGTGCTCGAGCTGTCCAAGAAGATCTTCCTCTTCGTACAGATCCGCGATAGCCATTTTCGACCGCCGCTGGACGCCGGATCGGACCTCGTGCAGGCAACCAACCTGCTGCTGGCGCTGGAGCAATTCCAGAACCAGGATGTTCCGCTGGTCGTGCGGAACACCAGGAACGCAACCGGCTGGGTCTCGTTTGCCACAGCCCATGCAGAGCAGTTTGTCCAGCAACTGGCAGCGCGACTGAAGGTAGATTCCGTCGAACAGCTGGCCAACAGGCTGGCCCGCGCCAATGTCAGCGACGAGGTCGTGATTCGCGATTTCTACCGTCGCCAGGGTATGCCGGTGCCGCCAGACAACGAAATCAAAGCGGTCCTGCAACGCATGCCTGACGATGTGCGACAGACTCTGAACACCATGAAAGAGGCAGAGATTACCCAGGTCCAGCAGATGGTCCAAACCGCAATCGATGGGATCCTGGGGCCCGACGGGCTGTCGGCCACCGCCAATCCCTACGCCACCTCACTCAACGAAGCCCTGCTGGCCTACCAGAGTCAGAATTCGGCGGCTTTCAGCGCGGCAATTGTGGAATGCCAGCGGCAGCTGGCGAGCGGAGATGAAACCGCCGTCAGCACTACATCTGTCCGCTTTGAGTCCTTCTTTAACAACTACGCCCCCTTCATCATCTGCTTCGTGCTCTACATTATTGCCTTCGTGCTGATCGTCATATCCTGGGTCTACTGGACCAAGACACTTAACCGGGCAGCTTTCTGGCTGATGATCTTCACCGTTGGTCTGCATACGGCAGCCCTGATTAGTCGTATCTACATTTCCGGTCGACCACCGGTCACCAATCTCTATTCTTCTGCCGTCTTCATCGGCTGGGCCTGCGTGATCGCCGGCCTGGTGCTGGAAAAGGTATTTGCCCTCGGTATTGGCAACGTGATCTCAGCGGTCGCTGGTATCGCAACGCTGCAGGTCGCACATAACCTGTCGGGAGATGGCGACACGTTTACCGTGCTACAGGCGGTGCTGGATACGACCTTCTGGCTCTCAACACATGTGGTCTGTATCACGCTGGGTTATGCCACAACCTTCGTGGCTGGCGGCCTGGGCCTGATCTTCGTCATCCGCGGCGTGCTGACTCCGTCGCTGACCAAGGGAGTTCGGCAGCACCTGGCACGGATGATCTATGGCATGACCTGTTTTGCCCTGTTCTTTAGCTTCGTCGGTACAGTCCTGGGTGGACTCTGGGCCGATGATTCCTGGGGCCGCTTCTGGGGTTGGGATCCGAAGGAGAACGGAGCCCTGATTATCGTGCTCTGGAACGCGCTGATACTGCACGCCCGCTGGGGCAAGGTGATCGGCGACCGCGGCCTGGCGGCGCTGGCAGTGGTTGGCAATATCGTCACCACCTGGTCATGGTTCGGAGTCAACGAGTTGGGAGTCGGGCTGCATTCGTACGGCTTCACCGAGGGCGTGCTGGTGAAACTGGGTCTGGTAGTCGTCTCGCAGCTGGCCATTATCGGCCTGGCGTTGATTCCCTACCATAAGTGGCGCAGCGTCCAGGCAGAGTCGGACTCCAAGTAAGTACCCGACACTCTGCCTCAGTCGGCCAGCGGTAGCGGGGTACAGCGCCTACTCTCTCCGCACCTGCCCGGCATCGGGCCGCAGCGCCTGGAAAAGGCGAATTGAATCGGCGGTCGCCGGTAGCTGCTCGCTGCCCGGCGGCGCAAGCAGCGAGACAATCGTTGGAATCGACAGCCAGGCTGCCGCCGGGGCTGGTACGATCACCTGCTCACCCAGCCGCAGGACTGCGTCCCCGGACGGCGACGAGAGGCGAATGCCCTCCCGAGTAAGTTCAATCCGGCATTGCAGCTGAGAGTAGGGCAGTCGTTGACCCCTGGCAGCTGCAAGCGGAGTTCCTCCCCAGCTGCGTACCAGGCTCTGCAGCCAGTTGGCATCCACCGTACCGCTGCTGGCATGCAGGGTCGCGTCGAGTAACTGGCAGGCGCCGCCCTGGACCAGGCACTGCCGAATATCGATCGCAGCGCTGCCGGACAACATCCCACTCAACGGCCGGCCACTGAGCAGTCCCAGGTCGATCTTGTCGAGCCGTCCCAGCAATTGCAGTTCGCAGTCATCGGCGGTCTGCAGCACGCTGAAATAGCCCTCGTAGCTGCCTTGACTTCCAAGCCGCGCAAAGCCCGGCACCAGCTCAGCCAGCAGTCGCGTTGCCAAGGGTGTACTGCCGGTCTGCACAATCCATCTTGTTTCGCCAGGGCGGTTGTGGTCCTGCGCACATTGCACGGCCAGCGGATCACCCGCGGATCCCTCCTGCCAGAGGTTAAAGGTAGCCTCGGTCGCTTCCTCGCTACCGCGGATCACGCCGACCAGGTCACCAAAGGGATGACCACCGTCGGGGCGCTGAAAGATCACGCTCTGGGCTGTCACACGGAGCGATTGGCCCGGGTCGAATTGACAACTCCAGCGTTCCAGCCAGCCGCGCCAGCGGTCCAGCTGGTTGACTGGCAGAATAACCTGTTCGAGGTGAATCGAGGCTGGTTGTCGGCTGCTCAAGCGAATCGATTTGACGGTCACCAATCGGCTGCTGGATCCTGGCAGGCGGACGATGACATTCTCCAGCACAACGGTGCCTGGAAATATCGGCCGCACAGCATCGATCGAGACGTCGGCCTGCAGAACCTGTTCCAGTTTTAGCTGCCATCGCGCCAGCCGGGCCTGCGAGCCAGCGTCGCTTCTTTCATAGACCGACCAGCCCATCAACAGCGTGCTTGGCAGCAGGGCCAGCAGCAGGAACAGCCAGCGGCAGATCAGGCGTCGGGTACGATCGTGCATCAGCAGGTTTCCATTGCGCATGGTGCTGTGGCGGGTGAACGACCAGCCAGGCGTGCATATGGTAGCGGGAAAGCCGTCATGGAGGCAACGCGGAACGTGCCAGGGCCACGCTGCGGGTGGACAGAAAATCGCCCCCGCGCCAGTCCTATCGCTGGCGGGCCATTTCCTGGAACAGCTCGTAGCGAGCCTTCATTTCTGCCAGGCTATCGCCGCCAAACTTCTCCACCAGGGCGACGGCAACTTCGAAGGCCACCACGTGCTCAATGATCACACTGGCTGCCGGCACAGCGCAGACATCGCTGCGTTCATAGCTGGCGGCATCCGCCTGTTTTGTATCGAGGTTGATGGAGTCGAGCGGTTGGCGGAGTGTGCTGATCGGCTTTTTGGCCGCCCGCACCACCAACGGCTGACCATTGGTCATGCCAGCTTCCAGGCCACCGGCGTTGTTCGTCGGTCGCTCAAATCCAAGCGTGGCTCCGTCCTGCTTATCGCCGTCAAAGTGAATCGGGTCGTGTACCTTGGATCCAGTCCGTCGTGCCGCTTCAAAACCGAGCCCAATTTCGACTCCCTTGATAGCCTGCACCGCCATCACCGCCTGGGCGATTCGTCCATCCAGCTTGCGATCCCACTGGGCATGTGTGCCCAGTCCAAATGGCAAGCCCTCAACACGGACTTCGAGGACACCACCCAGCGTATCACCAGCTTCACCAGTCTCGTCGACCAGCTTCTTCAACTCATCATCGCGGGTCGGATCGAGCGTGTAGAGCTCGCTCGCTGTACGCAACTGGCGTCGCTCCTCAATCGATCCCTCGCTCGGTTCGACAGTCACGCCACCCAGTTCCACCACGTAACCAATCGTCTCGATCCCGAATTCGCTGAGCAACTGGCGTGCCAGTGCTCCGGCAGCCACACGGACGGTGGTTTCGCGTGCACTGGCACGCTCCAGGACACCGCGAATCGGCCCCAGGTACTTGATCGCGCCACTCAGATCGCCATGACCGGGTCGCGGTCGAGGCAGATCCTGCAGCCGCTCCAGCTTGAAGTCTCGGTTGATGACCTGCAAAGCAACCGGGCTTCCGAGCGTGACACCCTGCCAGGTACCGGAGAGGATCTCGACCGTATCGGTTTCGATCTTCTGGCGACCGCCACGTCCATAGCCACCCTGTCGACGTTGCAGTTCAACGTCAATCAAGTCGGAATTCACGGTCAGGCCGGCCGGAAATCCATCGACGATGGCCAGCATGGTCTTGCCGTGCGATTCACCAGCGGTCCAGTAACGCAACATGGCTTGCAGGGGAAAAGAGGGGGGGAAGTAGCTGCGGCACCGCACAGCGGGCACCAAATCCAGTTTAGTCGGCTGTCCGAAAACTCGATAGTGTGGTTGCCACCCCCAGCGACGTGCTGACAATGGCGGGATAGCCTGGCGATCCGTACAACCAACATAGTCGCTTTACACGGCACCCCCGTTGACCCCCAGACCCCTCCTCGTCTGCGCTCAGAGCCGATGATACAGTTCCTCGCTAAACGATGGTTCCTGGTCGCCCTGGTGGCGACACTGGTGATCGGCGCTGTCTGGTACGAGCCGCTGACACCGCTGGCTTCGCTCAAGCCGCTCCGTTACAGCATCGTTGCGGTGGTGCTGTTCCTGATGGCCTTGCCACTGGAAACCGACACCATCCTGGGCTCGCTGCGGCGGCCCAAGTCGGTACTGCTGCCGGTCTGCATCAACTTTGGCCTGCTGCCGATTTGTGCTTACCTTGTCTCGCTGGCCCTGGCGCGGCCGATTGCGGAAGGCCTGCTGGTTGCGGCGGTCACTCCCTGCACGCTGGCCTCGGCCTCGGTCTGGACGAGGCGGGCCGGTGGCAACGACACGATATCGATCCTGGTGACAGTCATCACCAACCTCAGTTGTTTCATCATTTCTCCACTCTGGCTGCTGCTCCTGCTGGGGACGACGGTCGATCTGAACATTGAGTTCAGCGACATGGTGTTCAAGCTCGGTGCACTGGTGGTGCTGCCGATGATCTTCGCCCAGCTGGTACGGCGATATCGACCGCTGGGAAGCTGGGCAACCGAGCGGAAGAAGCAGCTCAGCATGCTCGCTCAATGCGGCATCCTGTTCATGGTCTTTACTGGCGCCGTTGGTCTTGGCACACGGTTCTTCGCCGACAACGAGACGCCTCTGCTGGCGATCGATGTGGTGACGACAATTGCAGCGGTGCTGTTCGTCCACATTTCGATGTTCTGGACGGGAATTTATGCGGGACGGTCGATCGGTTTATCCCGGGAAGACACAATTGCGGTGGGATTTGCCGGCAGCCAGAAGACTTTGATGGTCGGACTGCAGATTTGCCTGGATGCTGGCGTGTTGATTCTGCCGATGGTGACTTATCATATCGGTCAGTTGATCGTTGATACGGTATTTGCTGACCGATTTGCGGCCCAGGCCGCTGCCGCCAAGGATCGACCTGCTGAGACTGGCTAAGGCTGGCTGGCTGGCACTTGCCGGTGATTGGAGCCGGTGTTATATTCTCCTGTTTGCAGGATCACGCACGTCCTTGGCAGGCGAGTGGATCGGCAATTCATAACTGAGTAAGCAGGAAACGGGACGATGAAAGACGGAATTCACCCGGATTATCACGATACCACCGTTACCTGCGGTTGTGGCAACACATTCCAGACGCGCAGCACGCGCGAGGAAATGAAAATCGACATCTGCTCGAATTGCCACCCGTTCTATACCGGCAAGTTGAAGTACTTGGACACGGCCGGTCGAATCGAAAAGTTCCAGAAGAAGTTCGCGGCAGGTTCTTACGGAACCGCGGACGATGGCAAGAAAAAGAAGCCGAAGCGTCGCAAGGTGGAATCCTAGCACGATAGAACTCCCGCCAGGTCGCGCGCCCGAGGGATGAAACTGGATTCGTCACCAATCCAAGGGTCAGGGTTTTCGTGTCTGGCAGATGCTGGAAGTGCACTCCAGTAGCTCTTCCAACAGTCCCGGACCGTAATCCGTATGCCGAGCTGCTCTCATGCGTGAAGTCCTCGAACAAAAACTGAATCGGTTCGAAGAACTCGAACAGATGATGGCCGACCCCGAGGTTCTGGCCGACTCTCGTCGTATGGCCCAGGTCGCCCGCGAGCACGGCACGCTGGCCAAGCTGGCCCTGAGGTATCGCAGCTTCAAGAAAATAGTCGACGAAATCAGCGGCGTGCAGGAGATGGCAGACAGCAGTGACCCGGAAGAACGCGAGATGGCCGAGGCCGAAATGCCTGGTCTGAAACGCGACCGGGAGGCGGTCTGGGAAGAGTTGCTGGATATGACCGTTGGCGGCGAAGATTCCACTCGCGGTCGCTGCGTGATGGAAATCCGTGCTGGAACGGGTGGCGACGAAGCGGCGCTGTTCGCCCGCGATCTCTACGAGATGTACAGCAAGCACGCCGAGCGACGCAAATGGAAGATGGAGATCCTGCAGACCAGCCCGACCGAGCTGGGTGGATTCAAGGAAATCATCGTGGCCTTTGCAGGGGCTGGCGTGTTCCGCGAATTGCAGTACGAGAGTGGTGGCCATCGTGTCCAGCGAGTGCCGCAGACCGAAGCTAAAGGTCGTATTCACACCTCGGCAGCGACCGTTGCGGTTCTCCCCGAACCGGAAGACGTGGAAGTTGAAATCAAGCCCGACGATTATCGCAAGGATATTTTTCACGCCAGCGGCCCCGGCGGCCAGCACGTCAACAAGACCGCCTCGGCTGTCCGACTGACACACCTGGAATCCGGGATCGTGGTATCGATGCAGGACGAGACCAGCCAGCACAAGAACCTGGCCAAGGCACTGCGGGTACTCAAGTCGCGACTGTATGAGAAAAAAAAGCGGGAAGAGCATGAGAAACGGGCGGATCAGCGCAAGAGCCTGATCGGTTCGGGAGATCGCAGCCAGCGAATCCGGACTTATAACTTCCCGGAAAACCGCATCACCGATCACCGCATCAATGCAACACTCTACAAGCTGGACCAGGTGATCGCCGGTGAGTTGCAGCCTGTGACAGACTTGCTGATTGACCATGATCGCACTCAGCTGCGAAACTCCATAGAAGGACTAGACTAGGCAGCGACTCTCTTTCCACGCGGAATGGATACCGAATCACGTGAATGACACCCAGGCCTGGACGATTGGACGACTGTTGTCCTGGACAACTGAGTTCCTCCAGCAGAACGATTCCCGCTCGCCGCGACTGGATGCCGAGATCCTGCTGGCCCACACGCTGGGCTGCCAACGGATCGAGTTGTACACGCGATTTGAAGAGCAACCGGCCGAGGGTCATCGTGAGCACTACCGGCAACTCGTACGTCGCCGAGCGGACGGCTGCCCGGTCGCCTACCTGGTCGAACATCGCGAGTTTTACTCGCAGCCATTCGAGGTCTCGGCGGATGTCCTGATCCCCCGGCCCGAAACTGAATTCGTGGTCATCGAAGCACTCGATCAGGCGGCCAGCATGACCGATCGTGGGCCGCTGCAGCTGGCCGACGTTGGCACGGGGAGCGGTATCCTGGCGATCTGCCTGGCCCAGCAGATCAGTAACAGCAGCGTGCTGGCAATCGACAACAGCCCGGCTGCCTTGGCCGTGGCCCAGAACAACATTCGCCGACACCAGCTGGAAGACCGGATCGAATTGGCCGAAGGGGATTTACTGGCAGGAGTCGACAGGCAACTGGATATAATCGTCAGCAACCCTCCCTATGTGAGTGAAGCCGAATACGAGCAGCTGGATCGTGATGTGCGTGAGTTTGAGCCGCGCCAGGCTCTGGTCGCCGGGCCGAGTGGCATGGAAGTTTACCAGCAGCTTGTACCCCAGGCGGCAGAACGACTCAGCGCCGGTGGCTGGCTGCTGCTGGAAACCAGTCCGATGCTGGCGGAGCAACTGCAGCAGTTACTCAGTGATCACGGAGCGTTCGAAGAAATCCGCCTGACCCGCGACCTGGCCAACCTGCCTCGCGTGGTCGCCGGACGACTCAAGAACTCGTGATCAACTGCCAGTGGCTTGTTGTTCGTTGCGCATGCCAGCCAGCATGCTGCCGATCGACGACTGGATCTGTTTCATCAGTGGATCGCTGTCTGCTGAGCGATCCCGTTCCGTACCGACTTCAATCCGCTCCCCGACATCGATGATGACTTCTCTTTCACCATGCAGCGTCACATTGTCGGTCAGGTCCTCTTCAAACCGCTCCACGATCTCCAACAGTCGTTCCCGCGGGTAGTCTCCACTCAGGTAATCCGGCGGATACGAGCCGACCTGCTGGGCCAGGTAGATATCCGCCAGATGCCGCCAGCGCTCGGCCCGCTCGTCCTCTGGCAGATCTCCATGGATCAGACCGGGTACGATTTTGAGCCGCAGTAACTTGATTCGCTGAATAACATTCTCATCCTGAACCGCCCCCAGCCATTTCTCTTCCAGCGGGGCAAGAATGCGGTCCAGCAAGTTGTTCAGGCGGGAGGCCAGCTCACCTGACTGGCGATCGCCAAAGTACTCCAGTTCCTTGGCGGTCAATATCATCTCGCCGAGGTGCTGGATTCGATCTGGCAGGGCCAGCTGGCTTTGCGGCTGCCAGGAGAAGCGAGCTTCGAGGGCGTCGAGAATCGGCCTCAGGCCGGCTTCCAGGTCACCATGGTAGACGTATCGCAAGGCCACCGGATGGACAAACACCTTGCCCGGCGTGTCCATCTTCTTGCGTCGCTTGGCCGCTGCCCGGGCGATGAAGGCGGTACCATCCATCATCTCGTTGAGTACATCATTCGTCCCCGACACGGCTCCCTCGGGAAAGACAATCAGTGGCCGGGCAGCATCTGCCAGCACGTCGATCGCCATGCTCAGCGCCTGGCGATCGACTCCTTCCCGGTTGATGCTAAAGCCACCCAGCTTGGGGATCGCCCAGGCCATGAAGCGGCCCTGGTTAAAGAGGTGCCAGCTGGCCATCGCATAGATCAGGCAGGGAATCGCCTTGACCAGGTAGATCATCGCCAACGGATCAGCCGTACGGCAGTGATTGGGTGTGATCAACACCGAGTGACCTTCGTCGATCGTCTGCCGTAGTCGCTCCACATGCCGCACCTGGCTTTGGAAAACCGCCTCATTTTTCTTCAGCCAGCCCTCCACCAGCTTGGTCTTGCGGATGCAGCGTGGCAGCCAGTTGCCGTGATGTGGCGGCCTGAACTTGTACGGCTTTTCAATCACGATATCTTGCATTGAAGCAGCACCTTACTCGGCAAAACCATGGGGATGTTGGCGATGCCAGTTCCAGGCCGTCTCGACGATCTCGCCGATCTCGGTATAGCGCGGCTGCCAACCGAGCAGGCTAGCTGCCAGGCTGGCATCGGCCACCAGCAGCGCGGGATCGCCCGGCCGGCGGGCGGCGTCGACAGTCGGAATCGTCGCTCCAGTCACCTGCCGACAGGCCTCGATCACTTCCAGCACGCTATTGCCATGCTGGCTGCCGAGGTTCAGCTTCAATCCCTCACCAGGGACAAGCTTTTCCAGCGCCAGCAGGTGGGCGGCCGCCAGATCATCGACATGAACATAGTCTCTCACGCAGGTGCCATCCGGAGTTGGATAGTCATTGCCAAAAATACTGATGCTCTCACGCATCCCAAGCGCCACTTGCAACACGATCGGTATCAGGTGAGTCTCCGGGTCATGCGACTCTCCCAGGTCGCCAGCGGGATGGGCACCGGCGGCATTGAAGTACCGCAGTGTCGCGTAGGAGAGGCCATACGCCGCCGCGTAATCGGCCAGCATATGTTCAACCACCAGCTTGGTAAAACCATAGGGATTGATCGGCTGCTGGGATTCCTGCTCGGTAATCGGCAGATTGTCAGGCACACCATAAGTTGCTGTCGTGCTGGAAAAGATGAACTTCCTGACATCACTCTGGCGCATCGCTTCGAGCAATGAGGATGTGCCGACAACGTTGTTGTGATAATAGCGGGCGGGATCCTCGACCGACTCTCCGACCTGCGTGAGGGCAGCAAAGTGCATCACCGCTTCGATCTGCTTGTCGGCCAGGAGCTGCCGCAACAGGGCTCCGTCATGCAGATCCCCCTCGATCAATCGTCCCTCGGCAACTGCCTGGCGGTGACCGTAAGAGAGGTTATCGAAAACCCAGACGTCGTGGCCGGCAGCGGCCAGGCGACGTGCCGCGTGCGATCCGACATAGCCGGCGCCGCCGGTGACAAGAATGATCATCAGGTCCGTGTTCTTTCGCAGGTGCCTGTCCGGCAGGTGGCCAGGTCGTGTGGCTGGGAATGATAGGCAGCTCCGGCCAGCGGAGCCTAGGCGATGATCTCGTGAATCGGATTGCCAAAGTCAATTTCCAGTCGCTTGTGACCGGAGATTTCCATTTGATGAGGATCCAGTCCCAGCTGGTGCAGCAATGTGGCGTGCAGATCGGTTACGTAATGACGATTTTCCACAGCATGAAATCCAACCTCGTCGGTGGCACCATGGGCAACTCCACCCTTGAGGCCACCCCCCGCCATCCAGACTGTGAATCCGTAGGGATGGTGATCACGACCGTCGGAGTTCTCTGCCCCGGGAGTTCGACCGAACTCCGTTGCCCAGACGACCAGAGTTTCATCGAGCATACCGCGCTGTTTGAGGTCCGCCAGCAGGCCGGCAATCGGCTTATCGACAGCCTTGGAGCGGGTCGAGTGATTCGACTTGAGCTTGCTGTGGGCATCCCAGCCGTCGTCATAAATCTGGATAAAGCGGACTCCCTCTTCCACCAGCCGCCTGGCTACCAGGCTCTGCTGACCGACGCGCGACGTGGCTGCATCATCCAACCCGTACAGTTCCCGCGTGGCCGCCGTCTCCTGAGCGAGATCGACCACCGTTGGTACCGCCGTCTGCATGCGAAATGCCAACTCGTATGACTTGATCCGCGCCCGCAGCGCCAGGTCCTCGGGGTACTCCTGCTGGGAGAGGTTATTGAGCCGATTGAGCAGCCGCAGCTGGCCCTTGCGTTCCTTCACTCGTACCCTGCTGCCAGGTGTTCCAAAGGGCAGGGGGTTATTCGAATTGCTGGCCAGTGGTACGCCGGCGTGCTCGGGACCGAGGTAGCTTGCGCCATGGGCACCATTCCCACCGCAGCAATCGCGCGGCCCAGACCCCATCACCACGAACTGCGGCAGATTGTCATTCAACGACCCCAGGCCGTAATGAACCCAGGAGCCGATCGAGGGGTAAAAGCCGTCAAAGATGTGACGGCCGGTGTGAAATTGCAGCTGAGCTGCATGGTCGTTATCCGTCGTCCACATCGAGCGAACCAGTGAGATATCATCAATCATGCCGCCCACATGTGGCCACCAGTCGCTGACCTCAATGCCACTCTCTCCACGCGGCTTGTATCCCACCTGGAGCGGATAGAGGGAACTCATCAGCTTGCGCGGGACGCCGGCAAAGTCACGAACGTTGGCGCGGTAAAATTCCGACGAGAGGATGCTCTGCTTGAGCGGAGATTCCTCGATTGTCATGCCGGCGTACTTGTCGAGCGCTGGCTTGGGATCAAAGCTCTCCATGTGGCTGGTGCCACCCAGCATGAAGTACCAGATCACGCTCTTGGCACGGCCCGGTTGCTGTGGGGCCGCCGAGGCGGGCTGATCCTGGGCCAGTAGCGAGGCCAGCGCCACGCTGCCCAAGCCCATACTGGCGTCCGTCAGAAAGTTCCGTCGAGAGACTCGCCCGCAGGGAAAGGGGTTCGCCGCTGAGGATACGTGTCGCTTCATGGTTTGCTGATTCTCTCCCACAACCTGTCATCGCTAACGGATGGTAATGAAGTCACTGTGATTATACAGCACGTGCAGGAGATTTTCCCTGGCGCGCAAAGCCGGGTCGTCGGACGGAGCGACCGTGGCCTGTCCGTCACCGGCAAAAGACTCTTCGTCAGGATCGGCAAGCAGGACCACCTGCTGCTGAAGAAACTCCAGGCAAAGTTCCAGCTCCTCGGCTCGCGGGTCCCGATTCAATAGCTGTCGGTACGCCGACTGGATGAAATCAGCAGCTTCCTCGTTCTGCTCCATCCGCGAAAGCTGGCGGGCCACCAGGCGGGCATGATCCAGCCCCAGGGCACTGTTGCTGATCGCCAGCGCCTGTTGCGGAATGACACTCACGGCGCGTCGAAAACAGGCGTTCGGGTCTGCCAGGTCAAACAGCTCCAGGAACTCCATCTTGTCATCCGGAGTGGTTCGGAAGTACATGCTGCGACGGGGAATCTTGTCACAGAGGGTCTGGTCAAGGTCCGGGCCGCCAGGGGTTGTGTCGAGCATGCCAGCGGTGCTGAGGATGCTGTCGCGCACCACCTCGGCCTCCATACGCCGGTAGTTCATTCGCCAGAGGAAACGATTGTCCCGATCGATCTGCTGGTTCGACCGGCCGGCGACCGTTGCCGACGTCATCCGGTAGGTCGTACTGAGTACCAACAGGCGATGCAGATGCTTCATCTGCCAGCCATTATCGATCAGTTCGATTGCCAGCCAATCCAGCAGCTCTGGGTGACTGGGGGGTTTCCCATGCAGGCCAAAGTCAGCGACGCTGGGAACCAGCCCCTCGCCGAAATGTCGCAGCCAGATGTGGTTGACAGCCACACGTGATGTGCGCGGGTGCTGGGCATCGGTCAGCCAGCGGGCCAGTGCCATGCGACGTCCGCTGCTCGTGACTGGGTAGAGCTTGCCAAGCGGCTCGTACTTGATTTCACTGCTCGTGGCTACAGCCTGGCTGGCAGCCTCGTGCTGCTGTTCCAACCTGGCAACTGCCAACTTGGCTTTCTCAACTGCCGGCTGGCTGTCGGCGGTCGGCCCGGCCACTGCAGCTGATTTCAGCACCGTCAGCAGGTGATGCGCTTGCACCTGCTGCTTCTCGATCTGCAGCAGCTTGTGCTGCAGGGCCAGCCGGCTGGCCACCAGGGCGGTCTCCATCACCTCCGATTCGTCGGCCGTTCCATAGCGAGCCGATTCGGCTGCCACCCGAGCTGCCAGTCGTTGCTGGTCAAGTTCAGCGATCTGCAGATCGATCTGAGCCAGGGCAAGGTCCCGATCGCCTTCCAGCGATCGGCGTTCGTAATCCTCACGGCTGGGAACCAGCTGCCTGACCATCAGCTCCTCAAACTCCGCCGCACCACGATGAACCCAGAGTGCAAACTGACCCTCTGTGCGTGCCAGCGGCAGCTGGTACTGCAGCTTGAGTTCACCGTTGAGCCAGATAGTCAGCGATTGCCCGCGGGCAGTAATGCGGACGACAGTCAGATCACCCACCTTGAGTGGCAGCTTGACGATTCCAGCTGGCGGGTACTCCTGCTTGCCATCCTTGCGGTGAAAGGCCTGGACAGTCTGGGTCTCGTCGCCAGTACTGGTATAGATGTCCTGGGAGTTGCCACCGTCAATGTAGTCATAGCTGAAACCGACACTGCGATAATCACCGGCTGCCAGGGTCCTGTAGCTGACCTCGATTTCGACATCGATTGGTAATTTCTGTTTGGCGACGATGGTCGCAAAACTGGTGACCTCGGACTGAACCAGTTTTCCCTGCTCGAACTTCCAGTCGCCGTTCTTGATCTCCCATTGATCGTCTGTCGCTTTCGTAAAATCGTCATGCAGGACAACGACGGGCGTGACCGGCTCGCCTGGATCCTGGCTGGCGATGAAGTCCGCCAGTTGTTTCTTCCGCGTGTCGAGGCCCGATTGAGCCTCGCTGACTTTCACACTGGCAGCTTCAATGGCCAGCCTCGCGTGCTGCTGGCGGTCAGCCACCAGCGGTTGTTGCAGAGCAGGGTAGAAGGCGGACAGCGGCAGCGAGACTGGCTCAATTGTCGACAGCGGCACTCCCATGGCGGCAGGGACACCTGGCACAAGAGCCGCACTCTTATCAGGATTGCGATCGTCGCCGCGAATGAAGAGGTAGGTTGGCGCATCCAGTTCGGAGTCAAAGATATGTGAGAGGCCTTCGCTCAGTACCTGTGACTTGCCATTATCGGTCTCGGTGCCAGGGCTGGCCGAGACCGGATCGGTTCTCACATCGTGTGGTTCAAAGAAGGCCCGGAACTGGTAGTACTCAAGCTGGCTGACCGGGTCAAACTTGTGGTCGTGACAGCGGCAGCAGCGGAAGCTCATACCAAGCAATGACTGGCCGGTCCGTTCGACCGTCTCAAAAAGCCAGGTGTTGCGGTCGAACTTGTACCAGTTGCGGCCCAGGAAGCCAGTCGCGGCCAGCGCGCTGGGGTCCTGCGGCGCAACTTCATCGCCCGCCAGCATCTCGGTCAGCAAACGGTCGTAGCCGTGATCCGCATTCAGCGAATCAACAATCCAGTCGCGCCAGCGCCAGATATGACGCATGCTGTAACGAATCTCATTGCTCGGCCGGCGGCCATACCAGTCACTGTATCGCCAGACATCCATCCAGTGTCGCCCCCAACGCTGGCCGTAAAGGGGGCTCGCCAGTAGCTGCTCAACCACCGCCTGGTAGGCGGCATCCGAGGGGTCCTGAAGGAAGTCGTTCAGCTCGCTGGGAGAGGGGGGGATCCCGACCAGGTCCAGGTAGATGCGTCGCAACAATACCTCTGGCGGGGCTGGCGGACTGGGTGCCAGACCCAGTTGATTGTGGCGCTCGGCTATAAATGCGTCGATCGCATTGCGCGACCAGCCAGACTGGTCGATCAGCGGCAGGGGAGGCCGGCTGGGTGACTGAAAGGACCAGTGGGCACGCGGATCCAGCTGGGGTGATTCATCTGTCGGGATCGCAGCACCCGCTTCGATCCAACGCCGTACCAGATCAACCTGGTCAGGCTTGAGTGGCACTCCCTGGCCCTCGGGTGGCATCTGGAAGCCAGCGTCGCCGGTTATCGCCCCCAGCAGCAGGCTCTCAGCCGGTTTGCCTGGCACCACTGCTGGTCCGGAATCTCCGCCCTGTCGAATCGCAGCGGCTGTGTCCATACGCAACGACGACTGCTGCTTGAGGGCACCGTGACAGGCATAACATTTCTGAGTCAGCAGCGGCTTGATATCGCGCAGGTAATCGACTGGCTCGGCAGCCAGCCCACTGGCCGCCTGCAGAACCAGGGCCAGCAGGGTCAGCTGTAAAAAAAGCCGCGGCGACCATAATCCAGCGGGAACCAGCATGCCTTACTCCAGGGTCAGAAGCGTGGTGCAGTTGATTGTAACCACTCAGGGGCCTTCTGAGCGAGTCAGGGAAAAGAGCCTGCCCGAATCAGCTTTGTCCGAGCACAGCTGGAGCAGCGAAACTCTCCCACTTCACCCAACCGGTACAACCGACGATCAGTCCGGCCAGGCATCCAGGAGCTGGGGGCAATCGTATCGAGTTGTCGTTTGGCAGCCGCCGAATTTAGCGGTAGAAGAAGTGTCTGCTGACCCAGGACAGCTGAATCAACATGAACACCCGAAGGCATCCACGAAAGGCGTTACTACGGCGTCGCCGCCGGCGGATCGCCAGTTCCAGTGCCCACTGGATCGATGGCCTCAGCAACTATCTGGCCAGCGAGTGTCACTTGGCGGACAACACGGTGGCAGCCTACCGCCGCGACGTCACGCGGTTCTCTACCTGGCTGGCTGAACGGCAGATAGTCGACCTCACGATCAGTGACCTGGCGGACTACGTGGGCTGGTTACGCAAGGCGAAGCTGGCACCGAGTAGTGTGGCCAGGCACATCGTGTCGCTCAAGGTGCTGTACCGGTACTTGCAGCTGGAAGAGGTGGTCGAGGACAACCACGCCGAGTTACTGGGCAGCCAGAAGTTGTGGGAGCGTGTTCCAGAAGTCCTTTCGCCGTCGATGGTGGACCGTTTCCTGGCGGCACCTGGCGAGCAGGATGGATTCCAGCAGCGAGACCGGGCTGTGCTGGAAATGCTATACGCCACCGGATGCCGGGCCAGCGAAATTTCGGGCCTGGAGTTATCGGGCATCTACCTCAAGGATCGCTTCTGCCGTTGCCTCGGCAAGGGCAACAAGCAGCGGCTGATTCCGCTGGGCGTACCCGCCTGCAAAGCGGTGACCGCTTACATGAAGCTGGAGCGGCCGGGCCTGGCCGAGCAACAGCCGTCGCCACCGGAATGGTTATTCCTCAGCCGCAGCGGACGGCAACTGCGTCGCGAGGCAATCTGGGAAATGGTCAAGAAGTATGCCCTGCGGGTGGGAGCTTCGGCATCGATCAGCCCTCACACGCTACGCCACAGCTTTGCCACGCACGTGCTTTCCGGAGGTGCCGATATTCGCCAGGTCCAGGAGATGCTGGGACACGCCAGCATTGCCACAACGCAAGTCTACACGCACGTCGATGCAGCGAGGCTGAAGAGGATACACAGCCAGTTCCATCCGCGAGCCTGAGAGGCTTGTGAAGAGCGAACGGCTACTCGTTGATGACCGGGCCAGGTCCATTCGGGGCAGCAAAGCGGATCTTCTCAATCAGCTTGATGATGTTGCCATTCTTGTCCTGATAGCCCGAAACCGCGGTGATTGCGCCAATCACGTTTTCATAGATAACGGTATCTTCGAACTCCAGCTCAATCTCGGCCGAGTCGTCCCGGCCGCTGCCTGGACCAGCCACGCTTTCCAGCAACGACGCGATTTCCCTGTTGACATCGGGAAAGCTATTGTAGTCGTTGTCATTGAGCCGCAATCCGACGCGTTGCCTGGTGGTTGTCCTGTCACCCGGGCCATTGACCTGGTAGAAGCCGCCATCCGAGAGAAACAGCGTGTAGGTGTTTGAGTCGGGTTCGATATTCTGTGTGGTCGAGGGAGACGCCTGGGGCATCTTGATATTGAAATCGCCTTCCATCGAGACGACCTTGAAGAGCATGATGAAGAACACCAGCAGCTGAAACACGATGTCAATCATCGGTGTCATCTGCAGTTCGATCTTGTCCTGACCGCTGCTGGTGGAGTGACGAATCTTCATCGAGGGGGGTTAGCTCCAGGGCTAATTGGGAGGCACGGTATACTTGACGGCATCCACGTTTTCGATTGCTCGCAAGGCAAAGTTCTCAAAGCCAAATTCCTGGCATTTCTTGATCAGCTCCTGTACCCGTCCCGCCTGCGAGAGCCGATGGGCACGGATGATGACCGTGGCCGACTCCGGACCCACACCATGGCGAATCTCAAGGCTGCGGATTTCCTTGGTCAGGTACGGCCCGAGGCCGCCAATCGGCATTCTCAGTCCATGCAGAATTGCCCGGTTCTCCTGATCCATGTGGATGATGAGGGGGTGATCAAAGGGCTGATCGGCTGGCTTGGCGAGGCTACTGTCAGGAAGCTGAACAGTCTCCTCCTGCTCACTTTCTGAGAAGTTAATCAAGACCATGAAGAAGGCGATCAACTGAAACGTCATGTCGATCATCGGCGTCAAATCGCCTTCCATGACCTCGGTCTTGGTTTTTCCCGCAAGTCGCATGATGCTCTAGCTCTGGGGTGGATCGCCGCCGACGTTCTCAAATCGACTCATCAGCCCTTCGCTGGTGATGCCAACCTGGAGAACAAGCTTGGCGACCTTGTTCTTGAGGATGTTGTAACAGGCGATCGCTGGAATGGCGATTGCAAGTCCGATCAGCGTGGTAAAGAGGGCGGTGGAAATACCCTCCGCCAACTCGGCCGGCTTTGGCTGGCTGGTGCTATTGGCGATCACCTGGAAGGAAGCGATCATCCCGTGGACGGTACCGAACAGGCCAACCATCGGGCTGATCGTGCCGATCAAGGCCATGTAGCTGAGTCGATGCTCAAGCCGCATGTTCTCCTCTTCACCAACTTCCTGCATCGCTTCGATAGCCTGGGAGTAGCCCGCCTGGAGCTTTTCCAGTCCGGCGGAGAGGACCTGGCCGAGGAAGGATTCATCATTCTTCGCCAGCTCGTAGGCTTCCTGGTACTGCTTGCCGTCGAGGTGCATTTCGAAGTCCTCGACGAGCGTCAGCGGACAGACACTTTCCTGCCGTGCTGTCAGCATGTTCATTACGAAGAGAGCAACCAGTGTGAAGGAGAGACTGAGGAAGATGACCATATAGCCCACACCAAGGGCCTTGAACATCCAGCCCAGCACTGACATATCATCCTCTTCGCTGGCGGTTCCCTCGTCCCCTGCCGGAGCCACAGCGTCATCGCCGTCGTCACCCGGCACGTCGTCACCGCCTGCAGGCAGATCGCCGCCACCGTCGGGCAGATCGCCGCCACCGTCGGGCAGATCATCCTGTGCATCCTGTGCCACCGCAGTCTGGCTTGATTGAAAAGGACCGACGGTTACCAGGCTGATCGTGGCGACCAACAGGAATAACCAGCCGAGGGACAGTGCCATGTGGCGATTGAAAGGACGCAAACGCATCTCTCGTCTCCAACTAAAGCGGTTCTGCAAGGGTCAACTCAGTATTGTAGTGAACATCGGTGCCGTCGGGGGAGCCCCGGCAGGCACGGAATACTCCTATGGTTTCTTCGCCCAGAGGCTGTCACCGTAACGTTCCCGCAGTAATCCTCGGGCACGATTCGCTCGATCCGATTTCTTCGCCAGCTCCCACAGCTTGGACAACTGGTAGAGAGCCTCAGCATGGGTTTCCGGATCCTGGTAGAACATCTCGGCTGTATGCAGGTAAGACAGCAGTGCTTCCTGGGGCTGCTGATCGGCCAGGAAACAGGCACCCTGGGCGTTGTAGGCCAGCGCCATCACCAGCTGCTGGGTCTTGGGATCGGTGTCCTTGATGATCTGATAAGTCAGCGTGATACCCGCTGCTTGGTCACCAGTCAGTCCCAGGCAACGTGCTTTACCGGCCTGGGCCCGCGACTTGAGGGCCCGCATCGCGTCATTTTCGGGATTGATAGCTGCTACTTGCTCGAACTTGGCAAGCGCCTCAGCGCTCTCCCCTTTCCCAACCAGCGCGCCAGCTTCCAGCACAGCTGCTCGAATCTTGTACTCCGGCCAGGGGGCCAGGCCAACTTTTTTGTAACTCTCCACGGCGGCGTCGAATTGACCGACCGAGGCGGCCAGGTCTCCGAACATCTCGACAGCGGCGAAAAAATGGTAGCAATTGGCGTGCTCGCTGATAATCCCGTTGAGCAGCGTGCCGGCCTTGTTCTTGTCCGCTCGACCGGTGACCGACAGCCGGGCCGTGATCAGGGCGTTGTAATACTGAATATCCTGTCGGACCCAGGCATTTCCCTGGTCAGTCCCTGTCAGTTTATCAAGCATCACCTGGGCCGCTTCCAGCTGGTTTCTCCGCAGCATCGCCCGGGCTTGCTGCAATTCCGACGGTTCGTCGGCGAACAGGATCCGGTCGATAGTATTGACATCGATTTTTCGAGCCACGGAGTTGACTCGCATGGTGACGATGGTGGCGGTGACATCATCGATCACACCACTGGTCGGCTGGCCCGGGTTGGATCGCAGGTAAATGCGATCTTGCAGCTGTGCCGAAGCGGGAACAGCCAGCACGGTTGCCAGCAGCAGCATGGTCGACAGGCAGGGAACGAAGCAAGTTTTATGAATCATCAATCGGTCCTCTCGGATAACACGTGTTTCTAGCCACCGCTGGCTGTTGTCTGGGCTGGCAAACCCTTCTGCGGTTCACCCAGTGCCCCCTGGATCTGCTTGAGCATGGTATCAAAGCGGGGTCGCCAGAGATCGCCACCCAGCGTGGGAGAACGCTTCAAGGTATTGTGAATCTCGACCTTGGCGAAGCCCATCAGTTTCTTCTTCTCGTCGCCCTGCTTGGAGAGTGCGTGCAGATAGCGGCACTTAGCCAGCTCCAGGCGTGCGTTGAAGTAGGGGTCGTTATATTTCGGATTTTTCGCTTTCAGACTTGCTGTCACTTGGGCAATGCGATTCCAGCCCCAGATAACGTTCTTGCCGTTCTCACCCTTGCGAGCACCACCGATGGCGGTCATGTAATAGCCCGCTGTGTTATAGGGTCGCTTGGTCTTGGAATTAACACCGGGCTTGTTATCTGCATCGTTCCCATATCCAGCCCACATCGCGTAGGCGTTTGCTGCCTCGACCTGGACCTCCAGCATCATCTGGTTCTCTTGGAGGATGATGTGGAATGAGTTGATTGCTCGCTGGTAATATCTCTGCTGCCGCTGCATGCGGGCCAGTCTCAAACGCAACTGGCTCAAGTAAGCAGCCGCTTTGGCGGGATCCGCGTTGAGCCAGGCAGCATCGGCCTGACCCTCGGTAATAATCTCCTCCAGCACGACCATCGACTGGTCATAGTAATTCTTCGCCTCGGCCGTCAGCTTGTCGTCCGTGTCGAAACTCTTGCCCAGGCCGTTGAGCGTTTCGGCGACCCAGTTCTTGATATTGAATTCACCCGAAGTCTGGCCGACTTCTTTCAGGAAGGTCTCGAAACCCTGCGCCAGGCTGCGTCGCTGTTCAAGCGATTCACTGAGCTTCAGCTGCGATTCCAGGTCACGGGCCATGCGGTAGTAAATCGAGACCAGCTTGGCCTTACCATTTTCTTCGGCTCCAACCGTCTCGTTGAGCGAAACCATGACTGCCTTGGCCTGGTCGACTCGCTGCTGACTGTCTTGATTGCCTGCCAGGTCGCCGATATAGGCACGCAGTGCCATCTGGTAAACCTGTTGGGCAAACGTGGTGGTCCCCTGCAGCTGGGTTGCCGGGTCGTTCGCCTGGGTCAACTTGAGCACACCCTTGTTGGGCTCTTCCATCAGTGCCACTGCCTTGGCTGCCTCTCCGACCTCGACGTGATACTGGCAGAGCGACAGCTGGGCAGCCATCAGCGGTTGATCCAGTGGCGTTTCGGCGGAGACCGTAGTCAGACCGGCTTTGAGCCGCAGCGCCGCGGCTTCCCGCAATTTCTCCAGTTCAACCTGTTGGGCGGTCAGTTCCGCGGCCGTTGCACCGTTCTCAACCGACTTGCGGTAGGCAGAAGTTCCGACCCGGTAGCGATACCAGAGGGCGCGGCCAAGTCGCAGCTGGCTGCCTGACTTGTAGGCCGAATCAGCTGGCATGGCGTCGATGTACTGGCCAGCCAGATCCAGGTCGCCATCCTTGATAATGAACGGAATCAGCTTGGTGCGTGCTTCATCAGCTTCCGGTGCCTCAGACCAGGTCTCGACGATATAGCGAGCGATGCTGACTAGCCGATCTGTCTCGAAAGTCTTGTCTTCGCCGGCTTCCCGGTACAGCGACTGGTAGCAGGAGAGTGCGATCTTGGCTCCCTGGATTGCAGTCGGGCTCTCTGG
>CAUZOB010000019.1:0-36296 GCA_963581185.1 Planctomycetota bacterium | reverse complement strand
AGATTGTACGCCCGCGCCTGTCGTCCGATACCTATCATGCCAATCGTGATCCGATCACTTGGCGCGACCGTCGCACCGAGGCCGAGTGCCGAGGCAGAAATCACAGTCGGGATCGCAATCGCTGCGGTGGACCTGGAAAGAAATTCACGTCGATCGTGCCTAGCTGGGACTTTTTCTGTCACGCTGAAGGGTTCTCCCTAAGAAAATGTGTCAACTGGCGAGCAGCCGCTGAAATCGTGCTGAGCTACTATTCAATCAACTCATCGACAACCCGACCGTGGACATCGGTCAAGCTCACATCGCGACCGCCAAATCGGAACGTCAGCTGTTCATGATCCAGTCCCATCTGGTGTAGCACCGTGGCATGGATGTCATGAATCGTCAGCGGATTCTCCGCCACGCTGTTACCAAAAGGATCGGTTTTGCCATACGCCGTGCCACCTCGAAAACCACCACCCGCCATGAAAATGGAGTAGCCGTTGACGTGATGGTCTCGACCGCAGGTCTCAGTAATCTTCGGGTTGTGTGGTGTACGCCCCATTTCACCAGCCCAGATCACGATCGTCTGGTCCAACAGCCCGCGACGCTTCAGATCGGTGATCAGAGCCGTGACCGCCTGGCCGGTAATCAGCGAGTTCTCCTCGTGGTACTTCTTGATATTCCCGTGCTGATCCCAGGGCGAATTATTGGAGTGTGTGAGTGGGCAGGTGATCTCAATAAACCGCACTCCACGTTCCACCAGCCTGCGTGCTCGCAGACACTGCAGCGAATAATACCGCTTCAGCTCGTGATCACTATCGACCCCGTACATCGCCAGCGTCTCTTCAGTTTCATCAGCCACACTGGCAACTTCAGGAATGGCCGACTGCATCCGAAATGCAGTCTCGTAATTTCGAATGGCAGATTCTATCGCCACGCTATCGGACGTTCGCCCGGCAAATGACTTATCCTGCGCTGCCAGCAGCCGCAATTTACGGCGCTGAATTGCCAGCTTGTCCGCCGGGTTGATGTTATCTACCGTGGCTCCCTTGGCTCGCAGCAGCGTGGCGGCGTGATTGGCCGGCAAGAAAGCACTGGAAAAATTCTCGTAACCGCCGTTGGGAATCCAGTCGTTATTGAGCAGTACATAGGACGGCAGGTTCTGGCTTTCGCTGCCCAGCCCATAAGAGATCCACGAACCTAAACTCGGTGCACCACCCGTCACTCGGCCGGTATGCAGCAGCAACGCTTGCTGACCGTGCAACGGCTGGATTCCTCGCATGGAACGTACCACGCAGAGGTCATCAGCAATCGTGGCCAGGTGTGGAAACAGGTCGCTCACCCACAAGCCGCTCTCACCACGCTGCCGAAATTTCCAGGGGCTGCCAAACCAGACGCGGCCAGCACTGCTTTGCGAGAGCTTCGAGACTGCTCCCTCGCCGATCGGCTTGCCTTGCTGGCGAGCCAGTTCCGGCTTGTAATCAAATGAATCAACGTGACTCGGCCCGCCATCCATGAAACAGAAGATCACCTGCTTGGCAGACGGCCGATGGTGTCCACGCTGGGATCCGTCCTTCTGCGCAGACCGAGCCTGTTCGGCCAGCATGCTGGAGAGGGCCAGCATGCCGAAACCATTGGACGTGTATTTGAGGAAGTCGCGGCGATTGTTCATGACATTTACTTCGACTGCTTGTCTGAAACTCTCCAGTATCGATTTCAGGGGCCGTTTCCAGCTGCACTCATCTTACGTAAATGAACTCCTTGGTGTTGAAGATCGCATGGGCAACTTCCTGCCAGACGATCTCGCTGGTCAGTACGTCACCCTGCTGAACGCCATGCAGTTCAGCCAGTTCCTCCACCGCCTGCTGCCATCGCTCGATTTCGCTGGCCTCGGCCGGTCGGGCATAGGCCCGCTGAAAGATGGACTCGATGCGACCAGTGACGGACACTCCATTTCTGGCAACCAGTCGCTGTGCCCAGAATTGTGCCTGGGCTATAACGAAAGGATCGTTCAATAGTGCCAGTGACTGGGACGGTGTGTTGGTGGTATCGCGTCTGCCGGTAGGGATCTTGGGCTTGGGCTGGTTAAAGAGTGCCAGGAATTTGGGCGGTTCCATGATCGTGATCCGAGTGTAGATTGATCTACGCCCATTGCCGTCGAGCGGGCCTGAGAAAAGTCGCTTCTGGCCATCCTCATTGGATCGTGGAGGGTTAACGGTTGGACCATACAACGCCCGGTCGAGTCGCCCGGAGACAGCCAGGATCGAATCGCGAATCGACTCGGCCTCAAGTCGTCTGAGCGGATAGTGATGGAGCAATCGGTTTTCGGGATCCGCCGTTCGCCCCGCTTCTTTGACCGCACCCGACTGCTGCCAACTGTGACTTGTAACGACGAGCCGGATCAATTCCTTGGTCGACCATCCCTGGTCGAGGAATTGGACTGTGAGCCAATCGAGTAGCTCGGGATGCGACGGTTTTTGACCCAGCTGGCCGAAATCACTCGGCGTCGCCACGATTCCTTTACCAAACAGCCAGTGCCAGATTCGATTAACATAGACCCGTGCCGTGAGTGGGTGTTCCGGGCTAGCCACGATAGTGGCCAACTCCAGCCTGCCGCTCCCCTGGCCGCTAAAGCGGTGGTCGCCGGCGGGCGTCAGAGCCTCTGGCGCGCCTCGCGGCACAGCTTCTCCAAGCTCGTCGTAATCACCACGAATATTCAGCCGATAGTTGAAGCCAGGATCCAGGTCGGCCAGCCCGTTGACGGTCTGCGGAACCTGCACACTCGCCTCAAGCCCCTCGTACTCAGCCAACAACGCCGCGACGCCAGGCAGGTCGCGTCGATTGCTGACCCACTTGTTTTCCAGTAACCAGTTGATGAGAGCGACATCGCCATCCCGCGTTTCACCCTGTCTCCAGCGATCGACGGCCGCAACAAACCAGCTGTGGTAACGATCACGAACTTCTTCAAGCGACCTGGGTGGATCACCCAGGAACAGATCGGAGAAGCGATTGAGCTCATCAGCTGGCGCACCTGGCTGCTGATGAGAGTAGATCTGTGAGATACAGAACCAGCTGCGTGGGTCCGCTTCCTGCTTGGCCGTGGTCGCTCCACCCAAACCGACACGCGGTGGGAAATTTGGGTTGCTGGTCTTGGTCACATACTCAATGAAAATGTGTCGCTCGGACATCGTGGGGTGAGTCGAAAACTGCTGCCAGGCTGCCGTCGCCGATTTCAGGTAAGTCTGTTTCTCGGTAAGAAAGGCGTTGTCGATCACGGTACGATGCGCAGCAAACTCTCCACCGGCGACCTGCAGACTGATGTACGGCGCTTTGAGTGTATTCAAATAGGGGCTGCGCAAAGCACCGTTCAGCTTGGACGACGTCGAGGCAGTGAACAGGCCTCCAAGCGAGAGTGGCTCGATCGCCTTGTCTTTCGACAGGCTGATGGAAAAATCCCCACGGCCAACCAGCTGGCGAGTTCCACTGCCGTCCACTGTCCACGGCTTCGGCACTTCGTTTCGTAAATCGGCGATCAGCGTGAAATCCTGGCTGTTTTTCTCGCCACGTTGTTTCGCTTCGTCACGGTACACTCCTGCCAAGGTCTGCCATGTATTGGCCAGTTTCTCGGCGTCATCGCCCACTTCCTGCAAGATCTGCCAGCTGTAACGCAGATCCTCCAGTCCGACCTTCTCGGCAACCGGCAGGGCAGCCAGCTGTTCAACGTTCAATTGTCCCAGCTCACTCGTCCAATGGTCCGCGAGCTGTTGCCGGACCTGGTTCTTGACGGCCCGCAGCTTTTCGATCGTATCCTGGTTACGAGTCGGCAGGTCGACCGTGTTGGTGATCCAACGGGAACTCAATAAGGCGCCGGCCAGTGCGTAGTACTCGTGCTGCGTGATCGGATCCCGCTTGTGATCATGGCAACGGGCACAGGAAATCGTCGTCGCCAGCAGCGACTTTGAGAGTGCATCGACCTTGTTATCCAGCATCTCCTGGTGAACGCCGTTGAATTCCGAGCTATCGCCGTGGCGTTTTTCACCCAGCTGGTAGAACATTGGTCCTATCAGCGACTCGTTGATACCAAGTTCTTCATTCAGGCGTGGCGTCAGCAGCAAGTCACCGGCAATCTGCTCTCGTACCAGCTGATCAAATCCGACATCACTGTTGAAGGCTCTGACCAGGTAGTCCCGGTAACGCCAGGCACCCTTGGCAGCCACATCCCATTCGTAGCCATACGTATCGGTATAACGAACGACATCCATCCAGTGGCGAGCCCAGTGTTCGCCAAAGTGGTCCGAGGCCAACATCCGGTCCACGGCCGCTGGCCATGCTTGGGGGGATTCATCTGCGAGGAAGGATTTCAGTTCATCGCTCTCTGGCGGCAGGCCGGTGAGGGTGAAAGCAAGTCGTCGCAGTCGCGTGATGCGATCGGCCAGCGGGGCAGGCTCAAGGCCCTGGCTTTTGAGTTCCGCCTGGATGAAACGATCCACCGGATGGACGGCATCCCATTGCTTGATCGCCCGTGGAATCTTTACCTGCTGTGGTGGCTGCAGACTCCACCATTCACGCCGCTTGGCAAAAGTAGCTTCTCGCAGCTGGCTGGCAACTTCAGCTGGATCCGCAGGCTTATCACGCGGATCTGGCGCGCCGCGCTGAATCCACTCAGTAAAATCACGGATCACCGCGTCGGACAACTGCTTGTCGGGCGGCATTTCGAAGGACTCATGTTTGAGCGCGGCAATCAGCAGGCTTTCTTTGGGTTTGCCGGGGACCAGAACAGGTCCTGATTCGCCACCCTTCTGCATGGCCAACCGACTGTCCAACCGCAACTCACCCTTAACTTCAGTGGCTGCTGTGGAATGGCACTCGTAACAATGTACGACCAGGATTGGACGAATCCGTCGCTCAAAGAATTCGAATTGTTCCTGCCCCACAGCTCGTGGCGTGAGCAGAAGAAGCAGGCTGAATGAAATCAGAACAGATCGCATGGGATGACACACAAAGTTTCCTGGGGCCCGGGTGACAGCCCTGATTCTAGCATCTTTTGACTGGCACCAACCGGTCAGATTCATCGACCTGCCAAACGCGGTTCCACGCTGGTTTCGCATCCATCGGGCCTGAATCGATGGTCAGCTATGCTGGCGACTTGTGCAGCTGGCCGTCCTTCATTACAGCCAGCAGACGATCTCGGTCGAGCAGGATATTCGTGTCTGCCAGCACATCTCCGTCCACCAGCAGCAGATCTGCCAGAAAGCCCTCTTGAACCTGTCCAAGTTCGCCCGGCAGGTCCATCGCATCGCCACCCTCTCGCGTCATCGTCAGGATGGCTTCCATCGGAGTGAAGTCACAATGGCGAACCAGGTGATCCAAGTCACGAGCGTTGTTGCCATGCGGTGTGAGGCCGAATCCATAATCGCCACCTCCCAGGATCCGCACGCCTCGTTTCCTTAACTCCTTCAGTCCGCGAGCCGCTCCCTCCAGCTCTTCCCGAAAACCGAGCTGCTGAACTTGCTCCTCCGTGAACCATTGCTCGCCCTCGTGGGCTGCGATAGCCGTGAACCCAATATTGGGGCTGACAAAGACCCAGTCCTTGTTCGCTTCCAGCAGGTCGAGTGCTTCCTCGTCCAGGAAATTGGCGTGATAGATGACCTTAACACCATGCCGAACGCAGAGTTTGACCGCATCGGCACTGCGTGCATGGGCACTCATTCGTTTTCCATGGGCATGAACAACCTCGGCCGCCGCCGCCACCTCGGATTCAGACATCACCGTGGCCTCGGACGGTGCATGCGGCACAAAGGTGTCGCCGGAAACGACCAGCTTGATAATATCGACTCCCTCGCGGATTAGTTCGCGGACCTGCTGTCGAAACTGATCTGGCCCATCCAGCACAATGGCCATCGATGACATATGCGGCATGTGCAATGTCCGCAGGTCACCAAGGCCACTTGTGACCGTCAACCAGGGACTGGCCGCCAGCAACCTGGGGCCCGGAATCTCGCCCGCGTTGATCGCATTTCGAATCACGACGTCCAGTCGCGGCTTGGCCGCCGCAGCACTGATACAGCTGGTAATTCCACAATCGAGATAGAAGCCTGCGTTCCGGGCGGCAATCAGGGTATTCTCCTCGGGCGGGACCATACCGATCGAAGCCAGGTCATCCGTATTGTCGATACTCAAGTGAGCATGCGATTCAATCAGCCCAGGCATCAAGGTGGCCGTACCGCCGCCATCAATCACGGTGGCTCCATCGTGAGCAATTGGCGTGTCAGCGCGATTCACGGCGCTGATCCGGTTACCCTCGACAAGGACTTCACCTGCATACGTCTCCGCCCCGGAACAATCGAGGATATTGACACCGGTAAAAAGTACGCTGGTCATGGGCGGCCTATCATCAATAGCGGTCATCGGAAGCATGTTGCGAATCGCAAGCCAGTAGCACGCTACTATAGCACGGCACGACAGGCAGATTCTTCAATGGCCTGGTGGCCGCCTGCCGAGCAGAGCTCAAGGAGTGGTAACAAAGAAACTCTCACTCGACAGTGATATAACAACTGAGAGCAAGTCACTTCCGTTAATAAGCGCCAGTATTTACGGATAATTACTTAGTCCCTATATCCGACTTGCGGAGCACCGATGGCATCACTTGTTTCCAGCGGACAGTCAATTACACGCCTCTGCGTGATATGGCTTCCCCTGGTAGTCCTCCCGCTGGCAGCTGCGATCCAGTTTCATGCGCAGCCCCGCTGGATCTACATGTGGATGTTTGCATCGGCCCATTTTGCCAGCCTCAAGTGGCTCAGCTTCGCGCACTCGCACGCCCGTAAAGCACCCTCCGGCAAGCGGCTGTTCGGCTATCTCTTCATCTGGCCCGGCATGGATGTCAGGTCCTTCTTCTCCGCAAAACGACATGCCCCCGGTCCACTCAGCAGTGAATGGTTGCTGGCGATCGCCAACCTCTTGCTGGGAATCTCGCTCACCGTTGCCGGCATACTCTCTATCGATCGGAACCCGATTGTCGCTGGCGGACTCGGCATGGCAGGTATCGTATTGACAATGCACTTTGGGATCTTCCACATCCTCTCCATCCTCTTGAGAACAGTAGGGGTCAATGCAGTTGTGATCATGGATACCCCGATACGGTCAGCATCGCTTGGTGATTTCTGGGGAAATCGTTGGAACCGGAGCTTTCGAGACCTGGCTCATCGGTTTGTCTTCAAGCCACTTTTAAAACCGTTTGGACCTGCCAAAGCAATGATGGCGGTGTTCGTCGTCTCTGGCCTGGTTCACGACCTGGTTATCTCTCTTCCAGCCGGAGGAGGTTATGGCCTGCCGACGATTTATTTCCTGATCCAGGGTGTCTGCGTGATGTTTGAGCGCAGCCGCACTGGCAAACGAATCGGCCTGCGAAGAGGAATACCTGGCTGGCTATTTTGCGCCCTGGTGGTTCTCGGTCCCGTGGGACTTCTTTTCCATGCTCCCTTCCTCGAACGTGTAATTGCCCCCATGCTGGAGGCGATCGGAAACATGGTCACCTAGATGAGTTCTCTCGAGATCCTTGTGTTCGTTGGTGGACTACTCCACTTCAGCATCCTGATCGCCAGTTCCATGGTCCCCAGCGTACTCGACTTCAAGGCGTCGCTAGAAAAGCTCGATGGCCTGTTCCGACAGCTTGTTTGGGTTCATGGCATTTTCATCGTGCTGGTGATTACTGGCTTTGGGTTGCTATCCGTCTGCATGCCTGGGGAAATGGCATCGGGCAGCCCGCTGGCACGCGGCGTCTGCGGCTTTATCGCCATCTTCTGGGGTCTACGGCTGATAGTTCAGTTCTTCTACTTTGACCCCAGTGAATACCTGACGACGATCTGGTTCAAGCTCGGGTACCACGCGCTGACACTGGTGTTTACATACCATGTCGTGGCCTACGGAATGGTCGCCTGCCTGGGTACGAGTGCGAGCTAGGCAGCAGCGGGCAATCGGTCGTTAAACGTTGCTCAGCGGATATACTATGCACTGAAGTACATGCATCTCTCAACGACCGCCAACACATGACATCAGCAGCACCCCTTTCTCCGCATGATCTGCCACTGGGGACTCTTGAACCCGATGCCAGTTACAACCAGTTGCTGGCAGCTGCCATTGCTGCGGACAAACAAGGGCAGGCACCAACTGCCGAGCAGATTATCGAGCTACAAGCAGCCCGCCAGAAATTGTGGAGCAGGCTGTCGGCGAGAAAAGCAGAAGGCATGGAATCCTACGCCAGGTATGCCGCTGCCCAGTACGACCTACCACTCGATGACGAGGGGCGGCTGACGTTTTCTTGGAAGACCTTTGATCATCGCCGTGTTGGGTATGAAAGCGACTTCTACACGTGTGATCTGGAGTCTCGCAGCCTCGTACCGGTCAGCCTCAAACATTCTGGACCGCGAGTCATCGTCTTCGCGACCGGTCGTGCCTTTGCCGAAAAGAACTCCCGGCTGGCACACCTTTCCACCAACGAGGCGATTCTAAATGCCCGCAACGTGATGTCAGCCCAGGTCTACCTGGTCGGCAGTCGACTGGTTCCTGATTATCCCGATGGGCCCAGCCAGGTCGCGGCCGTTGCCTATGACATGGTGACCAGCGAAGTGGAAACTCCCGCCATTCGCATCCAGTCGATACTGGATCCAGACTATATCCACCCAGCAGCACGGATGGTCGCCGAACGGATCTTCGGCGAGCTGATCGCCGACGCCGAATTCAACGACAACGGAACCTTTGTTCGAAACGTCGGCATAATCAAGGGTCAGCCCCTGCCAGCCGACGATATCATCACGAATCTGAGCGGCCTTGTGTTGGTCGGCGGTAGCGTCGGCTGCAGCGTTTCACACCAGGTCTATGGCTGGCTGCGGTGCCTCTTGAGTGACCTCAATGTCGTCGAATCGACCGTTGACGAGGCAATGAAAGCATGCCTGAACATTCACCTTGGACCGACAACCGTGTTGCCTGCTGACAAAGGCATCAACCGGCTTTCTGTGATCAACAAGTCGGACGAGTTCGTGTTTGCCGGCAACGACATCGACGGTGTCGTGCGGGAGTCGGAAGCGACCGGCAGTCACTTCGTTCCGGACCGGAGTGGCGACCATGCTGCCGGCGAGTTTTCGGGTCAGAGCTACCATCTCGTCCTGGATGTACCATCAACAATCCACCATGGCCCCGATGGGACCGTCTTTGACCCGATCGGAACACATTTTGGTCACTCCCTGAAACACTATTCCAATGGCCTGCGCCAGATCGGCCTGGGAACTGTAGTAGGGCGGGCACTCGATCACCAGGGTAGCTTCCAATTGCGGGACCTGATCCAGGATGCGGAGGAAGCAGGCGAATTACAGTCTGCCATCGATGGCCATTAAAGGTTGACCCGCCGGCACGATCTTTTTAGTATCCGCGACAAATCTCAGGCGTGTATCATGTAGTGAACCGACAACATACCTGCCAGTAAGAAGATCATGCCTCACAGCAGTATCCATCGCCGCAGCTTTCTCCAGGCCTCACTTGTCGGATCCGGCCTGGCCAGTCTGCCCGGCATCACCTGGCCCAATCTGCAGGCGGCATCGTCAACGAACAGACGTCGTTCATTGATCCTGCTCTGGCAGGACGGCGGGCCGAGTCACTTTGAGACTTTTGATCCCAAGCCGCATGCACCGAGTGAATACCGCGGTGAACTGGGGGCCATTCCCACAACTCTGCCTGGCATCTCCTACTGTGAAGTCCTGCCGAAGCTCGCACGGCTTGCGGATCGCACGGCTGTCATTCGTTCACTGCATCAACCATCTTCTGGTCATGTGATTGGCTCCCACAATGTCCTGACTGGCTGGAACGACGAAACGGATGGTGGCACGTCACGATACCCGGACCTGGCCGCCGTGATCAGCCGCATGCGGAGCGGCGTGGAGGACGCCAAGATCTCCATCGGTGCATCCACCGACGCCCGCCTCGCACAGGGGTTGAAAGGACCGGGTCGCAGCAAGCCAGTCGCCAACGGCTCGGCGCTGCCGCAGTACATTGACATTGGCAAGGGGCTGCACCGCGGTGGACCGGCATTCCTGGGTCCCGTCTATGGACCCTTCCAGGTTTCCGGCGATCCATCCAAGCCCGGATTTGTTGTCCAGAACCTTGAATCGGCTGGCTCGGCCACTCGCCTGCTAGATCGCCAGCAGATGCTCAAGCAACTCGATCGTCTCGGCGTTAAGCAGGCTGTCGATGTGGTGGGCTGGGAGCAATTACACGCAGTCGACGGTTTTCGGCAACAGGCATTGGATCTACTGTCGGGTGGCGCGGCTGCCAGGGCATTCGATTTCACACGAGAACCGACCTCGCTACGGGAACGATATGGCAATCACCTGGCGGGCCAGCAATGCCTGCTTGCTCGTCGGCTGGTCGAAGCGGGTGCCGGGGTGGTAGCCATCAGGTACTCGCCGGACGGCCGCGGTGACTATGATCGTTCCATGATCGGCTGGGATGACCATGCGGTGCACGGCAATATTTTCGAGATCATGCGACAGAGAGGCCCCCAGTTCGACCAATCGGTTAGTGCCTTGATTGAGGACCTCGATCAACGGGGTCTGGCCGATGAAGTCCTGGTTGTAGTTGTCGGCGAGTTCGGTCGGACCCCACGGATCCATGTCCACAAGGGATGTCCGGGCCGGGAACACTGGGGACCGTCCGGTTGTGCCCTGCTGTTTGGCGGCGGCCTGCGGATGGGACAGGTCATCGGCCAGACCAACGACAAGGGAGAACGGCCCGCCGAAAGGCCACTCACTTACCAGGACCTGCTGGCAACCATTTACCATGCAATGGGAGTCGACAGCCAGCACACCTTTATCAACCACGCTGGCCGTCCCGTGCCAATTCTGCCCTCGGGTCAACCGATCGAGGAACTTGTTGGTTCGCGGACTGAGCCCGACACGGACAGAAGTCGTAGCGGCAAGCCGACGAAGATCAGGTCGCCGATCCATCTCGCCGATTCTCATGGAGAGACCATCGCGCTGCCGAGGGGTGCCAGCAATGCAGACCTTGCTGCCGTCGGCAATCTCTCCCAGCTGGAAAGTCTCTCGCTGGAAGATACCCGGATTGACGATGATGGACTTGAGGCGATCCAGGTGTGCCGGCAGCTGCGACAATTGAAATTGAACGGTACGCAGATTACTGACGCCGGCATGGCTCATCTTGCCGGCCTGAAAGAACTAGAGGAACTGAACCTCAGCTTCACTCGCATCACATCTGCCAGCCTGCAGCAGCTCAAGTCACTGACTCGCTTACGGCAGTTATCTTTCAACGGTACGCCGATCACCCTCGCTGATATAAGCAGGCTCTTTGTCCAGCAACAGGGCCGCCCACTAACTGATGCCCTGCTGGCAATGGGATTGGCAGTAGCGGATGACGAGGGCAATCTGATTGCAGTGAATGTGGCCGGCACGAGTTTCGGAGATGAGCAGCTCAAGCAACTCCAGTCGGCAGAGACACTCAAGGAACTTCAGATTGCCGCCACCCAGGTGACAGATGCTGGAATGGAAGAAGTCGCCCGCTTTCCCAGTTTACAGCGGCTCTTTCTTGCCAAGTGCGATGTCGGTGATAGTGCCATGCAGCATGTGAGCCGACTGAACAAACTCGAATCGCTTAACATTTACGGTACGAAAATCACCAGCGCCGCACTGGCTCATCTCGCCAGCCTGGAAAAACTGCGCATCCTTTATATAACCGACATCAAGCTGGAAGCCGCGGCCGTCGACCGTCTCAAGCAGAAACTGCCTCAACTGACGGTTACCGACTATACCCCTGTCTAGCGGTCAGCCGGGCGAACTAGGCCAGCAATGGCTTGACCACTGTCGCTCCCTCAACTCCGGTCAGTCGCACATCGAGGCCCTGGTACTTCACACTGAATCGCTCATGGTCGATTCCCAGGTTGTGCAGGATGGTGGCATTCAGGTCGTTTATATGGACCGGGTTCTCGACAATGTTGTAGGCAAAATCGTCCGTCTTACCGTAGTCAATCCCCGCCTTGAACCCACCACCCGCCACCCAGGTGGTGAAGCATCGGCCATGATGATCGCGGCCATGGTTATTCTCAGTAATCTTGCCCTGGCTATAAATCGTACGGCCAAACTCACCGCCAAACATCACGATTGTGTCATCGAGCATTCCACGCTGCTTGAGATCCTTGAGTAAGGCTGTTGCTGGCTGGTCGGTACCCAAGCCGTTCTTCCTGATATTGGCTGGCAAGTTGCCGTGTTGATCCCAGCCACGATGAAACAGCTGAACGAAGGGGACGCCACGTTCAGCGAGCCGCCTGGCCAGCAGGCAGTTGGCGGCAAACGTGCCAGGTTTCCTCGCATTGGGGCCGTACATATCCAGAATCTGTTCGGTCTCATCTGACACATCCATCAAGCCCGGGATCGACGTCTGCATCCGGAAAGCAAGCTCGTACTGCGAGATGCGTGCTTGAATCTCGGGATCACCACTCCGCTGAAAATTCTGTTGATTCAAGCGGGCGATGCCGTCGAGCATCTTTCGCCTGGCTCCCCTGGCGACCCCAGGCGGATTTGAGAGATAGAGTACCGGGTCGCCACCACCACGAAACTGCACTCCCTGGTGCCTGGATGGCAGAAAGCCGCTTCCCCACAACCGCGAGTAGAGTGCCTGGCCGGGCATCGATCCGACGGAGACAAACACGACATAGGCGGGCAGGTTTTCATTTTCTGACCCGAGGCCGTAGCTCATCCATGACCCGAAACTGGGCCGACCTGGCTGCTGGCGGCCGGTATTAATATAGGTGATTGCGGGGTCGTGATTTATCGCTTCGGTATTCATCGATCGAATGATGGCGATCTCATCGGCAATCTCCGCCGTGTGCGGCAAGACCTCGGGATTTATCCAGGTGCCGCGCTGTCCCACCTGTTTGAATTTGAACATCGGCGCCACGCACGTGAACTTGGCCTGACCACTGGTCATGGTGGTCAGTCGCTGGCCCTGGCGTATCGACTCGGGCAATTCAATACCGCTGATCTTCTCCATCTCCGGCTTGTAGTCGAACAGGTCAATATGGCTGGGGCCACCAGCCATGAACAGAGAGATGACTCGCTTGGCCTTCGGCGCAAAGTGTGGCAAGCCGGCGATTCCCTGGGACCGTTTTGGCTGGGCAGCCTTGAGGAATATGTCGCCATCGAGTGACGCCAGTGCGGCTGCGCCGAGACAGCTGCGGAGGGGCGACAGCCACTGCCGACGCGTCATCTGGTCCTGTCTTTCCTGTACCGGATTCATCGCTCGCTAGTTCCTTGTCAGGGTTTCGTCCAGGTTGAGTACCACGCTGCAGAGCAATGTCCAGGCGGCGTGGGTCGCTGCATCAAGCGACTCGTCTCGCTTCGACTCACCAAATGCCAGCAAATCGGTCGCGCTCTTGGTATCAGCCTTGAATCGTTCCAGGCTATCGTTGAGCACATCCAACAACACTTCGACTTCTTCATCCCGAACGGGCCTCGAGAGCACGCGAGAGTAGAGCTCATCCAATCGCTGTTGATCTGTGCGAGGCGCATCAGCCAGCAGTTGCTGGGCCAGGTTGCGCGAGGCTTCGACAAACTGGACATCGTTCAGCAGCACCAGCGCCTGCAGCGGCGTATTGGTCCGTGAACGCTGAAGAATGCACTTTTCCCGTGTCGGCGCGTCAAAGATCTGCATGCTTGGCGGCGGAGCACTTCGCTTCCAGTAGGTATAAATGCTGCGCCGGTAGAGGGACCTGCCATGATCCTGGACAAACTTGGGATTCCCACCCAGGCCAACTTCCGCCCAAAGCCCTGGTGGCTGGTAAACTCGTCCGCCCGGCCCGCCGGGGTCGGGAATCAGCAGGCCGCTGACTGCCAGTGCATTGTCCCGAATAAACTCGGCCTGCAAGCGAAAACGAGGGCCGCGCGCCAGCAGGCGATTATCGGGATCCAGGGCGACCATCGCTGGCGTCACACTGGAGTCCTGTCGGTAGGTCGAGGACATCACCATCAGCTTGAGCATCCGCTTGATGTCCCAACCGCTTTCACGGAAATCAACAGCGAGCCAGTCCAGCAAATCAGGGTGACTAGGAAACTCACCCTGGGAACCAAAGTCCTCCGGCGTTGCCACCAGGCCGGTTCCAAACAGCATCATCCAGTATCGATTCACGGCAACTCTGGAGGTCAGTGGATGGTCGTTCTGGAACAGCCAGTGGGCCAATCCCAGCCGGTTGGCCTCGCTCTGCCCATTTGGTTCGGCCAGGATGGAGAGCGGCTTCGGCGTCACCGTGATCTCACTCGGCTGATCGTACTGGCCACGAGTCAGGATCACCGTCTCACGCAATTGGGGCACATCCTGCATCACCATGACAGTGGAAGCGGGCCGCGTGAGACTGGCAATCTTGTCCTTCTGCTGTTGTAACTGAGTCGCCAACTCCTGGTACTTCATGTCATGCCGCACCAGGTAGTAATCTCGCAGAATCGTCAGCTGGTCCTCGCTACGATCCGTCACGGTCAACAATGGAGTGATCGGGTCCTTGCCCGCCAGTGCATCTACTTCTGCAGGCGACAAATTGCGGCTGAAGATTCGCACATCATCAATCAACCCCTTGAATGGGGAGCCCTTCTCCCCGGCATAGCGTCGACCAACAAGTAGCGGCTGGTTGTTCTGAATGGAACTGGTCAGGCAGTCTGCAACAATCTTAACTTCCTGGGCAACGCCGTCGACGTAGAGCGTCAGGCCGGCAGCCTTACTTGAACCATCATAAGTAACAAACAGGTGCTGCCACTCGTCCGGTTTCAACGTGCTGGCGGTCTCCACCATGATGGAATTGAGCGGCCATTCATGTGAAATCATGACCTGCAGCTTGCCGGCCGAGGAGTCGACCATGAAGCCTCGGTTGTTTTTACCCTCAGCCATCTTCCCCAGCGGTGCACCAGTCGCTTCTCCAGCAGGCTTGATCCAGCTGCCAAAGGAGAACGTATCGAGCCGGTCAAAGTTGGTGATGTTTCCGAGGTCGATATGGCCCTTTCCTTCTGTCTTGAAAGCCTTACCAAACTTGCCTTCATCCCAGAGCTCCGGCCCTTTAATGTTGCCTTTGCGGCCCTTGCGGGCAGCATCGCCAATGCTCTTACCCTTACCTTCATCCAGTGGCAGATGGACGATCGCATCGGTCGGCTGAGGCTGGATCTTGGCATTCGCTGGATCTGCTGATGCCGCGGCCAACCATGCCAGGAATTCAGCTTTGGCAGCCTCGCCGCGTGCAACTTGTTGTTTGTGGAGTTCGGCAAATCCCGCCCGCAGCCCATCTGCCTCAGCGATTCGAACTGGATCGAAGTATTGTTCGATCGGTGCCTGGTTACCATTTCGCGTCTGCTTGCCTGGGTCCGCCGACTGGTTGTAATAGGCGAATACCTGGTAATAGTCCGTCATCGTGAAGGGGTCAAACTTGTGGTCATGGCACTGGGCGCACTCCAGACTCAAGCCCATCCAGACCATCGAGCTGGTGCGCACACGATCGACGATGTACTCCACTCGGTACTCTTCCTCGATCAACCCGCCTTCATCCGTGGTAGCGTTGTTGCGGCTAAAGCCAGTGGCGATGCGCTGTTCGGCAGTCGAGCCGGGCAGCAGATCACCGGCCAGCTGCTCGGTACTGAAAGCCCGAAAGGACTTGTTGGTGTTGTAAGCTCGTACAACCCAGTCACGCCAGGCCCACATATCACGTGGTCCATCCGCATGAAACACACTGGTGTCTCCATATCGAGCAGCGTCCAGCCAGGCGACTGCCATGCGCTCGCCAAAGTGGTCTGAGGAAAGCATCTTGTCGACGAACAGCTCATAGGCACCAGCAGACGTGTCATTGACGAAAGCGGTCACGTCCGCTGGATTGGGAGGCAAGCCGGTCAGGTCAAAGCTGACGCGGCGGGCGAGCGTATAGCGATCCGCTTGAGGAGCAGGACGCAGGCCACTCCGATTCAACCGTGCGAGGATAAAGTTGTCGATATTATTGCTGGCCCACTTCCAGAATCGCGGGCGGGGTACGGGCGGACGGATGGGAGCTTCAAATGCCCAGTGGTCACGCCACTCAGCCCCTTGCTGGATCCAGCGGCGAATCAGTTCAATCTCATCCGCATCCAGCGACTTGGTCGAGTCCGCCGGTGGCATCATATGATCTGCATCCTTGCTGCTGATTCGCAGCCAGAGTTCGCTCTTTTGAGGATTGCCAGCAAAGACAACAGGTTGGCCGTCCCGCTTGGCGAACATCTGCTGCTGGGTATCCAGTCTCAACTCGGCCTGCAGATTTTCCTCGTCTGGGCCGTGACACTGGAAACAGTTGTCCGAGAGAATCGGGCGAATGTCACGGTCAAAACGGACAGCCTGGTCTTTTCTGGCTGCGGATAATTGGGCCGTGACGAGAAGGCAACAACAGAATAACGCTAATCGTAACGGCAACCTGGGGATGTTTATCATCGGTGGGAGATTCATCGTGCGGAAGGTTAAAAGCGGCCAGGTTGTATTCTAGCGTAAGCTCGTCGATTCGTTTCTTCGCCAGCAAGAATCAACGCCGACAGGGCAAACTCTGTCGATTGGTTGGTGAAAGCGGCATGTCGCTCAATAGTCCGCGCCGGTCAGACTATGCAGCACCGACTGCTGCCACTGGCGCAGCTGCCGTTGCAGATCCGCCACGACATCGGGCCTGGCTTGAGCCAGGTTGTTCTGCTCGGCCAGGTCTTTTCGCACATCAAACAGCTCAACAGATGATTCGCCGCCCACGCCGACGACCAGCTTGTATTCATCACTGACAATGACCCGCGGGCCTTGATAGTCCTGTTCACGGATCTCCTTGTAGTGAAAGTTGCGGAAGTTGCGTGTGTACCGGCCATCCATCATCTTGACCAGCGGCGTCGTCCCCTCTTGCAACTGAAGATCGATGTAAGGCTGCTGGCCAGCAGCAGGGCTGGCTTTGAAACTCCAAAAGCAGATCGGACTGGATCGCTCGTTCATCTCGCCATCCAATAGCGGCTTGAGGCTGATGCCATCCAGCACTCGATCAGGGAGCGGGCAGCCGGCCAGGTCGCACAACGTCGGCAGCATGTCACTGGTCACCGAATTGAGACCGGAGACGCGTGACTGGGTAATCCGTGCCGGCCATTCAATGATTCCTGGCACCCGGATTCCGCCGTCATACATCGTCCCCTTTTGGCCACGCAACGGAGTGGTCGTGCTGGCACCACTGGGTGAACCATTGTCACCACAGTACCAGAGCAGGGTGTCGTCTCGCAGTTTCGACTTTTTGAGCCAGTCCCGGAGCTGCCCCAGGGAGCGGTCCATAGCGGTGATCTCAGCATAGCGTTCCTGCAGCACGTCACCCAACGGCCGCGTGGTCGGCTTGCCGGTCTGGTTCGAAGTCAGCCGCACTTGTTGATCCTCGTAGCTGGCTGGCAGGTCCTGGTAGAGGGCCAGGTCTTTCTTAAGCCCGCTGTAGGGTTCGTGCGGCGATCCATACCAGACGACAACAAAAAAGGGCTGCTGACGCGACCTGGCACTTTTGATAAAGCGGATCGCCTCAGCGATCAGGATCTCCGAGCTTTCACCCTTGATCCGTTTTGGTGGCCCGCCATCGCGTGACAGCACTGGGTTGAGCTCAAAGAAGTTGTCGTGTGACAGCCAGCGATCGAATCCCATTGCGCCCGGGCTGGTGGGAGAATCCGCTTTGACTGGCCCAAGATGCCACTTGCCAAAATGGCCACATGCATATCCCGCCTTCTGGAGGATCTGGGCAATGCTGATCTCCTCCGGCCGGATGGAGCAATTCGGCGTGAATGTGCCGTAACGGTTGGGATGCCGACCTGTGATCACGCTGCCCCGTGTTGGCGAACATGAGGGATGAGCCGAATAGAACCGATCCAACCTGAGTCCCGTGGCCGCCATTTCATCCAGCACCGGAGTTTTCAGATGTGGATGCCCGTTGTAGCCGGTCTCATCCCAGCCGTGATCGTCCCCCATCAGCATAATAATGTTGGGCGGTTGATCGGCAGCGAGCGGCATCGCCAACAAGGCGGAAAGGCCAAATAGCCCCAGCAGGAGGGCATAAGATCGAGGCAGGAGTTTTTTGTCCATCACGTCACGGCTCCAAACTGGGGTACAACCATCAAATGCTACCACGGCGACGCTCAGAACGAGCAGCTGGTTCGAGTCAGTCGTCGCCCACTCCCCTCCCTTGCAGGTTCTCGCACCCGGGTGCATGGATCGGAAAAAGCAGGGTTTCCTCATCCGCAGGAGAAGTGCCTTGCGAGCCCGTGCGAGCCGAAACGTGCAGGTGCTGCGTCAGATTCTGCACCGCTTTTGACGAGCTGTGAATGGCCCGCTCAAAATCCTCGTCGGTCACCTGCCAGCAGTGCTCACCCTTCGTCAGGCATCATTTTTTGTCTCCGTGTGCCAACGGGTGAATCCGACGTAGGAGGTGGCGACATAAGAACTTGTGAAGAGTATTAGACCAATACTCATCACGACCGTACCGCCGTCCTTGTTGTCCGCGTTACTCATCAAAGAGCCTGCGAGGAAGATCAAAGCTGTCGCAATTATTCAATGATCTCTTTCAGGACAACACCTTCCACATCGGTCAGCCGGATATCACGGCCTTCGTGACGATAAGTCAGGTCTTGATGGTTCATTCCCAGCAGGTGCAGGATGGTGGCGTGTAAATCATTAATGCTCACCGGGTTGTCTTCCGCGCGAAGCCCCAGGTCGTCAGTGCTGCCGTAACGTGCAGCTGCTTTAATGCCACCGCCGGCCATCCATGTTGTGAAGGCCAGTGGATTGTGGTCGCGCCCTGTCCCGCCGGTTTGCACCAGCGGAAGGCGGCCGAATTCTCCACAGCAAACGACAAGTGTGGAATCGAGCAACCCACGCTGATCCAGGTCCGTTAATAGCGCCGATATCGGTTGGTCTGTTTCACCAGCAAATTGACGGTGGTTTTTGTCCAGGTTGGCGTGCGCATCCCATGAATCCTCGTTATTAAAACCGCCACTGAATATTTGCACGAACCGGACCCCTCTTTCCACCAAGCGGCGGGCAACGAGCGCCTGCTTTGCAAATGGTGCGCACCGAGGGTTGGCTGTGCCATACATGGAATGCGTGGCTTCTGTTTCACCATCAAGCTCAAATGCTTCAGGCGCGGCAACCTGCATGCGGTATGCGAGTTCAAAGCTCTTGATCCGCGCCTCGAGTTCCGGGCGATCAGGGCTGAAATCGGAGTTGGATCTGTTGAGTTCTTTTAACAACTCCAGTTGTGATCGCTGGGTGGTTGTTGTCCTGCCAGGCAACGGTGAGAGGTGTTCAATTGGAGCGCCCGAGTTATTTAAAGGAGTGCCTTGATAGATTCCGGGAAGAAATCCTGAACCCCAGCTGATTGACCTGGATTTCGGGGTGCCTCGGCCTTTGGCATCATACATCACAATGAAACCGGGCAGGTTTTGGTTCACTGTTCCCAGTCCATACGTTACCCAGGAACCAACGGCAGGGAATCCGAGACGCGCCATGCCCGTGTTCATTTCAATCTGGGCAGGTGCGTGGTTGTTCTCTTTGGCATAGCACGAGTGGATCATCGCCATGCGATCCACATGCGTGCTGAGGTGCGGAAAGATCTCCGAAACCCAGCTGCCGGTTTCCCCGAACTGAGCGAAACGAAATGGCGATTTCATGATCGGGCCGCCGGCGCCAGCAAAGAATCCAGTGGATTGGTCAAAGCCCTCGTGGGTTTGGCCATCTCGTTTGGCGAGTTCCGGTTTGTAATCCCACGTGTCAACATGGCTGGGAGCCCCATGCATGAATAACCAGATCACGGACGTGGCCTTGGCCGGGAAATGAGGATCTTGTGGGGAGAGCGGTGAATCATGCGTCGCACGATCAGCGCGAAGCAGATCCTGTAAAGCCAGTATTCCCGCACCGCAACCAGCACTCGCAAGGAAGTCGCGACGCGAGGCAAAGCGATGCGTGGAATTGAGGTAAGTCGAGTTGAAGCTCATGCTTGCTACCGGATGTAAATGAACTCGTTTAAGCAGGCAAGCGTCTGGCAAAGGTCTGCAACAGCCATTTCCAGCGGGGTGCGAACTAGTTTATGTGCCGGCGTGGCCTCTAAAGCAACGTGGTTCTGCTGGATCTCCAGGTCTGTCAGTGCCCTGTGATAGACCAGCAGGTGGCTGATATCTCCGTGCATCCGTCCTGAAGGGTCTTCGTCGATATCTCCTACTTTTAGCGGCGCATCATTATTGATGTTGATCGGTGATGCTTCCGCACGCGAACGGGAACTTGGGAAGTCGGTATCGATCGTGAGTGACAGGGTGTTCTTTTCTCGTTTGCCAGAGACCACAAACCAGCGCCCTTCTTCAAATCTATCTGGAATATCGAGGTACCCTTGTGGGCCATCGACGGCGGTATTGCGTGTTGCAAATCGAAGCATCGTTCCGATTTGCTGCAGGTAAAAACCAGAATAGACAGGCTGCCCCTTAAATGAATCTGTGCCGAGGATTTGATTGTCGTTGCCCGCCTCTTTGGGAATCCGGAATCGTACTGTAAAGGTAAAGTCACCTGTCCCGATGGGCCTGAACCTGTTGTTTGGAAGAACCAATGGCGTTGACTCTGGTGAAAACCGAACGCGTGGTTCATCCCCGCCTTCAAATCGTGGCGGTTTCGCTGGGTCGAGGGGCCGGAGTGCTGGAATAGCCCGGGATCCACTCCATCCCAGCACCTGGTCTTTTTGGGCCAGTGTGATGGAGGCCAAGTCGCTCGCCTGCAACAAGAGGGTTACACCATTTGTAATCAACGAGGCAGGTGTTTCTTCACTATGCAATTCGGTATAGGACGTGACTTGCTTCCTTAGAAATGCCTCTGCCATCTGCTGTTCAGCGGGGCGGGGTGCTCGCGACATGAATCGTCTGAAGGTGGCATTTACGACCCTTGCAAGGTCGTTGTTATTCGCGGCAAGTGTCTCCGTTGCGTAATCAGCCATCAGTTCGCCAACGGAATGAGAATTCAGTAGAGCCAGCGCTTGAGACGGTACCGTGGAGGTGGGGCGTTTTCCTGATGACTGCAGCGTGTCCGGGCAATCGAAGAGCCTTAGAAACGGATTCAGTTGACTGCGTTTGAGCCTGTAATAAATCGCTCGCCTGTTACTTGACCGGCTGATTACGCTTGGCCCGTACATTTGATGGCTTAATTGGTTGGTTGCTGCCAGCAAGCTGTCGTGAATTGCATCCGCATCCAGTCGACGCACCGGGAAGCCGTGAAATAAGGCGAGCTGGGTTCCAGTCGGATTCTTTTGCAGGCTGATTTGCTGATAGGCGTGGCTGTTGAGGATAAGACGGTGCAGGTATTTGAGGCTCCAGTCATGTTGCACGAGCTCGGCGGCAAGCCATTCCAGCAGCTCTGGATGACTCGGTTGTGCTCCGCGGGCACCGAAGTCATTGGGCGTGGTTACAATTCCGCGGCCAAAGTGGAACTGCCAGACGCGGTTGGCAATCACTCGTGCCAGCAGCGGACCAGCGCCATCATTCAAATCTGTAATCCACCGCGCCGCTGAGGATCGAAAATGGGTGAATTCAGTATCTTCTTCTAGAGGACGCTCCCAGTGATCAAATGCGATGTCATCCCTGGCAGTCAAAATCCCAGGAACTCCTGGCGACACGATGTATTCCTTGAGGTTTACATCTCCTCGATTGAGCATCCAGGTATCTTTGTAAAACGCGGGTCCTGGATTGTAGATCCGCGCCAGCGGTTCCAGGCCTTCACCTGCCACGAGAGCTTTCGTCTTCCCTATCGCAGTGGGTTGGATAGGGACAACCTCGACCTCGCCGCGAATCGATTTATCAAAGACCTTGATGAATTCGTAATACTCTCGTTGTGTGAGCGGATCGAACTTGTGATCGTGGCAGCGTGCACAGCCGATAGTTAATCCAAGAAATCCTGCCCCGATGGTTCGTGCAAAGTCATCTAATTCGTCATATCGTTCTTGCTCCACTCTTACCTGTGCAATGTCAGCGTTTCGCGGACCTGCTGCGAGAAATCCAGTTGCCAGCCTGGCATGCGTGTTGCCTGGTGCCAGTTCGTCTCCGGCGAGTTGCCATCGAATGAACTCGTCAAATGGCTGGTCAGCGTTCCAGGACTGAATCACAAAGTCCCTGAAGTGATACGCGTTATCGTTATCCAGGTCATGTTCAAATCCGTAACTTTCAGCAAACCGGACCACGTCCAGCCAGTAGCGGCCCCATCGTTGTCCATAGCCGGGGCGACTTAATACATCATCCACAAGCTGCGGCCAGGCCAGGGGCGAGTCATCAGTGACAAACGCCTTGACCGCATCGGGTTCTGGTGGAATGCCAAGGAGGTCTAAATAGAGTCGTCGGATTAACACGCCTCTCGTTGCCCTTCGAGGTGGGATTAGTTTCGCTGCCCGCCAGCTCGAGGCAATAAAAGCATCGACGGGGTTTTTCGTGTTGGCCTTGTTGGTCCGTGGGACAACCACATCCTGGAGACGGCGAAATGACCAAAACGAACGGTCAACTTTTATCTGCTCCCTGGCAGCTGTCGGTGCAGTGAGCTCTCGCGTGTATGGAGCACCTGCCGCGATCCATGTTTTCAGGGCCTCGATGGAACTGCCGGGGAGCCTGGGTTGATCGAGGGGCATGCGGGGTTTTTTCCGATGCTCCACTAGTTCAACAAGCCTGCTGTCGTTGGGAGACTCGCTGTTAATCACCGGCCCGGAGGTGCCGCCGGTTGCCAGGCCTTTGGCTGAGGTGAGGTCTAATGCACCCGACAATTCGACCGGGTTGTGGCAGCGAATGCAGCGCTTGATAAGAATCTCCGCGACTGTATTGTCAAAAAGATCATTCGCTGGTCTTTTGTCCTGTTCGGAGATAGCAAGCAAGTGGTCCTGTTGCAGCATGGCACATATTGCCGCGGTGACTGCAATCAGGCAAAGAAGTAGGCGTCTTAAATCCATTGTCCTGCGTGCTTTCCCTTGGATCACGTCCTGGCTGGCACATCTCTTCCAGCTGCGACGGCTCTCGTGCGACCGAGCATGGAGTCACCAGCGTGCCAGGCATGTTGACTAGGTCGATGCTGATCTGGAAGTTGTCGCAATACCTGAACGGTTCATTATGCCACGTGACGTCAGGGGGATGCCAGCGAAGGTCAGCGTTCCACATGCCGGCCGCTGGCCGAGCGGCTACAATCGGGGCATCGCCAATCCCTTAGGACCACCCGGTGCTACCATGGAACGGTTGCTTATAGAACCAAAGAGCCACTGATGGATGGTGGTTTTGATTCGGAAGAAAGCACCGGAGTGCCTTTAAGTTCCTCACCCGCGACAGACAGCGACAGCACCGAGGCAGACGAAGACTAACCCCTGACCATCTTCACCACGGCGTCCTTCACGCTCTCGGGTAGCTCGGCCCAGGCCTCCAGCAGGACCCTTAGCCGCTCATCACCGCCAGAGAGTGCGTTGGATGACGCGTGTCGCTGTTTCAAAACAGGCGTTTTCTGCAGGAAAACGGTCACAGGTTTCAGTCCCGTCTCGCCTCGATTCACGAATCGCGATCGAATACCTTGCGCAATGGCACAGAGACTCGGTCAAGTTGTGCCTTCAGCCGCTTGCCGATGACGCGGGACTTGCGCCACGTAAAAAATATACCGCAACCAAATCCGATGGTCATAACGGCATAGCCGATGCCAAGCAGATCGTCTCCACGGATGAAGTAAACCAGGCAGGCAACAACACTGACCAGCATCCAGTATGCGCTGGAAAGGTATCCAATCTCGATCTTCTTTGACGTCAGCTCCTGCAGCAACGCTAATGCCAGCAGCAGTAAAATGGTAAAGTCAGCCGCAGGCTGATTCTGAAAGAACAGAATTACGATCGCGACGGCAACCCAGAATACCAGGTGTATCCAGAAAGCGAGCTGCTTCCGGAGCGACCATGGATGCTGTTGCCCTGGCAACAAATCCTGTGAGGATTGGCGTCCCATGACTTCATTCCCTGAAAACCCACCTGCAGCTGCCTCCGGATCTTCATGGCTCTTTCGTGCTTGAATTGCTGGTTGACTGATGTAGTCTACTCCAACGTCTAAATCCTTGTTTCCTTGTCCTCCGATTGCCAATAAGATCTAGGTAATGCGAACCGCACAATACCCGCTGACTGTGACGTTCGCTGGCATCGACATAGGATCCAGGCCGCTCGAATTCGTGAGCTGACATAACCTCTTACTGAGTACCTGATCATGACTCGCCCGGTTCCTCTTTCCCGCCGACAGCTGCTGCTCGCTGGGACACTCGGCCTGGGCGGATTCAGCTTGCCGCAGTTGTTTGAAATCCAAGCCAGCCTGGGTGGGCAGCTACAGGGTCGGGCCAAGAATGCCATCTTTGTATTCCTCAATGGGGGCCCATCGCAGCTGGATACGTTCGACATGAAACCCTCAGCACCCGAGGGGATTCGTGGTCCATACAAGCCGATAGCCACCGCCGTAGCGGGAACTCAGATCTGCGAAAAACTGCCGCGACTTGCCCGGCTGACCAACAAGTTCTCCATCCTACGGTCTGCCAAGCATCACCTGACTGCTCACAACAGTAGTGCGGCGTATGCACTCAGCGGTCATTCACCCGGCACCGACGCCGACATTTCCCCGGGGGCGATGGACCATCCAACTTATGGGTCGGTGGTTTCCCGGCTGTGCCCGACCGACAGTGCCATGCCAAGCTTCGTGCTCACACCCCGCCTGCTGTTTGACATGGGCTTTCCCACGCCGAGCGCAGGGGGCGGTTGGCTGGGTCGTGATTACGATCCATTTCCGGTGGCGCGTAATCGCATGATGGCACGGGCACCGGAGTGGGATGGCCGCTTGCCGGTGCCAGCAGCTCTGACGTTGCCTGACGACGTGAGCAGATCACGACTGGCAGATCGCAGCCAGTTGCTCGCTGGATTGAATCGGGATTTCCCGGCGGCAGACAAATACCGACGCATCCGTACACTGGATCACCACCGATCTCAGGCATTGGAATTACTCTTGTCAGCTGGCAGCCGCGAGGCCTTTGACGTCAGCGCCGAGCCGGCCGAGTACCACGAGCGTTATGGCCGCTTTGAGATGGGCCAGGCCATGCTGCTCGCCCGCCGATTGATTGAGTCGGGGGTACGCTTCGTAACAGCCAATGCTGTTTCCAACCCGAAGAATACGCGGCTGTCGCCTTTCCAGATCTGGGACACACATTTCGATCACTTCCGCCTCTACAACGACAACCTTTTACCAGAATTCGACCAGGCATTCTCAGCTTTGATCACGGATCTGGACGAACGGGGCTTGCTGGACGAGACCCTGGTATTCGCGATGGGCGAGATGGGCCGCACGCCGAAAATTAATGACGCCCAGGATGGTGGCCGAGACCACTGGGGCCGAGCCTACTGTGTACTCTGGGCTGGTGCCGGAGTTCATGCTGGTGGCGTCTTCGGCGCAACCGACCGGCAGGCAGGAGATGTTGTCGACATGCCGGCCTCCCCAGATGATATTGCCGCCACCATCTATGAGGCATTCGGAATACCTCACGAAACAGTCTTGCCCGACTTTACTGGGCGGCCTCGCCACATCACTGACGGCAGACCGATAGCGGCACTTCTCAGTTAGCACGTGCCGACGCAGCTGATTTGGCATCAGCGCAGGCACATAACCCGCTTGAGCAGCGATTGATTAAATGGGGAAGAAACCCCATTGAAACTGCCGTACCGCACGAACAGCCCCCTGCTATGAACAAGGAACTGCCCGTGTGATTCGAACAGCATTTCTGAGACGTCGCGATCGAGCTATGCCAGTGTGATCCAAGATCATTGGCAGCCCGGTCGCAAAGTTACCAGTCTGGTTAGACAGGCGTGACGTTCTCAGCACGAGGACCCTTGGGTCCTTCACCTTCCGTGTACGACACACGTTGTCCTTCTTGGAGCTCGTCAAATCGAACACCCTCGACGTTGGACGAGTGAAAGAACATGTCCTTCTCTCCGCCAGTATCGATGAATCCGAAGCCGCGATCTGTGAGTCGTTTGATAGTACCTTCAGCCATTTGTCCACTTCCCAAAAAAATCTTCGCAACGTCACCCGACAAACTGTAGTCAAGTCACTCCGCTGCTATGCCGCAATTCTATAGGATCAGGCGCTCGAATATTAGGCCCGAAGGCCCTAAGAACGAAATTTGTCTGTCACCGCCATTTTGGAGCAAAATCCACATTTGCCTCCAATCACGCGCTCCGGTCCCATTGGGCCTGTCTCATTTAGTACTGGAAAGAGCAGGAAATAGCGTCTGCTGTATCGAACAGGGTCACAAGGCCATGCCGGCAAGGGGCTCATCGCCTGTCATCGTGAACTTGCTGACCTGCCCGTCCGCTTGTTGAATTCTCCAAAATTTTCGTCCGCTGCTCGCCAAAATCAGCTCCGCGATCACCGCCAGGGCGCCTCTGAGCTGATATCAAGCTGTTACCCAGGCATCCGCTACTCCTGCTGCAAGTAGCGTTCCGCGATCAGCCGGCCCAGCTGCACGATGCCATTCGCATCGAGTACCAGCTGTTTCTCCTGCGCCGGCAGGTCGAATGCTTTGATGTGGATAAAGTTATCATCGCTGGCCGCAACCTGCTCCATCGCGGCAACGACGTCTATGTTGTTCACTCGCTCATTGTCGGTCGGCGGCTGCTGGCTAACAAACCACGTGAGCTGCGGCATACCGAGGTCCTGGCGGCTTTGATCAATTGTCGACTGCAACCAGCCAGGTGCGTTTCTCCGGTGAGGGCCGAACGACATGTCATTTTCACCAAGATGATAAAAGACTCCTGCCAGTTCGACATCGTACCCTCGCTGAGCCAGTTGTTTGATCGAGTGCTGAACAAAGGCAATGAATTGTGGGTAGATATTACGCGACTTGGCGACACTCCCCTCCGGCGTCCAGTCGATCACTTGAGTGCCACTGTGTGTGAACTTGGCGATAGCGATATTCTCTTTGAGGCTGGCTTCGAGCGTCTGCGCGAAACTGAGCTCCGGACCGAAAGTATCATAATAGCCCGTCGGCCCCAGCGGCTCCCATCCATCCGACGTCTTGTATCCACCACCCAGACTGTACTTAAACGCGATCCTGGGATTGTCCTCGCGTAACGATCCCTGACCTGGCAGCATATCCAACTGTTGGACAAAGGCACGCTCCCCTTCCATATTGCGATGTCCAGCCAGCACGAACAGCTTGACCCTGCTCTTTTTCTTGTAGGGCAATTTCTTCAGCGTCCGTTCCGATTCAGTTGCCATCCCGATTGTTCGCAGGTAAGCATCGGCATAGTTAACGCCATGCTCCAGTTGGCCCAGTGTGCCGTAGTGATAGTGCAGCCCAACTCCGCCCCCGATTTCCACGCTGACATGAGAGGTGGGAATATACTCAGCCAGAGGATCGACCGAGGTGACTGACTTCTGGCCAACGCTGATGGCATACATTCGCGGCCGCAGGTCCATCCCCCAGATCGTCTTCGTACATAACTCGCCAATATAGAACTTCAAGTTCGGAGTCTTCAGGTCACGTCGCCAACAGGTCAGCAGGTTTGCCAGATTCTTGCCATAGTTAGGCATGTAGTCCTCGTTGAACATGTCGTTCTCGCCCTGGTGCCACATGAATCCCTCGATCCGGTACTTGATGTTCTGCTGATCCAGTTCCGCCAGTGAGGATTGAATCAATTCGAGTGCCAGCGGATACATCTTGAAGCCAATTGGCTCATCCGGGTTCCAATCACCACCCAGGTGTGTACCACCCGCGGCACACTTGATAATCGCGATCGGTGCCTTGATCGTGCCGGACACTCTCCTGGCAAAGCTGAGTTCCGGTCCCACCACATTATTCACAGCCGCCAGGTCGACCCAGCCGTCGGAGCGAGTCTTGTTTTCACGACCCAGGCAGTAGGAGAAGCGGACATTGGGCTGCGAGTTCTCCAGTCCGACGAAGGGAGGGAACCGCTTGACGTCCTGAAGTTTGGAATCCGAGCCGACCATATTGGACTGACCGGCAAAAATGAAAACTCGAACGGTCTGGTTGTCGTCCTTGTCTTGAGCAGCCAGCGGCATACCTAGACCGATCACGAGAAGACAGCTGAAGACAATAATCAAGGACCTGGCATGGATCATCGTTCGATTTCCTCGGAGTGGCATGATGCGTGCTTTCTTTGCTTGGTCAAACTCTTACAGGCACGACACCAATGAACGATCGTGAACAGGACGAGGGGTATGAGGATCATCAGCAGAACAATCGCCATCAACAACTTCATCAACATCTCCCTGGGCTGGCTTCTGCGCTTATTCGGTTTTCCTCTCCCGGTGCCCCTGTTGGAAAGTGGACAAGGCCTCAGCCGGAACAGAATTAGCCGAGCGTAAACTCGGGCAGCTGCACAATCTGTCCGTCTTTTTCTGCTGACTCATGAGCGCAAATACCTACGCATGTCCAGTTGGCACTGGTTACCGCGTTTGGCCAGGGATCACGATCTTCGATCAAGGCCTGCAGAAATTCATTCACCAGGTGCGGGTGCGATCCGCCATGCCCGCCACCCTGGATAAAAGAGAGATGATCTGCATCGTGAATCTCCTGCGGTAGCGTGAACCGCTGGATCGGCTCGGGCAGCAGGTGGGCATAGTCGGGCACTTCAACTTTCTCCGGGATCTCCGACTCCGGTTTCTTGGCCGTGTGAATGACATGTGGCTCGTTTTCGACCAATGTCCATTCAAAGCTCTTCTTGGTGCCATAGACATCAAAGCTCTCACGGTATTGCCTGGCAACGTCATACAAGAAACGCCAGATGTGAGCTGTGATGTCGCTCTCCTTGACCTTGATATGACATGACTCAACCGCGAATCGAGTACCCGATTTTTCTGCGATGTCATCTCTTACTGTACCTGAGCCGAAGCAGCTGACGTATTCAGCCAGTCCATTGACGAGTCCCAGGCAGGGACTCACAACATGCGTGGCATAGTGCATCGGGATCATCCGCTGCCAGTACTCCGGCCAGCCATCCATATCCTGCGGATGCGACGCTGCCAGGTGCTGAATTTTTCCCAGTTCACCGCTGTCGTACATCTCCTTGATGAACAAGAACTCCCGACTGTAGACGACGGTTTCCGCCATCATGTACTTGAGGCCGGTCTCCTTCACCTTGTCGACAATCTGCCGGCACTCGTCGATGGTGGTCGCCATCGGCACGGTACAGATCACATGTTTACCGGCGTCAAGCGCCTGCAGGGACATCCATGCATGATCATCAATCGGCGAATTAATGTGGACATAATCGACATCTGGATCAGCGAGCACCTGTTCATAACTGGCATATCGCTTTTCGATCCCGAATTGATCACCGGTCTTGTTCAACTCGGTCTCATTACGGCGACAGATGGCGTAAACATTGGCGTTAGGGTGGCTCTGGTAAATGGGGATGAACTCGGCACCAAATCCGAGTCCAATCATTGCCACGTTAAATTGCTTGTCCGTCATTCTGTTTCTCCCAAACTAATCGCCAGCTTCCACGGGGAAAGCTATTCCTACCACGCTTCCCAGGTCTCACTCAGAACGAATCTGCACTGAGCCCCAGTAGCCGAACTCCCATGACCAGTCGCTCGGTTGATTCAGAAGTTCAATCCTGACTCGCGTCCCGGCGAACCGACTCAGGTCGACCACATGTGTTACCCAACCGTCGGTGGTCGTATCCTTGCCGATCACCTGTCCTTTGATCTGTGGCTGGCCGTTCACTTTCGCGATTAACGTCCAGTCGCCGCGTGGATCATGGCTGACGGTGACACGCAGAGTCGACTTCTTTCCAGCCGGCAGATCAAACTCGCCATACAGGACACAGGGGGTAGTCCGGTTCAGCGGATGAGTACGAACAGCCAGTCGTCCCAAATGGTCCGGCACGAGACCGACTCCACGTTCTCCGCTGCTGCTGGCATTAAACCCAGGCGCGACTTCCTGGATAATACCTGCGAACTCACTCGGCTTGACCGTGTCACGAGCCGTGACCAGGCGAACTCCGGGAAGCTGGCGGGCAGCGGGATCCTCCGGAGGTCGATCGAGTGTCAGGTAAGCAAACAGGTCCGCCAGTTCGTCCGGCTTGAGTTGCTTTTCCAGTTGCTCAGGCATCATCGAAAGCTTGTTGACCTTGAAGAGCTCGATTTCTCCGCGCGGGATAATCTCCCGTTTGCCACCCTGGACTGTGAGCACAATCCGTTGATCCGTCTCTTCGACTGGCAGGCCAGTCAGGATACGGCCATCTGTTGTGATAACCGTTCGCGACTGGTAAGCCGCACCGATCACGAGGCTGGGGTCGAAGACATTGGAAAGCAGCTGGTCAAACGAGCTGCGGCCGTTGCGAGTGATGTCCGGACCGACTTCAACACCTTCACCATAGATCTTGTGGCACTGGCCACAAACTTTCTTAAAGACCAGCGTGCCCTTGATCGCATCGCCCGGTTCGCTTCGCAGGAATTGCTTGACCTCGGAAATGACCTGGACCCGTGCGGGATCACGAACCGAGCGGACAGTGCCCCAGTATTTGGTAACCAGGGCCTTGAGTTCCTTGTCGGCCCGTTCGTTTAACCGTTGGACCTGGTTGAGGTTGAGCAAGCCGGCTGGCACCTGCTTGTTCCCGATGGCCGCCAGCAGGGTCTTGGCCCAGGGCAACCGTTGTGTCAGCAATTCAGCCACCCGCGGTTGCAGCTCGGCTTCGAGACTATCGAAGTGCTCGAGAACCACCTCGGCAACTGTTTCATCATTGAGTGCGGCGAGCGAAGCCAACACATCAGCGCGAAACTCCACTGTGGAGTCTTCTGGTTCAGCCAGCAGGTCTGCGACATGGGCAAGCACTCCGCTGTCGCCAGCCGCAATCACTGCCTTGAGCGCCGCCAGCCGGATAGCTGTCGGTAGTTCTTCCGCGGCGAACATGCTGCGTGCCGGCCCGAGCCCCGCTTCGTCCTTGAGCGACGTCAACAGGAACACAGCATCCTGGTAAAGACCTCGCTCATTTGCCTCTGCGGGCAGCCCGCGAGCGACCAGTTCTCGCAAATCCGGGGAAATCAACTGTTTCAATTCTGCCAGTGCTTCACCGCTAATCTGCCGTGTTTGCACTCGTTCCGAGATGGCCCCCAGGATCTCGCCGACAATAGCTCGACGGTTTTTCATGCCCCGCGCCAGTTCCAGCAGGCTGACCACCGATGTGAAATCGGGATCCCGTCGGCTGAGCAGCCGATCCACAACTCGTGGAATCAATCCGGCGGCAACGAGGCCATCCAGGTACCGCTCCGATTGCAGAAGTCGAATCAGCTCGCCGCCCTGTTCTTCCAATCGTGGGTGGAGGCTACGCCAGACGATGTGCGGAATCAGCGGATCATCCGCCGCCCTGGAGAGGTGGTGCAACAAGCCCTCCATCACCACGGGAGAACTTGTTGGCAACTTTGCCAGGGCAATCACAGCATGGACTCGCTGTTGCGGCGGAAGTTCAGCGTCAGAATAGGCATGTCCGCGTTCCTTCAGGGAACCTGCCATACGGTCTCGCAGGAGCCTGTCGTTCATTTCCTGCCGGATGGCCCAGCCCTTGAGTGTGGGGTCCTCCGACTTGCGAAGTGCCTCACCAATCCGCCTTCTCCATTCACGATCCGCAGTCTCGTCTGTCATGCCAGCCAGCGCAAATGCTGCGTGGCGTCGGTGAACGAGCGATTTGTCACGATCACCGACCAGTTCTAATAATGCCAGCCTGGCATCGGGAGAGGACTGTTCCTGTAACAAACGCTGCGCGGTTGTCCGGACATAGTCATTACCGGATCCCAGCAAGGCGACAAGTTCGTCACTTTCCAGGCGACCGAGATCAAAACCCCACTTTCTCGGAGTCTCCTGATAGCGAACGCGGTAGAGCCGGCCCTTGAGACGATCGATGCCCTTTGGATCTCGGCGGGCATCCTGGTAACAGTGATAGCGATCGTACCAATCAAGTATGTAGAGACTCCCATCCGGACCGGTCTTCTGGACGACTGGCATGAACCAAGCATCGTTCGCCGAAAGGAAGTCCGCTTCGCCGTGACCCTGGTAGGTTGCGCCATCGCGGTCAAGTCGGTCGACGTTGATGCAGTTGCCGTGGATGTTGCCCATGTAGAGACGTCGACGGTACTTCTCTGGATAAGCGTCGCTGTCGAAGTAGTGGATACCGCAGTAGGCCGCTTTCTGGTGCTTGTAGTCGACAATCGATTCGATCGGCCAGGTGAACGGTGGATAGGCACCAGCCTGGCGACGGTAGTATCCCGTCTCGGTGATATGCCAGAGGTGATCAATGACGCAGGCTGATACAAAAGCCTCGCCATCATTGTTGAAGGCGATGCCCCAGGGGTTACTGGTGCCGCGGGCAAAGACCTGGAACTCGAGTGTCCGCGGATGGATACGGAACATGGCCGCATTAAAGTCGAAGCCTGGATGGTCCGGACGGTAATTGGGGTTCGACTCGGTGTATCGAACCTCAGCCGGATTGAAGATTCCATTCAGGCCGTACAGCCAGCCGTCGGGTCCCCAGGTGAGTGAGTTGGCCAGCTCGTGCGTGTCACGTCGGCCAAAGCCAGTTACAACGACCTGCGGCGGACCATCCGGAACGGCATCGCGATTGGCATCTGGCACAAACAGCAGGTCCGGAGAATTGACGATCCAGACTCCACCAAAGCCGACCGCGATTCCAGAAGGGATATTGAGTCCATCCAGGAAGAGCGTGAACTTGTCAGCCCGTCCATCTCCATTGGTATCTGTCAGCACCTTGACGCGGTCCTGGCCAGGTCCGGGCGCGTTGCGAGGATACTCGAGACTCTCGGTAATCCAGAATCGGCCTTGCTCGTCAATCGTCATGGCAATCGGGTTCACGATATCCGGTTCGGCGGCAACGATTTCGACGCTGAACCCATCGGGGACCGTCATCTTCTTGACCGCCTCAAGCGGCGAGAGCGCAGGACCGGGCGGCTTGTCCTGGTGGTGAGGGATAACATCCTCGCCAGCAAGCCGGCCTTGATTGAGCATCGACAGGCCGACGAAGAGAACGAAGGCAAGTCGCTGGAAAACCAGACGGTTCATAACGAATCACTCCGGCAACACGGGAATCAGATAGCATCTCGTTGCATGGCCGCGCCTTGTGCCACATTTGTACCACTCTTGAGGCAATCCATGTTCGCCACAACAGCGATCAACCGCGATTTGACGTCGGTCTTGGCTTGGCGGCCAACCTGGACCTGCTACTACTCGTCCGCAATACAATAAAGATGCTTGCCGCCACGCAGGAACAGCTGGTTGCCGGCCAGCGATGGGGAAGAATCGAAGATATCGTCCAGCCTGTTGGTGGCCAGCACATCGAGCGACTGGGATCGGTTGAGGACCAGCGTCACCCCCTTGCGACCGGTGACGTACACTCGACCATCGGCACCGACGGGCGACGCGTAGATATTCGAAATTCCAGGCAAACGAGTACGTTCCAGCACGGTTTCACCGCTACTGGAATCCAGGCAACTCCAGATCGCCTGGTTTGACTGATTGAAGAACAGCAAGCCGTCGTAGAGGACGGGCGACGGAACATAGGGCGTGCCACGCTCGCCTTGCCATACAATCTGATCGGTTCCCGAAATGTCACCCTTGGCAGAAAGTGGCAGAGCCATCACCGAATAACCCTTGTAGCCGCTCATGCAAACTACATTGTCTCCGTCGATCACGGGGCAGGGAGTTACGTTGCCGGTCAATCCGCTGCATTCCCAAATGATCTTTCCTGTCTCCAGGTCATAACTGCGGATGCGATTGGAAGCCGCCGTGATCACCTGGGTGTGGCCACTGTGTTTCAACACGATCGGTGTTGCCCAGGCATTACCTTCTTCGCGATCTGCGTTCCAGAGCGTCTTGCCATTGCTGGCATCAAGTACTTCAATCGTCGATTGCCGGGAGTGGTCACGGACGACGACAATTTTTCCATCGTGGAGCACTGGCGAGCATCCCTCACCCAGGCTGGACCCCATATACGACTTACCCAATTCACGTGTCCAGAGCTTCTTGCCGTCCAGGTCATAACAGTAAAGCCCGGCTGACCCGAACCAGCAATACAATCGCTCACCATCGGTTGTCGGCGAGCCCGAAGCAAAGTTATTGTCGCCATGATGGCCTTCATGGGGCACTCGCTGCGTGGCAGTCTGTCGCCAGACTTCTCTTCCGCTCGCTCGATCCAGGCAGAAGACAACGAATTCGTATTCCGTATTCGGATACTTGATCCCGAATGCACGTTCCGGCTGATCTTCCGGCTTTGCCTGTGCCGGATCAACAATCCCTGTGTTAATTGCCGTCAACAGGTAGACCCTGTCGTTCCAGATAATCGGAGTCGAGCTGCCGTTGCCGTCGATCGCAACTTTCCACTGGATGTTCTTCTCTTCGGACCACTCGGTGGGAGGCCTGGCAGTTGTCGAGACACCATTGGCGTGCGGCCCACGCCATTGGTGCCAGTTGCTCAGCTGCGCCTTGTTCGGAGCTTGGGCCGCAAGCGACCCAGATATGAGCAGAAAGCAGGCCAGCGTGGCTGGCAGAATATTCAGTGTGCGTCGTATCGATTGAACCATACGTGCTGTCATCCGTTGGAAAGAGTCAGGGCGGCTTCGCAAACGCCGACCGGCTTACTTCTTCAGCGGCGTGATCGTCACAGTGCGGAAGTGGATCTCGCCACCTTCTGACTGCAGGCCAATCTGGCCTGCTCGCACATCAACACCGGTCGCCTTGTTGACTTCCTTGCCGTTCAGAATGATGGTCACGGTGTCACCCTTGGCAGTGATCTCAAACTTATTCCACTCACCCGCTTCCTTTTCGTTGGCCGCAGCCTTCCTTAATCCGGTCAACCCTCCGACAGCATTCGGGTTGGCGAACAGGCGCGACTTGTCACCAGCCAGTTTGAAGCCCTGGAAGCCATACATGGCTCCCGCATCGCCACTCTTGAGCTGTGCTTCACAGCAATTCGGCAACATCTTGGGGTCGCCCGTGATCCGCATCAAGACGCCGCTGTTGCCAGGCTTGGCTGGCCAACGCCATTCGACCACCAGGATAAAGCTCTCATACATGTCCTTGGTGGCCAGGTAGCCTCCCGGAGTCCCTTTGCAGACGATCACGCCGTCCTTGACACTCCAGACATCTTCCAGCTTGGCATCTGCCTCGGTCAAAAAGTGAGTCCAGCCGGCAAGGTCCTTGCCATTGAACAACTTGATCGTCTCTGGTTTGTCGGCTGAGGCAACGCTGCCAGCCAGCAGCGCCAGCCCTAAAACGACGGCGGCGGTTTTGAAGCTACGCATGGTACATCCCTCCGTTGCTGCAATGGTGTATCGAGTTGCGACTCAATATAGGCGATTGACGGCGACGATGCTGACCGCACAGTTGCAAGTTAGTAAATGGATGCTGGAGCCCAAACTCAATCAAGCCGACAGCAGGCGGTCTGGACTCGTCGGACGGGGGCCTGGTCTTCGTCACTTGATCGCGGCGTAGACCAGGGGCTTGATCGCGTCTTCGAGCTGGTCGGTAAATGGCGTTCGCTGGCTGAGCAGCACGACCGCCAGCTTGTCCTTTTTTGAAATCCAAAAGTGAGTACTGGCAGCTCCGCCCCAGCCATATTCTCCAAGACGCGCATCGCTGTCCGGAGTCGGTTTTTTGACAACCACCGAAAAGCCTAAACCGAATCCCACGCCGGGACGCGTCCCACCGAGTGATATCGGGAACGCACTTGCCGGCAAGTGATCTCTCGTCATGTCTGCAACAGTGGCTGCCTTGAAGATGCGATTGCCATCCAGTTCACCACCGTTGAGCATCATCTGGCAGAACCTGCTGTAATCCCGAGCGGTGGAAACAAGTCCGCCGCCACCGGAACACATCGCCGGTTTACGAACAAAACGACTTGTCATGGCCGCATCATTCACGCCCAGACCACCTTCGGCCTTGGGACTGTAGACAGTCGCGAATCGGCTGACCGACTCCTTGGGCACCTGGAAAGCAGTGTCGGTCATGTTGAGCGGCTCAAAGATCCGCTGCTGGAAAAAATCCCCCAAGCTCTTCCCGGAGACTACTTCCACGACGTGACCCAGCACATCCGTGGAAACGCTGTAATTGAACTTGATTGCAGGCTGGTACAGCAGCGGCAGCTTGCCAAGCTTTTCGACGGTTACTTGCAGCGAGTCGGCGGATGCCAGGACACCGGCCTTGAGATACGCCTG
>CAUZOB010000018.1:0-38259 GCA_963581185.1 Planctomycetota bacterium | reverse complement strand
CCAGGATAGGGTAGTAGCTGGACTTCATGTAATTGCCTGCCGACTAGGGGCTCTGCCGAATGACGTCATTGACACGCTTCCCATGTTGCGTCCGGGTTGTACTGCTGAAACTCACGCGTTGACGGATCAACTGCTACAAGGATGATCCACTGGTTGTGAAAGAGATGCTGCAGTAGCGAGTGCTTTTCGATAGCGGCGGATATTCGATCGGTGGGGGCCTCGATGATGGCAAGTAACCGCATCGGTTCGTGGTAATGCACGTTGCCGTTGTTGACGCTCTGCAAGGGAAGCCCCGTTTGAAGATCGCCATGGCTGCCGTGCATCACACCGACACCCGAGACCACGTTATGCGTCACTTTACTACCACTCCCATAGCACCAGGGAGCAACAGCAGAGAAGTAATACTCCATGCTGATCCACTGTCCGACGACCAGTGGTGCCATCATCAGGGCTTCCAGGATCGCTCCCTCTGAATCCGCCACCGGGTCATAAGAGTGCAAGAACACGCGGCCCCCGAGATCAAGGCCATGGGTGAGTTCCCGCCTGCCAAGAATGAATCCGGCGTTGCTTGATAAGCCCCATTCTGGACGCACATTTGCCCAATCCAGGCTTCGCTTGACCATGTGGTTACACGCTTGAGTCGCGGTGATGCCTCGTGGAGCCTGGGGGATGCGATACGACCGCTCGCGGGCCTGTTCAGCAGTCGCCTGGTGAAGGTCCTGGATCAACAGTTGCAAATCCTCGGCGTGACTCGCCGGAACATCTTGCACGTCGTAGAACGAGACCTGGTCGGTCACGGTGTTGTGTTTGCCGGCAAGAAACCAAGTGTCATCCGGTATGTTCAGTCCATTCTGCTTTAACTTCAGCCGGACCTTGGGGCTGTTTCCCATCGCTGCGAAGACTCGAGCATTCGGGTCCCCATGGCCACCGCCGCAGGCACCACAGTTGTACGCCGCAAAGTAGGGATTGTTGTCCGAGCTGCTACCATGCCCGCAGAGGACGATAAATCGTCCGAACTCCCCGGTCAGCCCAATCGCACGCATTCCGTTTTCTACAAAGGTTGCTTGCTCGGTGAGTGAGAATCCATGAGGTAATTCAGTCGATGCCTCGCCAGAATCATCCTCAACCAGATCGATCGGAATCTGAGTGGCAACTGGTTGAGTAAACCAACCTCGTCCCCAGGCCTTGATGGATTCGTAGGACCTTTGAAAAAATGTCTTCCCGATCAACCGCACGCTGAAGAACAAGCCCAGCAGATCGATCAACATGAATGAACCCGCCGGATTGCGTTTCAGGTCATGAAACAGATGCTCTCCGAGCTGGCTCCAGCGTGATCCATTTGCATAGGTTTGAAGAGATTCCTGGTTCCCATCGCGAGGAACCTCTTTGATCGCATACTTTGGTGCCAGGATGACAGGACACAAGGGGGCGTGTCCCTCGCTATCAAAACTCTGGAAACTAATGGGAACGCCGAAAAAACCGGCGTACCCGTATGTCTGGTAAGGCCCTTGATCCTCAACATGACGACGAAACGGTTCCGAGCGTACATCGATACAGAAGACAAGCTGAGCGCGCGGGCGGGCCTCGCCCCCAGACCTGTCGACCTGGGCCGAAAGCTGTCCGATCAGTTTTCCCCGGTAGCTGGCTTCAAGCGCCTCCAGCCAAACCGGGCCGTGCTGCTCTCCGGGGAAGATGTCCAACCACTGCAGCAGGGTCTCGATGTCACTGGGAGGGCAGGTTTCAATGTCCTCGGGGGTCAGTTCCAGGAACTGGGCGAGATGAAACAGCCGCCAGCCATCGGTGTCAACGGTCTGCCCCTGGCGATCCGGCACCTGGGGTTCTTGACGCACAAGCTGGTTGTATTCGTCCTGGTGATGCTCCCAGTAGGAACACAATGCGGGCAGCGTCCCCTCAATTCCCCACGTGTCCCGACAGAATGCCTGGACCAGTTCGGCCTCGTAGAAGAGGCGGGCAGCCAGGTACTGGACCGGATCGATGGGGTGTTTCGCCTGGGCAGGATAATCAGGGTTTTCGCCCAGCCAGCGAATGAAGCCTGCCCATCCGGGTAACTGGGCCAGCTGTCGTGACAGGTAGTCCGTCCAGCGTTCCCTGGGGATTCCAAGACGTTGCAGGCTGAAGGTAATTGCATCCTCCGGCAAGGCGGGCAAATCACGGATTTTGCTGGCACATCTCCTGATGCCAAGGAAACGACCGGAAAGGTCCCTGGCCGCAAGTTCTCGCCAGGCTTGATAGAATCCCTTGTCTCTGTCAGGCATCTCCCATCCGGCCATCCCTTCATCGAGATAAGCCGCGGTCCATTTGATCATCTGGTCATTGATTTGATCAACCAGCACAGCGCCAGCCAGTGTCCCCAACCAATCACTGACGGTCCGTTCAGGAGGCAGGTCGACTGCTGGACCCGTGGATTCCTGCTCACTCCCGACTTCAGAATCATGGTGGGAATCCGACAGGTTCAGCACGGATAACGTGCTCTCCCACAGTTTCGTCAGGTAGGATGCGTCGCCATCATCTCCATTCCTGGATTCCTCTGGCAGGTCGCGTCGGAACCTCCTGGTCAGGTCGCCGCTGCCACGTTCCCAGCTCAAGAGGGCGGGGTCGATCGCCTCGAATCCGAACAGGAGATGCAAACGCAATACGTCCGATGATGCGACTGGACGATTGCCTACCGTCACCGTCTGCGTAGCAATTCCTGACCCGACAGGCTGGAGAGCTCGTTTGACCGCATCATCCGTGATGCACCCTTCCCGATACAGCTGACGGTACTCCTCGTTTGCAATGTATCCACGTCCTCCCAACATCTGTTGGGCTTGGCCGATGGCCTCGTCAAATGGCAAGTGTTCCCAGCCACGAAGTGGGTTGCGGTAGGCAAAAGTCTTCATCGGCCAGTTCTGTGCAACCGGTAGACAGGCCTGGTCAATGTCCTGGCGAAGGCTCTCGCGTTCTTCGCTGGAAAGAGCCTGGTGTTGAGCGCCATTCGATTCCGGATGGAGCTGTGCCGAGTTCTCGGCCAGTCCACCCGTACTCTTCATGAGACCAGAGAAAAAACGCATGCTTGGTCTATCTTGATAAAACGACTGCGAAACCTGTTTGAATCATCAATCCTCTTGTTCCACAATCCGCTGTTTCAACCAGCTGAAGCTCGGACACATGGAAGGTCCTGGAACGACGGGGGAAGCGAATCACCGTAATGGTCAGATTCGCCACTCACTCGGCAGACGACGTCCAGAAAATCGACACAGCCTAGATCAACAACGGCGCGCAGAGGCCATTGGCAAGCTGATGCCCGACTATCGCCAGGGGACGACCGGTATGAGAATCGCTTTGGTGAAGTCGATCGCCGGTCTCACAAGGCCATCTAAGTCCACTATGCCGCTGATTGTTCAAGCGGCGGCATGCCGAAGACCGGACAGCGAGTTCTTCTTCGGAGCTCTCCCGGTCGGGGCACTCCCCCTCAGTCACTTCCACTCCTGTCGGCCCCGCCAACAGAAGAAACGGTGTGAAGGTGAAGAGACAAAGACCGACTGACACAGATGTGAGCCGTGAAATAATCAGCCGTGCGGTCGATTGCCCTCTAAGTGCCATCAAGGCCCTCCATCTCGAAACTTCTAAAATCTTGCTGCAGTGTGGAAAGTGTAATTGGGTTGGGGGAGAGCCTGCATATTTACGACAATTCAAGAAATGTGTCAAACCGTAAAGTTGATAGCTGGGAGCAGGACCTCTCGCCTCCATTAATGAAGCCCCTGCTGTCGATGGCAGCGGGGGCTTCGTTATCTGCACTGCTGACAGTTAGTACCAGAGCCCGGACTCGAACCGGGACGCCCTAACGGGCACTGGATTTTGAATCTAACGATAAAAACTGCGCTTCGAACCTGTTTCTCGCTTCACGTCAGGCAGTATAGGTGCGCCAGAGCCTGTCGCAAGTCGTCGCATTCATAGGCATTCATACGCACTTATGAGCGGTACTGCTCATTTACCGAAGAGCCAAGACGGTAGCTACCGTTTTGGTTTTTGGGGGAGCAGAGCATGCTGCTGCTCCTTGTCATACCACTTTGTGAAAACCAGTTGCTGATCTCCTTGTGGAAGTTTTTCGGTGACCTGCGTCTCGGTCGACTTCCCCTTTTCCAGCCATGTGGTCGTTTCGGTCTTCGGGTACTCGGATTGCACCTTGCCATCAGGACCCTTGATGACAGTCGTCCCTTCCCACCGGCCCAGTCTCTGCGACAGGATTTTAGTAACCTGTTCGTCACTGAGCGCACCGTTTGTGGTCGTCGCTTCCGTGTTCGCATTCGGATCCCCGGTGTTTTCGTCCTGGGCCTTTTGGGCATCGGGCCCACACCCCACAACACCGACTAGCAGCAAACAGATGAGTAGTCGTTTTATGATCGGCTCACTCTGAAGAAGAAAAAGTACCAGAGGGGAGACTTGAACTCCCACGTTCGAAGCTCAGTTCCTCCGATAGAGTAAGTGATTTACGAAGCCGATGTTGTGGAAATGTAGCGGTTCCAGCTGCGTCCTGCGATTAATTAGACGGCAACAGCTTGCTGACAAGCTGACCCGAGACGTCGGTGAGTCGGAAGTCGCGGCCTTGAAAGCGGTATGTCAACCGCTCGTGGTCCAGGCCGAAGAGCCGCAGGATTGTGGCGTGCATGTCGTGTACGTGGACGGGATCCTTCGCGACACTCCAGCCGATGTCGTCTGTCTCGCCGATGACCTGACCACCTTTCACGCCACCTCCCGCAAGCCACATACTGAAGGAATACGGATGATGGTCTCGGCCCGTGACCGTCTTGAAGTTGACTCGATTTTCGCCGAGCGGAGTGCGGCCGAACTCGCCACCCCAGACGACCAACGTTTCGTCCAACAGGCCGCGTTGTTTCAAGTCTTTCAGCAACGCGGTGACGGGCTGATCGGCGATTTGGGTATAGCGTTTCAGGCCGCTGTCCAGGTTGCTGTGGTGATCCCACGTCGAGAGGAATAGTGTCACGAAACGGATGCCACGTTCGATCATCCGTCGAGCCAGCAGGCAATTACGCGCGTAGGAGCCAGAGAAGCCAGCGGTGGTACCGGTCGGCTTGTCCTTCCGGTCGACTCCGTACGCATCGAGTGTGGCTTGCGTTTCGCCGGACAGATCGAGCAGTTCTGGCGCCGTCTGCTGCATCTGAAAGGCAAGCTCGTACGCCTTAATCCGACTGGCGACTTCCGGGTTTCCAGTCTGGCTGAGGCGCAAGCGATTCAGTTCGTTGATCGCTTGCAAACTTCGTGCTTGAACATCGCGCGAGATGTCAGCGGGATTCGCCAGATTGAGGACCGGGCTTCCCTGATTGCGAAACAAAGTGCCCGAGTATTGCGACGGGAGAAAACCGCTCGACCAGCTGGATGCACCGCCCGGCAGGCCGCGTCCCAGGGTCGTTAGCACAACGTAGCTCGGGAGGTCTTTCGACTCGCTGCCTAACCCGTAGTTGAGCCAAGAGCCCATGGTTGGCCAACCCTGCAACGGGGATCCGGACAACATCATTAACTGGCCCGGCAAATGGTTGAATTGGTCGCCATGCATCGATCGGACGAGTGCGATGTCATCAACGCACGTGCTCAGATGCGGAAGCAGATCTGATAACGCCATACCGCACTCGCCATGGCGGCGAAACGTGCGGGGGCTGCCCATCAGCTTTGCACTTTGCTTTTGAATGAACGCGAACTTGATCTCTTTGAGAACCGACTCGGGCATCGGCTGGCCGTCGAGTTCCTTGAGTTTCGGCTTCTCGTCAAAGAGGTCCATTTGGCTTGGTCCACCTTCCATGAAGAGGTAGATGCAGCGCTTAGCCGTGGGTGCAAAATGCGCGAGTTGCGGCGGAACTTCGCCCGCCAGCGTTCCGTCGTCATTGAGTAGGGACGCCAATGCGAGTGTGCCCAGACCGCTGGCCCCTGATGTCAAGAAGCGTCGTCTGCTTGCGGCAGCGAGGTCCAATTCGTCTTGGCTCGGATGGTGGTGCATCTTGGACTCTGCTTAGTCTCGGGTAATGAATTCATCAAGATTCATGACGATTCTTGCGACGGCCGTCATGGCTGCGATCTTTATTTGCTCTGACGAACCGTCCTTTCCGCGTTGCTTCTGTTCGAGACGCTGCACGTCATGAAACGCCGCCGTCAGGTAGCTGCGTTCCTGGCTGACGGGTCGTCTGCCGAGGCATCTCTGAAAGAGATCGTCAACGGCTGCGGCGATGTCCTCGCCGTGCTGCTCACACAGTTGCTTTGCGAGTGTCTGAGCACATTCAAAGAAGACCGGGTCATTGAGCAGTGTGAGTGCCTGCAGTGGAGTGTTGGATCGCTCGCGACGACTGCAGGAGATGGTCGAGTCCGGTGCGTCAAACGTCATCAGCATCGGGTACGGCACCGTGCGTTTGAAGAAGATGTACATGCCGCGACGGTATCGCTCGCTTCCCTGGCTGACCGGCCACTTCACGCTGCGGCCCACTTCTGTCACGAAGGCTGGCAACGGCGGTCGAATCCCGCGCCGGCCGATCGTCCGCTCGAGCAACCCGCTGGCTGCCAAATGCAGATCTCGCACGATCTCGGCACTGACGCGATAGCTGTTCTGTCGCCACAACAACTGGTTGCTGGTCTGGTGCTGTGTTGGGACTGCGTTCGAGCGGGACGAAAGTCGGTATGTCGACGACGTGACGATCAATCGAATCATCGCCTTCCGGCTCCAGCCAAGCCGACGGTATTCCGTCGCCAGCCAATCCAGCAGTTGTGGATGGGTCGGCTGGGCGCCCTCGCTCCCGAAGTCGTTCGGCGTTGAAACCAATCCCTGGCCGAACAAGTGCTGCCAGATTCGATTCACCGCCACGCGAGCGGTCAGTGGATTTTTCTCGTGAAACAGCCAATTCGCGAGATCCAGCCGATCGGGTTCTTCGCTGCGAAGGTTCAGTGCAGGCAAGACGGCTGGCGTGCCAGGGTGGACTTGGTCTCCGTGCCGAGTGTAGACGCCGCGGACATGCACAAAGGTGTCTCGGCGGTCCTTCGTTCGTCTCGCAAATGCGCGCGCCTTTGTCGCAGGTGGCAACGGTTTCTTCTTCACGTGAGCGTCCACTCGCGCCTGCAACTTGTCCCAGCCGTCAGCTCTTGTGTCGTATAAGTCAAGAATCATCTTCCAGTCGAATGATTTGTTGCTCGCGACCAGCACTTTGGAAATCGTCGCCTGCTGATCCTCGGTCAGATCCTCTTTCTGGTACGGCTGCAACTCAGCAACCAGATCACTCCAGGCCGGCCTCCAGCTTTGCAGACTTGCTTCGTAATCGGCGACTTCCCACGCGCGAGTCACGCGGACACCAACTTCGTCGGCGTTATTAAAGAAGGCGTAGAGACGATAGAACTCGGTCTGGCTGATTGGATCGTTCTTGTGGTCGTGACATTCCGCGCAGCCAAGTGTCAGCCCCAGCCAGACCATGCCCGTCGTATTGACTCGATCGACGATCTCCTTGGTGCGGTACAACTCAAGGTCCACGCCGGCCTCGGTATTCCTCAGTGTGTTGCGATGGAAGCCTGTAGCGATTCGCTGGTCGAGCGTCGGCTTCTCAACCAGGTCGCCCGCAAGCTGTTCGATCGTGAACTGATCGAATGGCAGATCACGGTTGATCGCCTCAATGACCCAGTCGCGATAAACCCATGCGTGCGGCCGTAGGGCATCTCCCAGATAACCTTCACTGTCTGCGTATCTCGCCAGATCCAACCAATACCGTCCCCAGCGTTCGCCGTAGTGTGGCGACTTCAGCAAGTCGTCTACGAGTTGTTCGTAGGCGTCCGGTTTGTCGTTCGTGATAAAGGCATCCACGGCAGCGGGTGACGGCGGCAAGCCCGTGATATCGAGAAACAGCCGTCGGATGAGGCTGCGGCGATCCGCCTGAGGTGCCGCCTCAAGGTTCGCGTCGTGGTGTCTGGCGGCAACAAATGCATCAATCGGATTCCGATTCGGGAATGCAGTCGAAAGCTTCGCTTCCGTTGGCACAACTGGACGAGTGAGGGGTTTCAGTGACCAGTGCGTTGGCGGTTTGAGCCGAACATCAGCCGGCCATTTGGCGCCGTCTGAAATCCATCGACGAAGCGTGGCGACTTCCTCGGCCTTCAGCGGCGGTTCCCCCTTCGGCATCTCTGCCTTTCCGTCGGACGGAGTTACCAGATCGAGCAGATAGCTGGTATCGGGCTCGCCAGACACGATCACCTTCCCGCTTTCGCCCCCCTTGTCGGCTGCTTTGGCGGAATGCAACGACAGGCCGCCGCGTGGATTGCGATCGTTGTGACAGGTCAGGCAACGTCGCTGCAAAATCGGCGCCACGTCGCGACGAAAGTCGATCGCATCGTCCGCAGCAAAAATGTCGTCACCGTCGCTGAATGGGCTCGCGACGGCGATGACACAGAAGGTCAGTATGTAAAGCGGTGCCTTAATTTTGTTCTCATGTACTAAACGGATCGAGAATATCGCTGGCAATGGCAAAGATACCATAACGTCCGTCCTGAGCCCCAAAAGCTTGACCCCAGAATATCCACAGTCGCCCTGCGGGTTGTTGCGGAAAACTGGACGTTCAGTATCTGTTCAAAGAAGAGGGCGAAGGCAGCCCGTCAAACAAACTGAACAAAAAACTACCCCCCATTGAATGATTGGCAATTTATCCAACAGTCTTAGTTTTGCTGTTGCGCAATTTGTGTTAACTGCGACAATGAAATGGAAAGGGTAGGAAGTGGTTTCTTACTCAAGACTAAATCTTGGCCTAGTTAGGTCCTAGTTAGGTCCAGTAGGGTCCATGAGATGCTTAAACAGCAACACGGGCTTAAGAGAGCAGGGGGACCGTCAAACACTGCGTTTTGCAGTGCTACACGGTACCAAGGACAAGAAACCATTAGAAGAAAAAGTACCAGAGGGGAGACTTGAACTCCCACGGGGTTGCCCCCACTGGATTTTGAATCCAGCGCGTCTGCCAATTCCGCCACTCTGGCATCCTCAAAGCTGATTTTAGTCAACCGCAAGAGGCGTGCTAGTAGGTGAACACCACCGTGCTGACTCCGAGGTTGGCAAACAGCTTGGGCTTGGTCGTCTTAAAAGCGCCTTCCATGATGTCTTCGTCGACCACTCCCAGATCTCCCATGCAGACCGGGCAGACGTGAATCTCCACTCCCTGCTGCGACAGCGTGGCAATCTGCTGCTTGAACGGAGCGTGTTCTCCGTATGCCTGGTCGTCCGGAAAATCGACGGTGGGTATCTTCACACCCTTGACGTTGAAGAAGATGGCGACCTTGAAGCCTTCCTCCAGACAGAAGTTGGCGAACGTCAATCCCATGTTCACCGCCTGCGGGTCGACGTCGGCATCACTGGTGATGCTGATCAAGGCAACTTTTTGCAGACTTGTCAGATCGCCCGAAACGGTTGCTTCGCCAGATTTCGTGTTACAGCCTGCCAGCAGGCAGACCAGGGCCAGGCCCAGCATGACTTGTTTCATCGTCTCTCTCATATGCACAGGTTCGACAGGGAACTCCTCGCCTTATGGCAACTATCATCACGCATCTTGCCGAGGGCGGCAAGATCTGCGGGCAGGTCATTTGTGGTGTTGCGTTTCAGCCTGCCACGTTATATTTCCGGATTAGATGAGCTGCTTCTGGACCTTTGAACTGGACCCCTGATGACCCTGGCCGAAGTATATGGTGGTAGTCGCCCGGCGATTTCCTTTGAGTTGTTTCCTCCGAAAACAGCAGCCGGTGAGCGTGCGCTGGAGGGGCACGTTGAGCGGTTGATGGAGTTTTCACCGAGCTACCTGACCTGTACCTATGGTGCCGGCGGCTCCACACGCGAAAAGACTCTCGATGTTATCCGGGCGATCAAGCAACGACATGGTGTGCCGGTGGCGACCCACTTGACCTGCGTCGGTTCCACCAGGGACCAGCTGCGAGAGTTCCTTCGACAAGCAGTGTCGGACAAGGTCGACTATGTGGTTGCCCTGCGCGGTGATCCGCCCGCTGATCAGCCCAGCTTCCAGGCCGTGGCAGGGGGATTGCAGTACGCCGACCAGCTGGTCTCCCTGATTCATACTGAATTCCCCGATTTTGGCATCGCCGTGGCCGGCTATCCGGAGGTGCACCAGGAAGCTGCCGACGCAGCAGCTGACCTGTCAAACCTGAAACGCAAGGTCGATTCGGGTGCGGATGTGGTGATCACTCAGCTGTTCTACAACAACGATGATTTCTTCCGCTTTCGTGACCGCTATCTGCAGGCAGGCATCGATGTGCCGCTGGTACCCGGCATCCTGCCAGTGACCGGCCTGGCACAAATCCGGCGGATCACGTCGATGTGCGGCGCCAGCTTGCCCGCCCAGCTTGTCGAGCGACTTGCCGAGCAGGACGACGCCGACTGGCAGTTTGATGTCGGAGTTGAATTTGCAATCGAGCAGGTCCGGGAGCTGATTGAGCAGGGCGTGCCGGGCCTGCATTTCTTTGTTCTCAACCGCTCTCAGGCAACCACCGCACTGTTGGAAGCAGTCCGTTCCGACTAGTGCTGCCTCAGCAGGCAACTTGTGTCTGCGTTGTGCTTGTCGTGGTTGGTCCTGCGGATTATCCGCCCGGCAGCGGAGCCAGGTTGGCCGATGGCCGTGGCAAATCGAGGAAAGAGGCCAGTGTCCTGGCGCGATACGGCTGCTTGAGTTTTTCCACTGCCTTGGATTCGATCTGCCGGACCCGTTCACGCGTTACTGAGAAAATCGTACCAACTTCTTCCAGCGTGTAACTGTATCCGTCGGCCAGGCCGAAACGGAGTCGCAGGATCTCACGCTCCCGGTAATTCAGTTCTTCCAGTGCTTCTTCGATGTGGTGCTTGAGTGCCTGCTGGTTGGTCTTTCGCAGCGGATCGTCGTGACGATGATCCTCCAGGAACTCGCCAAAATTGTTTTCCTCGTGATCTCCCACCGGTTGATCCAGCGACAGTGGTTGCCGCGACATCTTGCGAATGCAACGGGCCTCTTCGACTGAGAGTCGAGCCTGGTCGGCGATTTCTTCCAGTTTTGGTTCCCTGCCAAGCTCCTGCACGAGTACTCGGGTGACGTTGCGCACGCGGGTCATGACCTCGATCATGTGGACAGGTACGCGGATCGTGCGACTCTGGTCTGCCACCGCACGGGTAATCGCCTGGCGAATCCACCAGGTGGCATAGGTTGAGAACTTGAAGCCGCGATGATGATCGTACTTGTCGACGGCACGCATCAGGCCGGTGTTACCTTCCTGGATCAAGTCCAGGAAACTCAATCCACGGTTACGGTACTTCTTGGCAATCGAAACGACCAACCGCAGGTTGCCGGCCGATAGCTGCCGCTTGGCCTCGTCGTACTCGTCCTTGAAACTACTAATCCAGGCCATCCGCCGGTTGAGTGTGGCAGGACTTTCCTGGCATTGCTGCATCAAACCATGAAGCTCGGCGCGGTATTCAGCGATCCGCGGATCATCGCGACGCTGCGCGGCCGGAACCTCAGCGATGGAGTGCTTGAGTTGTTGCATGCGGTCGTTCAACTGGCTCAACGTCTCCAGCAACGGTTCCAGGCGGTTGGTTCGCAAATGCATCTCCTCGATCAGCTGCGTCGCATGCCGGCGTCGCAACACCAATCGCCGCCAGGCCGCTTTCCGCAGGCGATTCCTTTGTCGCTTGTCGATCGCCAGTCGGTAGTCGTGACGGTTCGCAGTGAGCAGTCCTGTCAGCGTGACCAGGTTGGGTCCCAACCGTGCCAGCAGCTGTTTCTTGCCGGCCGCGTCGGTGACCGCTATCTCGATTGTCCGATCCAGTCTCAGCTTGCCGTCTCGCACGTCCTGCAGCATCCTGATCGCTTGCTCAATCAGGAGGTCGTTGGCCAGCAGCGTTTCTCGGAAGCTGGCGCGACTGGCATCAATCCAGCTGGCAATACGGATTTCATCCGGCCGGGAAAGCAAGGGAATCTGGCCCATCTGTGTCAGGTACATACGGATCGGATCATCCGTCGACTTGCTCGACTGGCGTTTGCTGGCTCTGCCAGATTTCGGCTTGGTCTGTTTCCCGTTGCCTTTGAACGGGCGCTCTGCCGTTTGCAGGCCGCCACCGTTGCCGGGATCATGCTGTCGCTTGATAGTACTGGCCACAGAGCTCACTCCGTCAGTCGTATTGCGATAAGTGCAGGCACACACACAGGGACCTGGGATACAGGTTTCAATAGAAGCAGCCTGAGTGCCAGCAGCAGAAAAATACCGGAACAAATCTTCTAAGGCGTTACGTGGACGTTACTTAGGAGTTTGACTCAGGTTCTGGATCTGGCATGCTGGTGTTGCCAAAAGACAACAGTGGGGGACGAAAAGGCACCAGCCGAGCGATGCTCGGTGCCGGCTGGTCGAATTGACCGGATTGTGCAGGTCGGTGGTAGAGTTGAAAATGGGCTTCACCGCTGACCCCCTTGTGCTGAAAGATCGATCCATGACGCTGCCCCCTTTTCTGAGAAACGACGATCGTGCCAGCGATGCCTGGGCTAACCTGGTGAACGCCATACCGACGCTCACAGCGCTGGCCCAGCTGTGCGCTGATCGGCTGCAGCAGGGGCCCGTCGCGGATCAGGATCTATCGCTGTCGGCGGAAGCGTTAACGTTGTTGTACGCTGCCCGCGACCGGGGCGTTTTTGAGATCAAGGGGACGAATAAGGAATTCGAGTCGCAGCAGCGGTTGCTGGCTGTCTATGTGGAGCAATCGCACGACGAGTACCTGATGTTCCGCAGTCGTGACGATGCAGAAATCACGATTCGATTCCTCGATGCATTTCGTGAACTTTGTGCAGCCGGCATGCTGATCCATCAGTGTGCCGCCGAGTTCTCGCTGTCTCGATTGGGCTTTGAACGTGCCCGCAGCGTTGATGCCGATGCATGCAGTGAGCTGTTGGAAGAGGCGGTCCGAGCCTAGCTCAAGGGGCAGCCCCGGCACACTCCGCCTGGCTCCTGCTGGCCGGACTATAGAACTGCCGCGATGGCGTCACAGAGTGGTTCGATGTTGTTCTCAGTCATGCCAGCCACATTGATGCGACCGCTGCCAACTGCGTAGACAGAAAACTCAGTTCGCAAGCGATCGACCTGCTGGCGGTTGAGTCCGGAGTAGGAGAACATGCCTCGCTGATCCTGGATAAAGCTGAAGTCATGGTCGCTGGTCCGTGCGGTCATGGCGGCCACGAAGCGAGCTCGCATCTTCTGAATTCGCTCCCGCATGGCGGCCACGTCCGTTTCCCAGCTTGCCCGTAACTGTGGATCCGAGAGGACGGCGGCAACAATCGCACCACCATGCTTGGGCGGATTACTATAGTTGGTACGGACACTCAACTTGGCATGACTCAAGGCTGCCTGGGCCGCCTGGCCGTCGGCCGCCACGATTGTGAGGGCACCAATTCGTTCGCAGTAGAGGCCAAAGTTCTTGGAAAAGGAACTTGCTACCAGCATCTCGCTGCCGCGCCGTATGAACTGCTGGATGGCCACGCTGTCTTCACTTAGCCCGTCGCCGAAGCCCTGGTAGGCAAAGTCGATCAGTGGCAGCAACTGGTTTTGCTGGCAGATCTCTGCGATTGCGTCCCATTGCTCGGGGCTCGGATCGACACCGGTTGGGTTGTGACAACAGGCATGCAGGCAGACAACATCGCCGGCCGGAATCTTGGCGAGTGAGTCTGTCAACGCATCGAAAGAGAGCGACAGGGAGTCTTTGTCGAGGTAGTCATACGTGTTCACTTCGAGCCCAGTGGCGCGAAAGATGTTGGGGTGGTTGGCCCAGGTGGGGTTGCTGACCCAGATCCGCTGAGCCCCGGGTCCCTGGCGCAGAAAGTCAGCTGCCACTCGCAGTGCCCCGGTGCCACCCGGCGTCTGCAGGGTAACTGCTCGACCATCGGCAGGTATTTCGCCGAAAACCAGTTCCTGGACCGGGCCAGCAAGCTCGGCCAGACCATCCATTCCCAGGTAGGACTTGCTCGTTTCTTGCTCGAGCAGCAGCTGCTCGACCTGCTTGACACAAGCCAGCACTGGCGTCTGGCCATTTTCGTCCTTGTAAACGCCGACGCTCAAGTTGATCTTGTTAGGATTTTCATCCTGACGAAACAACTCGTTTAATCCCAGGATCGCATCTGGTGGCGCTTGTTCCAATGACTCGAACATCTTTTGACCTCTGGCGACTTTTGGCACGGTTGCTGGGCAACCTGATTTCATTCGGCTGACAATGATACCAGTTTGCTTGCCATGTGCTAGGTACCCAATCGAGGCTGGCAGTAGTTCCCTCGCGATGGGTTATTGCCGCCCAGCAGCTGGTCTGAAATAACGGAGTTGGTGGCTAACAGCGTTCGTGAGGGCAATCTGGAGAGTAAGCATGCAGGAGCTGGACCAGTATCTACCGACCAGGATCAACCAGGGGTCATTTGTGACCAGTTACAGCTGGCCCGTGTTGGCCGAGCGGGTGGCCGCGACGACCGTGGTCTTGCCAATCTGTAGCCTCGGCACACCAGCCAGTCGACTGGCTGGCTTAGCAGACGTCGTGCTACCACCGCTCTACCACGAGGCACTCACAGATAACCTCAAACTCCAGCTGGTCGATCGTATCCGACACTGCTTCCCGTTTTACCAGGGGACACGTGAGCGTGCTGAATGGACGGGCGAGCTGGAAGTCATCGAGTTGTCCGACCCACAGCAGGCGGCTGAGCAGCAGGGGGGTATTGCCTGTTTCAGCGTGGACACCGCAGTCGAGGAGCACGGTCCGCACCTGCCGCTGGCGACGGACACGATCCAGAGCTATGGGGTCCTGCAACGACTGGCAGAGCGTCACGCCGGGCTGCACCCCGTGGCGCCGCTGGAATATGGCCAGCTCACCTGGGGATTGCCGTTTGGATTGAGTGTCGATATCACGGCACCCCTGCTGACAGAATACGTCTGTAACTTTGCCCGTGCGATCAGCCAGTGGACCGCATGCGATGCGCTCTACGTCGTCGATGTTCACGGTTCGATTGTCCACCGCACGGCGATCGTGGATGGACTCAAGCAGCATGGCTCGGTTCCCTTTCGATTTCGCTGGCTGCACGATAGCCTGGTGGAGTTTGCCGGGGATCGCGGCGACCAGCATGCTGGTGGCGTGGAGACGGTGCTGGTGGAGCTGATCAACGACCAGCTGCTGGACGAGCGATTCTGGCCGGATCGCATGGATGAGTTGGCAGCAGGCCAGATGGACATGCAGCGGGCGATTGATTTATCGGGCAACCTGGCAGATTTTATTGCGGCTGTGGAGCAGTCCCAGTCGACTCCGCTGCCACTCAATGGCATCGTTGGCGACATCCATAACGCACGGCAACTGGATGCAACGGCCATGATGGAGCGAATGTTAGCGGTTGCCGAGTCGGACCTGGACGAACTTACCGTTGACCACTAACTACCGACCAATTCCCTCTCGCCATCTCTAGCGGTTCAAACAGCTGTTTGATATGCTCGATTGAAACAACTGTTTTGGAGCTGAGTTGCCTGATGTCCGAGGGCAGTGATTCAATTCGAGAGCGGATTTTGCAGGCAGCAGGGTCCGTGTTTGCCGAGCGGGGCTTTGAGAGTGCCACGGTCCGTGAGATTTGCGGGCGAGTGGGCGCGAACGTGGCTGCCGTCAACTATTACTTTGGCGACAAGCAACAACTGTATGTGGAAGCGGTCCGCCGCGCGCACGAGGCCCGTGTCGAGAAGATCCCCGTCCCGCTGCGACCTCCCGGTACACCCGCAGAGGTACTGCTCTACGACTTCATTCGTACCTTGCTTGAGCGCATGCTGGGCGACGATTCGGCACCCTGGCAGGTCAAGCTGGTTGTGCGTGAGGTCTGTCAACCGACGGAGGCCTGCCGGGAACTGGTGGAGCAGCGATTCCGCCCACGATTTGAGCGACTGCAGGAGATCCTCGACAATTTCTTCCCCGCGGATCTCCCGGCACATCGTCGCCGACTGGTGGCATTGAGTGTGATTGGTCAATGTGTGCATTACCGCATGACAGGCGAGGTGATTGCCATGTTGACTCCCGAGGAGGAGCGTCGTCGTTACCACGCGCTGGACCAACTGGCATTCCACATTTCCACACTCACGCTGGCCTCGCTCCAGGACCGACCGATCTGGGACCTTGATACGGATCTAGGCGAGTTGCTTGAGGAGCTTGCGGAAGTAACGTCCTCCTGACGTTGGTGGTCATCGAAAAAAGCGAGAAGAATCATGGCGACGAACAGCGGTCAAATCAAGAACATGCTGGGCTACATTGTGCCTGTTGTGGTCGTGGTCATTGCCTACCTGGCATTCAAGGTAGTGGGCCAGGGAGAGCCTCCTGTCCGGCGGGCAATCAAGCAGGTCCAGCTGGAGCTGAGCGTCACCGCGGCAGTTGACCATCAAGACGCACTGCTGCTGGCGGCGGATGGAGTAGTGGTCCCTTTTCGCGAGATCCAGCTGGCAACTCAGGTGGCGGGCCGGATTGCTCAAAAATCTCCGCTCTGCCGCGCCGGCAACTACGTGCAGCAGGGCCAGGAACTCTTCCGGATTGACGACCGCGACTATCTGCTCGAAGTCAGGCGGCTTTCCAAGCAGCTGGAGCAATCCACGCTGCAGATGGAAGAAGTCGATCTGGATATTCGCAATGTTGGAGAATTGATCGACATTGCCAAGGAAGATCTAGCCTTGCAGTTGAATGAGTACACCCGGCTCAAGCGACTTGAGGACGGCCAGGTGATCACCGCCACCGACGTGGAGCGTGCCCAGCGGGGGGTGCTGGCATCGCGAACCACGATGACACAGTTGAGTGGCCAGTTTGCCACGATGAGCAAGAGCAAGTACCGCATGCAAGCGGCCACCGAACTGGCGGGTATCCAGCTGGAGAAGGCCCGCCTGGATGAAAGCCGCACAACGGTTACGGCCCCAGTCAGCGGCGTGATCATTCGCGAGCTGGTTGAAGAAGATTCATTCGCCCAAAAGGGGGCAACACTGGTAACCATCGAGGACACGTCCCAGGTCGAAGTGAAATGTAACCTGCGGATGGACGATCTTTACTGGATCTGGAATCAGCAGCCGCACAACCCGACCCAGGTCTCGGCCGACCAGACTCGGGTCGATGAGTACAAGTTACCCCAGACTCCGGTTGATGTGACCTATGAGCTGGTGGGGCGAGCTGAAGCGACTTACCACTGGTCTGGACGCCTTGAGCGTTATGACGGTCTGGGCCTGGATGAAGAGACTCGAACTGTACCAGTCCGGGTTGTCGTTGATCAGCCGCACCGGGACAGGATACCTGGCGACAGCGGCCCCAGTACGCTGGTCCGCGGCATGTACGTCACGGTCATGATCAAGTGCCGCCCACTCTCCCCGCTGATTCGCATCCCCGAGCGTGCCGTGCAGACGGGCAACCGGGTCTGGTACGTGACGCCGGGTGCGTCTGCGGATGAGGGAGAGCTGGGTCTGATCAACGATGTCAACCTGGTTCGCACCTCAGGCGTGGGCGATCAGTCGCATTGGATTATCGACAACAGCTCGGGGGCTTTTCGGGCTGGCCAGCTGATCGTCGTTCGACCCTTCACCGGAGCCAAGGCTGGCGACACGGTAAGTTACTCCCAGCAGGCAGCAGTAGCCGCTTCGGCAGGCAGCGCGGGGGAGGCGAACGAGTAGATATGCGTGCGATGATCCGCTGGGCGACACAGAACCCACAGGCGATGAACACCATGATGCTGGTCGTCATGGTGATGGGGGTCTTTAGTTTCGGGAATATGCGACGCGAGTCGTTCCCGGAATTTGACCTTGAGATCATCGTTGTCTCGGTGCCCTATCCTGGCGCAAGTCCGGAGGAGGTGGAGGAGGGTATCTGTCAGAAGATCGAGGAGGCGATTCGCTCGATCAGCGGGATCAAGAAGAAGACGTCGGTCTCCCGCGAGGGTGCTGGCTTCCTGATCCTGGAACTCGATCCATCGATCACCCAAGTCCAGGAAGTTCAAAAGGTGCTCAATGAGATCCGCGCCGAAGTCGACCGGATTCCAAGTTTTCCGGTGCTGGCTGAAAACCGCGAGATCCGCCAGATCACCATGCGGATGCCCGCCATCCGAGTAGCGGTGATCGGTCCTGACGAGACCGGCTTGTCGGCCGAGCTGGAATTGCGGGACGTGACCGAACGAGTTCGTGAAGAGCTGTTGACTGTCAAACCGCTGCCCCCCAGCGGCCTTTCCGCGCTGCTGCGGGCCATGACATTCGATCCTGACAAGGCGATTGTCTCGCAGGCGGAAATCATGGGTGCCCGTCCTTACCAGATCGACGTGGAGATCCGCGAGGAGACGATGCGGATGTATGGGCTGACGCTCAAGCAAGTCGCCGAGATCCTGCGTAGTGAAAACGTCGATGTCCCGGGCGGCACGCTCAAGTCGAGTGTTCGTGAAGTGTTACTGCGGAGCAACAACAAGCGTGTGCTGGGGGCGGAGATTGCCGAGCTGCCGCTGCTGACCCGCCCGGATGGCGTGGTACTCACGGTTGGCGATGTGGGAGACGTCAAGGATGGATTTAGCGACATTGACTCGATTGACTTTGTCAACGGCCAGCCTGCCCAGGTGATTGCCATTGACCGAACCGCCAACGAGGACGTGCTGGCCCTCTGCGATGCCGTCCACAAGTATGCCGAGGAAAAGCAGCAGGGAATTGGCTACGATCCCCTGCCAGCTGGCTACCGGATGGAAGTCTTCTTCGACCAGTCTGTTCATGTGCGAGGACGAATGGACCTGCTGCGTCGGAATGGCCTGCAGGGGCTGCTACTGGTCTTTCTCGTACTGGCTATCTTCCTGGAATTGAAACTTGCCTTCTGGGTAGCCCTGGGAATCCCAATCTCGGTGCTGGGTGCCGGTTTCATCCTCCTCTACATGGGACATACCCTGAACCTGCTCTCGCTGTTCGCCTTCTTGCTGGCCCTGGGGATCGTGGTCGATGATGCGATTGTGATTGGCGAGAATATCTGCACTCACCGTGAGATGGAGGGAGCAGATTATCCCACGGCCGCTGTCGAGGGGGCCTACGAGGTCCTGCCAGCTGTCACTGCCTCGATCACAACCACGATCATCGCTTTTACCCCCTTGTTCTTTATCAGCGGCGTGATGGGGAAGTTCTTTGCCGTCTTGCCGGTGGCCGTGGTTGCGATGTTGGCTATTTCGCTGGCCGAGAGTGTCTTCCTGCTGCCCTGTCACCTGTCACACAAGCGAAGCTTTTTCTTCCGCTTGCTGGGTGTCGTGTTCTACCCCATTCGATTTCTCAAGGTCTGGATTGACTGGACGAACGTGCGGACCCGTGCCGGTTTGCGATTCGTGGTGGAACGATTTTACCTGCCGGTCTTGCGCTGGGGCCTGGACCGCCCCTGGGTATTTGTCTTCAGCGGGACCTCGCTGCTGATCATCACCGTGATGACCGTGCAGGCAGGTGTGACTCCGTTTGTGCTGTTCCCCAAGGTTGACAGCCCAGTCGTGGGAACCAAGGTGGTGTTTCCGGAAGGGACGCCGGTGGAACTTACCGACGCCGCAACTCGAAAACTGGCGGCCGCGGTGTTGCGAGCTGAAAAGAGGCTCTCCCCAAACAAGCGACTGCTTAACCTGCGGCATCGCGCCGTGGGGCACATCACGGTGCCCGAGTCGATGGGACCGGACCAGCGTAGCTCCGGATCTCATGTCGGTGTCGTTGATGTGGAACTGGTGGATCTGCAGGACCGTGATATTACCAGTGAACAACTGGTGGCAGTCTGGCGAGAAGAGGCGGGAACGATTCCCGGCGCAGAATCACTCAGTTTTGGGTCTCCCAAGATGGGCCCTGGTGGACGACCGATTGAATTCAAACTGCTTGTGCCACGTGGCTACATGCAGGAACTCGAGGCTGCCCGTGATTTTTGCAAACGGGAGCTTGCCAACGAAGTTGGCGTGTTTGACATCGGCGATGACATGTACCTGGGGAAACCGGAATACCAGTTTTCCGTCAAGGACCGCGCGCTGGCCATGGGGATCACCGCCCAGCAGCTGGCGGATACCATCCGCGGCACCTATTACGGCGAGGAAGTGATGCGACTGCAACGGGGCCGGCACGAGGTCAAGTTGATGGTCCGCTACCCGGAAGCCCAGCGACGCTCGCTGGCAAATCTCAATCGCATTCGAGTTCGGGCCGGAGATGGCAGGGAACGGCCGCTGACTGAACTGGCGGATATCAAAGAGGAAATCAAGTACGCTGAGATCAACCGTGTCGATCAGATGCGGTCGGTCACGATCATGGCGGACATGGACGAGGCGCAGGGGAATGCTGCAGCCAGCGTCGCTCGCTTCCGCAAAAACGTGGTGCCGATCATGCAGCAGAAATTCCCCCACGTGTTGATCCGCTGGGAGGGCCAGCAGGAACAGTCGGTGGAGTCGGTACGCAGCCTGTTGATCGGGTTCCTGATCGCCATCATGGCGATCTTTGTTGTCCTCACGATCGAGTTCCGATCTTACTTCCAGCCACTGCTGATCATGGCCATCATCCCCTTCGGCCTGATCGGAGCAGTCTGGGGACATGCCCTGATGGGATTCAACATCAGCCTGATGAGCATGTGCGGGATTGTCGCCCTGACTGGCGTGGTGATCAACGACTCGATCGTGCTTGTCGATTTTATCAACCGCCGGGTGCGCGCTGGCACACCGCTCAAGCAGTCACTGATCGAAGCTGGCCGCTATCGCTTCCGCCCCATCCTGTTGACTTCCATGACAACCGTGGCAGGCCTCTTCCCGCTGCTGATGGAAACTTCCTTCCAGGCCCAGTTGCTCAAGCCGATGGCCGCCGCGATTACTTTTGGCTTGCTGGCAGGGACTTTCCTGATCCTCTTCCTGATTCCAACCTTCTACATCATCTACGCTGGCTGGGCCGGCATGCTGGAGAGCAGCGATGATGAGCTGGTCAGTGACGACCTGGTTAGTAGTTAGCAGTCATCCGGGCCCAGCATCCGACCGCGATTGGCAGCAGGCTCAGGGCCGCATCGGACGGTGGCGGAATGAGCTGGGTAGCGATCAGGCTACCGAGTCTCGCTCGAGCAGGCTGGCACCAGCGTCCCACAGTGGCTCCGGTATCAGGAGCGAATGTGGTTCTTCTCCTGGATTTCGATGATGCTCGCTCCAAAGGTGAAACCGCCTCCAAACGCGCACAGTCCCAACCGGTCGCCAGGCAGCGACTTTGGCAGGATCTCGTGCAGGCAGAGCGGGATGCTGCTGGAGGAGGTATTTCCGAAGTTGCGAATATTACTGTAAACCTCCGGCTTGATACGGTTCTGGATCGCATCAATGATCCGCTGGTTAGCCTGGTGTGGGACAACCATCTTCAAGTCGGACATCTCGATCCCATCGCGGTCGCAGATCCGAGTCAGGCTGGAGATCATCGACCGCACCGCCTCGGTAAAGACCCGCGTCCCTTTCATCTGGATGAAGCCGTCATTCAAGAGCGGCACCGAAAGCGTGCTGCCATCTTCTCCCTTGGCGGACAGGTCGGGGCGGTGCAGGGTGGCAGCGGACCGCTCGAAGTGATCTTCGCCATACAGGATGGTCGCCGTGGTGGCATCGCCAAACAGGATCGAGGTATCAAAGTCATTCATATCCAGCAGCGGAGAGAGGACTTCGGCTGTGACCACCATGACACGCCCCTGCGGTGTACTTTGCAGGAAATCGTAGCCGGCTTGCAGGGCGTACAGGTAACCGGAGCAGGCTGCGCTGATATCGTAGGCCTGCATCATTGTCTCGGAGGACGGATCTGTCAGGCCGGCCAGCACACGGCAGGCCATGGATGGCGTGACCGACGTCGGGGTCGTTGTACTGCAGATCATCAGGTCGAGGTCATCGACAATCATGTTTTCCTGCTGCAACAGTTTCCAGCAGGACTCAACCGCCATATTGACGGCGTTTTCCTCACCCAGTGCCCAGTTGCGGCTTTCGATCCCGGTACGACGAATGATGTCACCGGAGGTCTTGCCGGCATGGCTGGCGAGGATCTCCTCGTTGGAGACAACACGGCTGCCGGTGACGGTACTGACCTGTGAGATACCGACCTGCAGTGCACTCTTTTCTACCGAGGCAACTGGAATCTTGAGGGTCGTGGATGGCTTGTCTCGATCCAGCACGGGGGTGCCAGCCTGTTCCTGTGTCACCGGCCGCGAGCGTTGCGTCTTTTCTTCCATCAGCAGGCGAACCAGAGGATGTCCGACGTTGAGCGTCTGACCTTCACTGGCAAAGACCTCCTCAACGGTTCCATTCTCCGGCGACGTGATATCAAAAATACTCTTGGTCGCTTCCACCGTGGCGACAATGTCGCCACGCTTGATCACCTCGCCAGCCTGGACGTGTAATTCGACGATGTCGACTGTCTCGTCGGATGGTCCGGAGCCAATCGCCTCGATCACGCAAATACCAGCTTCCTGCTCAGGTGGCGGGATCCAATCGAGTTGCAGGTCGAGCAGCTTGGCGGCGGTACTGAGTATGTTCTTGAAGGAGGGGAGGACTTCCAGCTGGTTTCCAAAATTGCAGGGGACCAGTGTGTCGGCACGGGTCACCCGTCGGACGGAGACAGGCAGCGGAACTCGCTCCGCAATCGTGGCTACAATTTCCGCACCCATCCCGCAGGTATGATTATCTTCGTGGGCTACCAGCACACGGGCTGTTTTCTTGGCCGAGGCCAGCACCATCGCTTCGTCCCAGGGAGATATGCTGCGCAGGTCAATCACCTCCGCTTCGACTCCCGCCTGGCTGAGCGCCTCTGCGGCCTGTTCACAGAGCGAGGTGGTGTTACCCCAGCCGATCAAAGTGATATCGCGGCCGCTGCAGATCTTGCGAGCAGTACCAATCGGGGTTAGTTGCTGATCGACATCTGCCGGGGTGGTGTTCTCGGGGTCATTCAGACAGCTCTTGGGATAGAGCATGATCGTGGGTCGTTCGGATCGGAATGCTGCATTCAGCAGGCCGGCAGCATCCTCGGCGGTGGAGGGCATGAAGACGTCCAGGCCGGGCGCATGAGCCAGCACCGATTCGAAGGTTTGGGCATGGTACGGTCCCAGCCCGGGTCGATAGCCGCCACAGGCAACCATCACGATCACCGGAGCGGACCATTTGCCGTCGCTGCGCCAGTGAATCGTGGAAAGCTCGGAGACGATCTGGTTGTAGGCCTGGGGCATGAAGTCGGCGAATTGCAGGAACGCGACCGGTCTTTCACCCGCCATCGCGCGGCCAATCGATGCTCCGATAATGGTCGATTCCGAGAGTGGCGAGTTCATCACGCGGCCCGGAAACTGGCTGCTCAGCCCCCGTGTGATGCCAAACACATCCCCCTTGGGATCCTCGATATCTTCACCGTAGAGCGTGACGCGTGTGTCATCGCGTAATTTGTTCAGCAGCACCTGCCGCATGGCGTCCTTCATGGTCAGCGGTGGACCGCTATTGTTGCCACGCTGGGCCTTGGACGGATGCGTCAATTCGATCGGCAAGTTCTGTTTTGCTGTCAGCATCGCCACCGGTGCATCCGCGGCCGACGCTTCCGCTTCGGCAGCGGCGACCTGGTCGGCAATCTGGGATTGAATCACGCTCAAGTTGTGCGTGGAGAGTCCCTGCTGAATAAGTCGGTGCTCAAGGATCGTGACCGGGTCATTGGTGGCAGCAGCTTTTGCCAGCTCCTCGGCGGGCCGGTAAATCGTCTGGTCGTCCGCATTCGTGTGACTTGCCAGTCTTTCAACTCGCAGCACCAGCAGCGTCGGACCGCGGTTCTCACGCATTCGCCGGACGACATCGGCAAAGGCATCATAGCTGGCTTCCACATCACAACCGTCAACGTAGCTGATCGGCAGCCCCATGAAGGACTCACTCGGCCCCTCCGGCAGGGAGAAGAACGTCTGGCCAACCGTCTTGGTTGAAATCGCCCACTGGTTGTCCTGGATGACGAATAGCACCGGCAGGTGGTCTCGCACGGCAGCTCCGACCGCCTCGAGAAACTCCCCCTGCTGGGTTGTCCCGTCGCCCACGCCACAGTAGACAATCGGCTCGCCGCTGCGATCCTTGACCGCCGCAGCAACACCAACCGACTGTAGCGCGTTGTTGCCGGTGGGGGTAACCATGCTGAGGATATTCAGCGCCGGGTCACTCAGGAAGGGACTCATGCGGCGGCCACGGCCCGGTGCATGGTCATTGCAAAACAGGCTGTCGAAGAAGCTGCGAGCTGGAATTCCTCGTGCCAGCAGCAGGGCCCGATCACGGTAGTGGCAATGCAGCCAGTCGGCAGAGGTCAGGTGCGGGGCCAGCGCGCAGCTCGCCTCGTGACCGGAACTCGACAAGTGAAAGAAAGCTTCACCACGGTTGGTGAGTTCCTTTTCGATTTTGTCAATCTGCCGGGCCGTTACCATGTAACGGTACAGCCCTAGCAGCTGCTGTTGATCCATCAGGCTTGATATGCAGGAAAAGAAGCAGGAAAGGAGTTGGGCTTAGGCTGGCATTCCAGGAAGAAACACAGCTGCCCAGCATAGTCACGCGGATTCTATGCGAATTCGAGACGGGTGAATGCGCGAATCCCGAGCATTATATACGAATTCAAACCTGCCAGCCTATTTCGAGGTCCTGGTCAGCTGCAGAACTGCTCGTTGCCCCAGCAATCGCTGGCTTTCCTTCAGCACAAAATCGACGTTCATGAAGGGTTCGTAGCTGATATCCTGCCAGAGGACCATGCCATCTCCGCCGATCAGGAAAGTACCGTGTAAGGGGACCTGTTCAAAGTCGTCGTGCACACGGTAGTCCTTGAAGACTTCCAGCTTGTCGTCGCTGACCAGCGGGAAGGGGATCGTCTCCTCGTCGTAATTGTCAATCGACTGTTTCAGACCATCTCGATCGTCGGTGCTGATGGCAATCAGTGAAATCCCCTGGGCCGCGAATTCCTCGTTGCGTGGAGCGAAGGCCTGGATCTGCTCGGCACAGTGCAGGCAGGAGTAACCGAGGTAGAAAATCACCAGCACCGGCTTGCCGCGGTACTGCTTGAGGCTGAATTTCTTGCCGTTCTGATCCGCCAGTCTCCAGTCGGGTGCGGCTGAGGGTTGCCAGCGGAAGGGGCCCAGCGAATCAAGTTCTGGCCGCTCGCCGATATCATCCCGCAACGTCGGCTCCGCCTTCCAGGGCTCGGCGATCCCCAGTTTTTCGGCGATGGGATTGATTCGTGTGAAGACCGCTGACTGCATGTCGATCGACCCGGAGATCTTGATCAGCTCAGTCAGTGCACGCTCGGCCTGTTTCTCTTTGTCCGCCTGCCATAACAATGCCACCTGGCAGGCCAGCGGCTGGACCTGGTTGCCACGTCCCTTGACGTGCTTATCGGCTGCCTCCAGGGCAGCTGCCGTCTCGCCGGCAGCCAGCTGGAAGCGGCAGTACATCATCTTGTCGACACTGCCTGCTTTCTTGAGCTGCTCGAAGGCTGCCGCATGATCTTCAGCAGCTGACAGCTGGGCGGCACGAATGTATGCCACCGCCTGTTCGACGCCACGGACTTTTCCATCGATAGTCCGCCGGGCGTCTTTACCCGCTTTGGCAACTTCCTTGTCGTCCTTCTTGTCATCACGGGCCTTCTGTTCGGCTTCTGCAGAGGCCTTGTCGGCTGCTTCCTTCAAGCCTGCCACCCGCCCGTCCAGCTGCTCGATCGTCTGCTCGGCCTCGGCCGAGCGATCCAGTTGTGCCAGGGCAAAGCCCAGCTGCCTGAGCCGCTTGACCTGCTCGGTATCGATCTCAGTTGGTTCCAGGTAGGGGGTGTCGGCCAGCCGCACCAGCTCGTCCCACAACTCGAATGTCACCAGAGTCGTGAACAGCCGATCACGACCGTACTTGGAACTGCCACTTCGACTGAGCGTGTTGTAGCGTGGGTGCCGCGGCAGCTCGGTCATGTTCCGCGCCAGGTCAACGGCATCGCCGACCCGCCCGATATGGATCAGGTTACGGATCAGCCATTCGTTGTTGTGGGCAAAGTTGTGGATCTGGTCTGGCAACACGCGGTCACGCATCATGTGGGCGTGATCGACCCGCGCCGATGCTTCCTGCTGCCAGCTAGCGTCGTCGTAGCGTTTCAATCGTGAGTAGATATGGCCAGGCATGTGCCACATGTGAGCAATGCCCGGCGATGCCTGCCCGCACATGTTGGCGGACGTGAGTGCCACCTGGGCACGCTTGTAGTCCCAGAGGTGGATCCGGTAATGGTGGACCGGGTGCATGGGATTCTTGGCCAGCACCTGCTGGATGATAGCATCGACGGCCACGTGACTGGCAATCGGGATGCCGGCGGAACGGCTGTTATACAGTTGCAGTGCCAGCATCGCCTTGGCTTCGAGGTCGTCCGGATACTCGTGGATCAGTTCTTCCATCGCCGTGATGTATTTCTGCGCCCGCTCCTTGCGGTTCTTTGGGTCGGCCTCGAAGTAAGCATGCAGGGCAGCGATGTACATCTGCTCACGCTTTGTGACGCCTTCTTTGCGAGCGTCCGCCTCGGCGATGAAACCCTTGCCTCGCGTCGAATTGCTACGGTTGGCCAATGCCATGCCCCAGTAGGCCATGGCAAAATCGGGATCCAGAGCGGCTGCCTGTCGAAACGACCGCTCCGCTTCCAGGTACCAGAATCCGTGGACCTGCGCCACACCCTGCACGAAAAACTTGTGGGCTTCCGGGATTGTGGTCGTCGCCGGAAACTCGATGTTAGCCATACCCGGAATCAGGTAGGCACGCTGGCGAAGACCTTCGTTGAAGATCTCACCATGCGCGGAGTGGCCAGCCAGAACCTCCGGCATCGTGTCGTCATCGTCCTTCTCTTCCTGACTTTTCTCTTCCTGACTTTTCTCTTCCTGACTTTTCTCTTCCTGACTGTAAAGCGGTGTGCTTAGTTGGGCTGAGCAGACGAGCAAGGTCAGCAGGCCGACAAGAGAGATACCAGCAAGGGGACGGTCGAGATTCATGCTGCTTTTCCTGCGATTGAAGAGATTTCAAGTGATCGGCAGGGGTCACGACTGAATTTACTTTACCCTGCTGGTAAAGCACAACCGGATCGCCCGCCGACGTACTTCCATTCTACTCATTCCAGCTTGAATTTTCAGGCATCGTCCTCTGCCGAGACGTCAAACTGCTGATCCTCGAACTGGACCGTATCCCCGAGCACAAGCTGGCGTTTACGGCGTGTTTCCGCTTCTCCGTTGACGAACACCTGGCCCGACTGGATCAGCAACTTGGCCTGGCCACCGGTGCCAACCAGGCCGGTCAGTTTAAGAAACTGGTCCAGCTGAATGGTCTCCAGCGGTGGCTCGTGAGGCTGGTTCATGGTTGTGTTTCCCTATTTCACAAGGGTCCTCAAAAGTTAACGAATCGTGCCTGGCGGCCCAGCCTCAGCTGGCACGCTCTGCGGTCTGGCTGCTCTAGCGCAAACGAAAACGGGCGATCAGCGGATAGTGATCGCTGATGTCACGTTCCTCTGCCGGAATCTTGTAGAACAGGTCGCGATGATCCTTGTCTCGCTCAGCTCGCACCACCAGCTCCTGCTGGCAGTCGATCGACTCGAAGACCAGGTCGGTTCGGCCGGCTGCGTCATCCAGCAGCGAGGGGCTGACAAGGATGCGGTCAAACTGACGACCAATCAAGTGCGTGGCACGATTGGCCTTATCCAGCTTCAGGTGCAGGTCCAGCAAGTGGTCGCTGGCAGCTCGGCAGAGAATGCCGATGTCACAATCGGTGGTCGTCTGCTCACAGTTATGGGTGGCATTCAAGTCCCCCAGCACGATCACGTTCTGGTTGGCCTTGAGCAGCGGTTGCACCCAGTTGTAGATCAACCTGCATTGCCTTTGCCGGTACGGCTCTCCCCGCTCACCGGCTCGCAAGTGGACATTCAACAGCAGCAGGGATTCAGGACCATCCGCTGTGGGCCACTGGAATCGTGCAAACAGGTGCTTGGAGAGGTTGTAGTAAGTACCGCTGTCATACATCTCGCGGGTCTGCTCACGACGACTGTATTCCACCAGGTCTGCCCGGTAGAGGTAGGCCACATCCTGCTCGGTGTAGCTGTCGCGGCCGTTGATAAAGGCAAAGCGGTAACTGAGCTGGTGCTGTTTCTTGATCTGCCCAACCAGTTCCAGCAGGACCTGCCGATTTTCTATTTCCTGCAAAGCCAGGATGGTGGGGGCCATGCGGCCGATCGCGTCGGCCACTGCATCCCGTTTCCAGGTCCAGTCATCCTGGCTGGGTGCAGATTGCTGCTTGGCAAGGTCTGATCGGTTGTCAGCCAGGTTATGATCATAAAACCACTCCAGATTCCAGCTGGCAACGGTCACCTCGTTGCTCTCGGACGCCTGCTGGGCCTGGCCGTTTGTCGGCAGGCAGATGGAGAGGGCCAGGATCAGGGTGGCAGCAGGCAGGTAGTGAGCTGGCCGCTGGCACGGCAAGTGGTCGATCAAGTGATTCTCCCGGACAGGTTCTGCGCGGTTGTCATTTCTCAGTTTATCAGCCATCATCGTTGAGTCTAGGTTCGGACAGGAGCGACGCATGCTGCCGGTTCCCTTCACCCAGGTTTATCTTACCGGGCGCGAATTGGAGTACCTCCGTCAGGTCGTGGAAGACGGAGCGATGGCATCCAATGGGCCATTCACCCGCCGCTGCGCCGAGAGACTCAGCCAGCTTTCTGGCGGCAGCGATATTGTGCTGACCAATTCCTGCACCGCCGCGCTGGAAATGGCTGCCATCCTGATGGAGTTGGGGCCTGGCGATGAAGTCATCCTGCCCTCGTTTACTTTCGTCTCGACAGCCAGCGCTTTTGCACGAACCGGAGCCCAGCTGGTGTTTGCCGATGTCGATCCTGCCACCCTGAACCTGGACCCCGACTCGGTGGCCCAGCAGGTCAACTCACGCAGTCGCGCCATCGTGCCTGTCCATTACGCCGGGGTTGCTGCGCCGATGACCCAGCTGAAGGAGATTGCTGAGCAGCACCAGCTGGCATTGATCGAGGATGCGGCGCAGGCGGTCGGTGCCAGTTACCAACAGATGCCACTCGGTTCGATCGGCCAGCTGGGAACCTTCAGCTTTCACCACACCAAGAACCTGGTGGCGGGCGAAGCCGGTGCGCTCTGTGTCAACGACCCGGATTTACTGTCCCGCGCCATGATCCTGCGCGACAAGGGTACCAACCGGGAGGCATTCCTGGCCGGCCAGGTTGACAAGTATAGCTGGGTCGATCAAGGCTCCTCGTATCTGCCAGCCGAGCTGGCTGCCGCCTTCCTGCTGGCACAACTGGAGGGGATCGAGCAGATCCAGGACTCGCGTCAGCAGGCATACGAGTTCTACTATCAGCAGCTGCAGCCACTGGATCAAAAAGGCTATCTCCAGCGGCCCACGATTCCGGCGGAGTGCCAGAGTAACTATCACCTCTTTCACCTGCTGGTTGCTGACCAGGATCAGCGGGATCGGCTGCTGGCCAGCTTGAACCAGCAGCAGATCGGTGCCGTATTCCATTATGTCCCACTGCACCTCTCGGCGATGGGGCAACGACTGGCCCCCGACTCGGTCGAGTTGCCGGTCACAACCTCGGCCAGCCAGCGACTTGTCCGCTTGCCCCTGTTTGCCGGGATTACAAAGCAGCAACAGCAGCGCGTCGTGGCTGCGATCGAAGAATTTTTCCAGTAGTAGGATGCCCGGACCGTTGTCGACGGCCAGCTGTGAATTATGACTGTTCTGATTACCGCCTGCGGTTCCTCGATCGGCCTGGAAGTCGCTCGTTCGCTTCGTCATGCGGGCTACCAGGGACGAGTTGTCGGCAGCGAGGTGTCGTGGTGGGGTAAACAGCTTGCCGAGCAATACTGTGACGAGATCGTCTTGCTCCCTCGCGGCGATCAGGAGGGTTATCGTGAGGGCCTCTGCCAGCTCATCGATCAGCACCAGGTCCAGCTCGGCTTGATCAATACCGACCCCGAACTGGAGGCGATTGCAGAATTCCGCGACCAGCTGACGGTGCCACTCAGCTGTCCGGCGGCTGCTCCCCTGGCACTCTGCCTCGACAAGGGGCTGTTGCATGAGAAGCTTGGCGACCAGCAACTGGTGGCAGGGACCTTTGCGGTCGCCAATCAGCAGCAGCTGGCCGACGCTCTGGACCAACTCGGACGACCATGCTGGCTGCGCTGCAGTACAGGGCCGCGGGGTCGTGGCAGCATCGTGATTGAAACGGCGGAGCAGGGGGCTTTCTGGATCGACTATTGGAATGCCGCTGGTGGAGAAAGCAACCAATGGCTGCTGCATGAGTACCTGCCCGGGCGCAACTTCAACTGGACCTCACTCTGGTGGGAGGGAGAGCTGGTCGTCTCAGCGGGCGGAGAAAGACTTGCCTATTTTCTTTCCCAGGTTGCCGTCAGTGGTGTAACCGGTAACGTTTCCCAGGCTCAAACCGTCAACGATGACACCTTAAATGATGTTGCCAGGCGTGCTGTAGAGGCAATTGACCCGCAACCGCACGGCGTATATTCGGTAGATTTGAAAGAAGCGTCAAAGGGCGCACCATTGGTCACCGAAATCAACGCCCGCCAGGCCTTTCGTCCCTTGCTCTACACGCATGGCGGGGTAAACTTTTCCGCCATTCTGGTTGGACTTGTGCTGTCCGGGGAATACCCTGATTTGCCGGTATACAATGCCTGCCAGGCTGGTGTGGAGATCATCCGCGGCATGGATTTCGAGCCAATCTTCCGGTCCCCCACGTAACCTGGCCAGGACGCCTGGTTTGCTGGCATGAGTTCGCCATGAGTTCGCAGTCAATTGACCTATCGATCGTTGTCCCCTGTTACGGCAGTGGCAGCTGGCTGGCGGAGCTGGTGGATCAGCTTCACCAGGCGCTGCATGCGAGCAGCCTGGACTACGAGATTATCTTGATCAACGATGCGTCGGTCGATGATACCTGGCAGGCGATTGCCAGCCTGGCCGATGCCGACGAGCGGGTCCGCGGAGTCGATCTGCTCTTCAACACCGGGCAGTACCGGGCCACGATGTGTGGCTTGCAGCAGGCGACCGGGGAACTGGTCGTCACGATGGACGACGATCTGCAACAGTCACCTGCCGACATTCCTGCCATTATCCAGCCCTTGTTGGACGACCCCACGCTGGATTGTGTGATGGCCTCGATCCGCGGCCGCCGTGATGGCCTGGTGCGACGGATCGGGTCCAGTCTGATGAGTGGTCTGTTTCGACTGACATACGGCAAGCCGCGCGGCCTGAAGGTCAGCAGCTTTCGGGCCATGCGCCGTCGGCTGGTGGAAGCTATTAGCCAGTTCGATACAGCCCGGCCCAATATCAATCCCCTTGTGCTGCAGTCCACAGCTCGAATCAATAACGTGGAAGTCGATCACCATCCGCGTGCCGGCGGCCGCAGTGGCTACGGGATCTTCCGACTTGGCCGGCTGATGCTGGACAACGTACTGAGCGTCTCGACCCTGCCGCTCAAGGCAGTCAGCGTGATAGGCCTGCTCTCGGCACTCGTCAGTGTCGGGCTGGGTATCTTCTATTTTGTGCGCTGGTATGGCGGCTTCATCAACGAACCGGGTTTTGCCACTATCGTGCTGCTGCTGTTGTTCTTTGGTGGCCTGACACTGCTCTCGATTGGTCTGCTGGGTGAATACTTGATTCGCATTATGGATGAAGTCCGGCGGCGACCCTGGTTTGTGGTTCGACAACGAGCTGGTGAGTCGGAGGCGACTTCGGGAGATGACTCGTGACCGCCAGCGACCACCCCCCGGCAGCCGCGCAGAACAGAGGTTTACTGGCAGGCGGCATCTCGCTCTGCGCAGCAGTGCTGTTTCTCCTGCTGCTGCCGGTCAGCTTCGACGTGGCCGACGATGTCGGCTCGCAAATGATCCTGGCAGGCCTCGACGGTTTCGCGGCGACAGCGGATGTGCCGTTCCATTCCTACGCGCTCTCCCAGCTGCTGTATTATCTCTACCAGCTGGTGCCAGCCGTGGCCTGGTACGGTGTGCTGGTGATGGCTACAACCGTTGTGGGCTGCAGCCTCTGGCTGCGGATCCTGCTGGACTCCCAGCTGTCACGAGTTGATCGTTGGATCTGTAGCCCAGCTCTGCTCGGCCTGCTTGCCCATTGCCTCTATAGCCCGACCTTTACGTCTGCGGCGCTGCTCTGCCAGCTGGGCGCCTTTCTCTGCCTGCTGCATGCTCCCGACCGTCAACTGGATGATCGCGCGAATCAGCTGGGGTTGCTGGGATTGCTCGTGCTGGCAGCCCTGTGGCGCTGGCAACTGGTCTGCTACTGCCTGGCCCTACTGCTGCCGCTGGTGATTGCCCGGCCGCAGATCTGGCGGCTCGCCGCCGGCCTGGCTGTCGGCACGCTGATTGTGGTGGCGGCCGATCGAGCTATCCATCGACAGACCCATACCGCGCCAGACTGGCAACAGTACGAGGAGTTTTACCAGCTAAGAGCGACCTTTCATGACCGACCGGCTGGTCGAGATCCGAATGCTGCAGCCTTCCAGGCGGCTGCCTGGACGCAGGATGACTATGCCATGTTTCGCCAGCTGTGGGTCATCCACGATGACCAGCTGTTCAATACGAACAGGCTTGAGCGGTTCCTGGCTGCCAACCAGCAGGGCCGGACGGTGTCCTGGCAGGGTCTGTCTGCTCGCCTGCTGCAAACTCTCCGTGACAATGCCCTGGCGCTGCGGATTATCGTGCCGACCTTGCTGGCCTTGTTCCTGCATCAGCTGGCAAGCGGTGGCTGGCAGCCGTCGGATGTCCGCAGGCGATATATCCTGGCCCTGTTTCTCGCCAGTCTGCCGCTGCTCTACTTGCTCTACTTTCGGCTCGTGCCCCGTGTCGCCATCCCGTTGCTGCTGTTCGGAGTCTCCCTGCTCCTGCTGCTGGGCCAGTCTCACCGCCGTGACAAAGGACATGGCAGCATGCGCCTGCCGCGTTACCTTGTTTACCTGGGAGTTGCCCTGGCGGTGACATCGACAGCCTGGATGGTGGTTCAGGAAATCCAGCAACAGCGGTTGGCCCAGCAACAACTGGCTCAGGTCGACGAGGCACTGACCAGACTGGCAGCTGAGCACCCCGTTGCCACCCTGTTGCGGATGAACACCGGCGGGGGATTACGTCATGCGGCGATGCACCCGCTGAAGTTCCCAGCCGGATTCCGCAAGCTGCGAATCATCCCGGCAGGCTGGCAGACCGGCTCGCCTCGCTATCAGGCAATCCTGCGTGAACTACGAGTTGAATCAGGCCGCCAGTTGCTCGAATCGGCCGTCGCCAGCGGCGAGATCGTGTTGGTTGATTTTGTCGAGCAACCATCACAAGCTGCGGAGACCCGGAGGTTGTGGGAGTCCTATTACGATCGCAATCTCGTGCTCTCGACAGGCACGTCGATCTGGCTTGAACCTGTGATCGGCTCGCCGGAAGAGCCGGGCTTGGTTGTCTACCGAATTCGCCGGCACTAGCTCTCCAGCCTGCTGCAGAGGGAGAGACCAGGCCTACTGTCGTCTCTTGTAGAGTGAGACAAATCGACCCGCGACGAGCTGCTGGTATTGCAACTCTAACAATCTGCGGTGAGCGGTCCGTCGCTTGACGCGGCCCCAGATGGTGCGGTCGCTGGAGTCGAGTCCGTCCGGGTCATCGCTTTGAATCAGCACATAGTCGTGTCGCTGTTCGATCTCGCCCAGCCAGCTACGATCCCTGTAGGTGGAGAGCTGGAAGTTATAGCCTTCGGCTGCAGCGGGCCTCGTACCGAGTATGAAATGCAGGCTATTGTGGCGGGCAGGAACAAGCAGGACGAGGTTGCCTGGTGACAGCTGTTGACGCACCTGCTGGAGGTCGTCGAGCAGGGCTGGGTGCTGATGCCAGCGGACCGGAATGCTACGAGTGACCGGTCGCGGCAGTCGCCCGGCCAGGAAACTCTCGTTGACATCACTGGGCAGAAGAAATGGCACGAGTGGAAGTAACAGCAGGACGAGGCAGAGTGGCCGATGCTTCTTGAACTCGCTCGCCCGCCACTGCCAGGCACGCTGCCAGACCAGCGTTGCCAGTATCGTCAAGCCAGGGATACCGAGCAGCATGTAATGGTGAAAGCCGCGACTCCCCAGCTGGTAAAGGCTGGCCAGGCAGGCGATTGCCAGCAGCAGTGCCACGGCCAGTTGCCGCCGCTCAGTGTCATCCTGCTTTCGGACCTTGAGCAGCCAGCAGGTTGTCACCAGCAGTGAAGCCAGCAGTGCCAGGGCTGCGGTTTCATCACGGCGGATCTGAAGATAGATGTTGTGCCACCAGGACCCTTCCTGCCCGTAGCCTGCCAGGGTTTTCAGTCCGGCTGTCAGCGGCAGCAATCCACGACCTTCAAAGAGGATTGCCAGCAGGAGTGTTGCGATGGCCACAACGGGCAGCGTGGCCAGCATCTTCAGGTCATGGCGCCGGCCGTCGCCAGTGCTGTTCCTTTCCAGTAACAGCCCGATGGCACCGAGCGACAGCAGGCCCGCCTGTTGTTTTGAATAGACCATCAGGCCAAAGCAGGCACCGAGCAGCAGGCAACGGCCCCAGGCCTGGCGTCCTTGCAGCGCCGTACCATTCCAAGCAAGCAATCCCAGCAGCAGTGGAATGGTTGCCAGCGGCTCGCTTGTTCCATGCAGTCCCTGGAAGCGAGAGTAGAGCAGCGCGGCCCAGCAGGGTGCGAACAGGGTCAAAACCCAGCGGTGGGTCAATCTCCAGACGATGGCAGCGACCAGCAGGCAGTTGACCATCAGTAGCATCACGTGCCAGGTCTGGATGGCCGACAGTGACGCGCCGCTGATGGCCAGCGCGGTCCGCCAGAATCGGTAGACTCCAGGGAAATAGCTATAGGCATTGTCTGCCACCTCGTGGCCGAGGTTCATATCGCGGGCGTAGCAGAGGAAGTAGAACATGTCGACATCGCCGACAGTGGAACGCATGCTGAGCAGGTACCAGGCGGCGGTCCCGAGGCCAGCCAGCAGGGCCAGCAGGGGCAGGCCACGAGCATAGCTCTGCAAGTAGTCGCCCTCGCGCCGCGCATAGGAGCTGGTATGGAAGCGAACCATGGGCCAGAGTGCTGCCAGCACGATCAGCGATCCCAGCAGCTGGTGATTGACGGTTGAGGAGCGGACCCAGCAGAAGCAGGCTACGCCAGCGGCGGCCATCGACCAGCCGAGCTGGTTGGTCCGTGCGCTGTCGACCGTTGGTTGGGTGTCCGCCATCTCGCAGCCTGCTGCCTGAAATTACCAGTGGGCCGACTCAACTCAGCAGGCCCGGTACAACGTTGCCACGGGAGACGACCTGGTGGGGTCGTTCAAACCGATCGTAGAGTTGCTGTCGGTGGTCGACACCCAACAGCCGGTAGATAGTTGCCAGGATGTCGGCCGGCGTGGTGGGATTGTCTGCCGGATAGGCTCCAGCCGGGTCGCTGGCACCGTACACATGTCCTGGCCGGATGCCGCCACCTGCCAGCATCACGGTGTAGCAGAAATTCCAGTGGTCGCGACCGGCACTGTTATTGTTGATCTTCGGCGTCCTGCCAAAATCACCCAGGATGGCCACCAGGGTCCGTTCGAGCATCGATCGTTCGGCAAGGTCGTCGAGCAGCGAACCTGTCGCCATGTCGAATTGAGGCAACAGGCTCTCCTTGAGCTTGGAGAAGTTACCGCTATGGGTATCCCAGGTGGCATTGGCATCGGGCGCCCAGGAGACGGTCACCAGACGGGTGCCCGCTTCCAATAGCCGCCGAGCCAGCAGCACGCTCTGGCCGTAGATGTTCCTGCCATAAGCGTCGCGACGTGCAGCCGGCTCCTGGTCGATACGGAATGCATTCTGGACTCGGGCCGAGGTGAGAATATCGAGGGCCCGCTGCTGAAAGCGATGCATGGCCGCCAGCGGCGGATGCTCCGGGCCAGCCGGCAAACTCTGATTGAGGCTGGCCAGCAGGCTGCTCATTGTCGACACTCGTCCGTTGTCCATGTCGTCGCGCAGGTGGAATTCCGGCACGGAAAAGTCCGCTGCATTGGGATCCTTGAGAATCCAGAGTGGATCAAAAGTGCGGCCCAGCAAACCACCTCGAAAGCCCGGCTGCGGTGGTCCCTTGGCCCCCTCCTTGGTCTGGTAGGGCAAGCAGGCGTGGGGCACAACATCTGCCGGTGGCGGTCGCAAGTGAGTCAGTACAGCGCCCGGAGTTGGATTATCGGTCGGCTTGAAACCGCCTCCCATTTCCCCGCGGTCGTGGCCGGTCATGGAGACATAGACTGCCGCTGCATGTGAGTTATTGACGGTATGGTGCATGGAACGCACCAGCGTGCTGCGGTGCATCTGCTTGGACAGCCGTGGCAGGTGCTCAGAAAACTGGACTCCCGGCAGTGAGCTTGCAATCGGTTTGAATTGGCCCTGGCTGTCGGTCGGCCCGTCCGGTTTCATGTCCCACATGTCGAGGTGACTGGGACCACCGTTGAGGAAGATAATGATGCAGCGATCGGCCTGCGGAACGATGCCATGGACCGTCTTCTGCTGATCAGCAGCAAGCAGGTCTGGCAGGCCCAGGCCAAGCATACTGGCCGTACCTAGCTGCAGCATCTTACGGCGGCTCACGGCTGAGCTGCGGAATGATGAACAGCCGGCGATCTGGCGTGAATGGGTTGGCATCTGGCTATCAAGTCGTCCGGATTGGGGCTGCTCTGTTGCAGCGGTCTGTCGTGCACCAGTTTAACAGTAGCTCGAGCGAATTCACAATCGCGACGATGGCAGGCGGTTCACGCCGCTGCCACCGGTGTGATAAACTGCCTGCCGGGTAATTCCTGTATTTCGAGCACAAGGTGAGTCGGCATGGCGAATCCAACACGACGCAATTTTTTATCCCAGGGACTGGCAGCCGCCAGCCTCACTAGTTGTCTCGGCCTGGCGAGCGCAGCAGCTGCCCCCAAAGTTTTCATCAAGCCGCGTGGCGGCATGGCGATCATCGACACCCACCAGCATCTCTGGGATGTCTCCCATTTCACACTCCCCTGGCTCGCCGGCGCACCGCCGATCCTCGCCAAGAGCTACCTGACGCGTAACTTTAATGCAGCCGTGCGTGGACTGAATGTTGTCAAAGCTGTCTACATGGAAGTTGACGTCTCGCCGGAGCAGCAGGTGATGGAGGCCGAATATGTCATCGCGTTATCGCAGTCGCGCCGTCATATCACTGCCGGGGCAGTCATCTCCGGTCGGCCCGGAAGCGAGGATTTCGAAGAGTACATTCTGGCCTACAAGGATAATCCTCTGGTCAAGGGAGTCCGCCAGGTGCTGCATCCCGATGCGACACCGCAGGGACTCTGCCTGACCGAGCAGTTCATCAAGTCGATGTTCCTGCTCGCTTCGATGGACAAGAGCTATGACCTTTGCATGCGTCCCACCGAGTTGGCTGACGGACTCAAGCTGGCCCAGCAGTGCCCCGAGACCCGCTTCATTCTTGACCATTGCGGCAATGGCGATCCCAAGGCCTTCATGGAAGATCCTGCTGAGGAACCCTGGCATACGCGCGACGGCTGGCTACGGGATATCGAGGCACTTGCCAAGCAGGAGAACGTGATCTGCAAGATCTCGGGAATCGTGGCCCGCGCACCGAAGCAGTGGGGAGCTGAGCATCTGGCGCCGCTGATCAACCACTGCCTTGACCAGTTTGGACCGGACAGGGTTGTGTTTGGTGGTGACTGGCCGGTCTGTAAGCTGAATGCGACCTACCGCCAGTGGGTCGAGGCACTCAAGCAGGTGATTGCCGAACGGAGTGAACAGGACCAGCAGAAGTTGCTGAGCGGCAACGCCACGAGGATCTACAAGCTCTAGGCTCAGGCTGCTGAGCGTTGACTGCTGGCGAGGAAGTCCTTGATGGACGTCGCCACACGCTCGATCTGCTGCTGGCTCAGCTCTGCAAAGATCGGCAGGCTGAGAACGTCCGCAGCAGCTCGCTCGGTTTCCGGCAGATCCCCCAGGCCGACGCCGAGGTCGGAGAAACAGGTCTGCAGGTGCAGCGGGATCGGGTAGTAAATCTCCGACCCGATCTGGTAATCTGCCAGGTGCTGCTTGAGCGCATCACGTCGACCCGCGGGAACGCGGATTGTGAACTGGTTCCAGACATGCAGCATGCCATCCTCGGCCCAGGGCAGCTGGATGTCGCCAGCCTGCTCGGCAGC
>CAUZOB010000017.1:0-39251 GCA_963581185.1 Planctomycetota bacterium | reverse complement strand
ATTCGCTGCTCAATGAGATCACGTCGACCGTTGGATCGGTCGTGCTGGGACTGCAACTGGAATGCGCCCAGTGCCACGACCACAAGTACGATCCGATCAGCCAGGCAGATTTCTATCGACTGCGTGCCGTCTTCGAGCCCGCCGTCAGCGTGGTCAAGAACAAGTCACTGAGTGTGTTGCATGAAACAGCCGGTAAATTGCCAGCCAATCACCTTTTCGAGCGAGGGGATTATCGCCGACCCGGCGCGGTGCTGGAGCCGGCATTTCCGCGAATCGCCAATCCACAGGCAATAAGCCTGCAGCCAGCCGAGGCCGGCAGTCCGTCCAGCGGCCGCCGCAGCCAGCTGGCGACGTGGCTGCGCGATCCCAGCCATCCACTCACCAGCCGGGTGATCGCTAATCGTATCTGGCAACATCATTTCGGCAGGGGCCTGGCCGAGACACCCAGTGACTTTGGTTTGATGGGCCAACCACCGACGCACCCCCGTTTGCTCGACTACCTGGCGACCGAACTGGTCCGCAGCGGCTGGAGTATGAAACACCTGCACCGGCTGATTGCCAGCAGTGCATGCTATCGGCAACTGAGCCATTTTGAGCTGGTCGATGGGCAGGCCCTGGATTGGCAGCGAGCGATGCAAGTCGACCCGGACAACACCTGGCTCTGGCGGTTTCCTCGCCAGCGGTTACAGGGAGAGATCGTGCGCGACTCGATGTTATCCGCCGCCGGCGTCTTGAATTCAGCACAGGGTGGTCCCGGCATCCGGCCACCCCTGTCAGCTGAACTGGTCAACACGTTGCGGAAGGGCCAGTGGGAAGTAACGCCGGCGCTGGACCAGCATGATCGACGCAGCGTCTATGTTTTTGCCCGCCGCAACTTGCGCTATCCAATCTTTGACGCCTTTGACCGACCCGACGCAAATGCCAGCTGTGCCATGCGAGCCAGTTCCACCACCGCGCCCCAGGGCCTGCTGCTGCTGAACTCTGAGTTCTCGCTGCAGACTGCCCGCCGCCTGGCCGGCAGGATCTTGCAGCAGGTCGAGAGCCAGGACGACTTTGTGGAGGCACTCTTCCTGAGCACACTCAGTCGCCCGCCGACCGAGTCCGAACGGAATGACTGCCTGGAATTTCTTCAGCATCAAACACAACTGGAAATGGATGAGCCAAGAGAGTTGAGTCAGCTGGCGCTGCCAATACCAGCTGCCGAGGGGCTGGCGCCAGCCCGTGCCGCCGCCGCGTCGCTGCTCTGCCTGGCAATGTTTAACATCAACGAGTTCCTCTATATCGACTAGCTTCACTGGGCCCAACCGCAGAGAATAGAATGGTATTCTCAGGCAGAGGCATGTAACCCGGATAAGACACGCGATGAAAAACGCTATTGCCTGTACTCTGATTCTGGCCGCAACTGGCTGGCTTCCCGCCCAGCAAACTGCTGAGCAACAGCTGTTCAAGGAACAGGTGTTGCCGATGTTGATCTCCCGCTGCGGCGAGTGTCACAATCCAAAGCAGCGCAAGGCAGAACTCGACCTGACCACGTTAGCTGGCCTGCGGAACGGGGGTGAGTCAGGGCCACTGCTGGTGCTCGAAAAGCCTGCTGACAGTCTCTTGCTGGAGATGGTGGTTTCGGGTCAGATGCCTCCCAAGGGGAAGGAACCACTTACCGACCAGGAGATCAAGTTACTGCGGCGCTGGGCCAACTCCAGCAATCCGCTGGCCGAAACGGTCGAGACCGACAGGGTCTCCCAGTGGCAGGTTTTGCCAATTTTGCAGCTACGCTGCACGGTCTGCCATGGAACACGTCGGCAGGAGGGCGAGTTGGATCTGCGCAGCCGCGACTCGATTCTGCACGGTGGTAAATCGGGTCCGGGGATCGTGCCGGGTGATCCAGCAGCAAGCCTGCTGTTGAAGCGAATCCATGCCGAGGAGATGCCCCCCCGCCGAGAACTGGTGAAGTACAGCATCAAGCCGATGGAAGTGGCTGAGCTGGAACTGCTGACTCGCTGGATCGAGCAGGGTGCCGTCGCAGATCCAGTTTCAGCACCGCTGACAGCCGATGGGCGAGATCCACTGGTCAACGATCAGGACCGCCAATTCTGGTCCTTTCAGCCAGCTCGCCGGGCCAGCCTGCCAGCTGTCCAATCGGCGCAGACTCTCTATACCCCGATTGATCACTTTATTGTCGCTGGCCTGGCAGCAAAGGATCTGGACCTCTCGCCACCGACCGATCGTCACTCGCTCCTGCGGCGAGCCTACCTGGGTCTGCTGGGTGTCCCGCCTGGGCCGGCTGAAGTGGAGCAGTTCCTTGCGGACAGCGCGCCGGCTGCCTACGAGCGACTGCTGGACCGGCTCCTTGCCTCACCACGATATGGCGAACGCTGGGGAGGCCTCTGGCTTGATGTGGCAGGATATGCTGACAGCGAGGGGGTCCAGCACAGTGACAATATTCGCCCCTTTGTCTATCGCTATCGGGACTACGTGATCCAGTCATGGAACGCCGACAAGCCTTACTCGCGATTTGTGATGGAACAGGTCGCCGGTGACGAACTGGGTGATTATACCGATCCGGACAATGTCACAAGCGAGGTCCACGACAACCTCGTGGCAACTGGATTTCTGCGGCTCTCTCCGGATGCCACCTATTTCGGCATCACCAATTTTGTTCCCGACAGGCTCGAGATCATCGATGACATGCTGGAGGTTTTCAGCTCGTCGGTGCTGGGGCTGACCGTGCGATGTGCCCGCTGCCATAGCCACAAGTTCGACCCGATTCCACAGCGAGATTACTATCGACTGGCTGCCATCTTCAAAGGTGCCGTCGACGAAAACGACTGGCTTAAACCGGTCCGCCAGTCGGGCCAGCCAGGCTCGGATGACCGTTACCTGGGCGCCGTAGCGACCAGTGAAAGAAGTCATTGGCAAGAGCACGAGACAGCGCTGGATGAACAGATCGAGGCCCAGCAGCAGCTCATCGTGGCGGCCGAGATGGAGCTTGTGGCAGCCGAACAGCAGCGGCGAATCGATAATTTACCTGAGCCGCTTCGAGCCGATCTAGAGCGCCTGCTGACGACTCCGGATGACAAGCGTGATGTCGTGCTCAAGTACCTGGCGGAGAAGTTCCTGGAGTCGCTGAAAGTGACACGTGACCAGCTGCTCGAGCAGGACGAGGAGTTCAAGAAGCGGCACGACGGGGCGCAGGCACAAATCGAGCGGCTCAAACAACAGAAAACTCCACCCCCGCTGATCCGCGCTCTCTGGGATCGCGGATCTCCCTCACCAACCTACATCCTGCGGCGCGGGAACTACCTGACCCCAGGTCGCCAGGTTGAACCGGGAGTTCCGTCGGTGCTGACAGAGAACGGCACGCAGGTAGCGATCGAGCCGCCCTGGCCTGAATCGCCAGGCACCGGTCGTCGCCTGGCACTGGCCCGTTGGCTGGTCGAGCCTGATCAGCCGCTCACTGCGCGGGTTATCGTTAATCGCATCTGGCACCATCACTTTGATCGCGGCATCGTTGCCACGCTGGATGACTTTGGCCTGGCTGGGGCACGTCCCACTCATCCCGAGTTGCTTGACTGGCTGGCCGTCGAGCTGGTGGAGTCGGGCTGGAGTATCAAGCACGTGCAGCGTCAGATCATGAGCTCGGCTGTCTACCGCCAGTCGAGCGAGGTCAGCGAATTGACCGAGCAGCGAGATCCTGACAACCTGCTGCTGTCGCGGATGCCCTTGCGGCGGATGGACGCCGAGACCCTGCGAGACAGCCTGCTGTCGCTCTCCGGGCGACTCAGAATGGAGCCCTTTGGACCAGCCGACGACGTGGAAGCTCGAGCCGACGGCCTGGTCGTCTCGCTCCCCACGAATGGCACCTGGCGACGCAGTGTGTTTGTGCTGCAGCGACGCACGCAGCCGGTCACGATCCTGGGCAATTTTGATCGTCCGCAAATGAATCCCAACTGCGTCCAGCGAATGAACTCGAACGTGGCGCCCCAGGCCCTGCACCTGCTCAATAACAAGATGATCCATGAACTGGCTACCTCGTTTGCTGAGCGTGTGCGACAGGAGGCGGGAGAGGAGCGAACGGAGCAGGTACGGCATGCCTATATGCTGGCCCTTGCCCGTGGACCTTCACCCGAAGAACAGCAATTGGCTGACAACTACCTCGATCAGCTGGAACAGAGCTGGCGCGAGGAAAAACCGGACCAGGCCGACGAGGCGAGCAGGCGAGCGATGGAGAATTTCTGTCACACTGTGATGAACCTGGCCGCATTCATTTACATCGACTGAGTGTTTCACTATGACGACAAATGAACTTAGCCGCCGCAGCTGGTTTCACCGTGCCGGTCAGGGAACGCGCGCAGCGGCACTCTGCTGGCTGTTCTCGCAGGACCTCTACGATGGTCGCCTGCCAGCCGAAGAGTCCGACGCCGATGGTCCCAGGCGACGGTATGACCTCAAGCCGCGACCGCCCCAACTGGACCCGCAGGCCACGTCGGTAATCCATCTGTTCATGAATGGCGGGCCCAGCCAGATGGACCTGTTTGATCCCAAATCTGAACTGACGCGACGTCATGGCGAGGCCTACTTCAAAGAAATTGCCGGTGAGGTCGAAAATCCGACTGCCGCCGGTGACCTGATGCGCAGTCCCTACAAGTTTGCCCAGCACGGTGAATCGGGGGCTTGGGTTTCTGATGTGATGCCACAGTTGGCTACCTGTGTGGATGACATTGCCATCCTGCGAGGTATGTATACCGTCAACCTGACACATGAACCGGCTCTGTTTCTGATCCAGAGTGGCCGCATGGTGCCAGGTTTCCCCTCGCTCGGTGCCTGGGTGACTTACGGCCTGGGCAGTGAAAACCAGAACCTGCCAGCGTACGTCGTGCTGGATGACCCGAAGGGTCTGCCGATCAATCGCACGCAGAACTGGCAATCAGGATTCCTGCCACCGCTCTACCAGGGAACACGCTTTCGCAGTACCGGCGCACCGGTCTTGAACCTCTCGCGAGAATATGACGAGCCGGATAATGTGACGCGGCTGGAGCGGGAATTGTTGGCGGGACTTGATCGCATTCACAATCGTCGTCGGGCCAGACAGCCAGACCTGGATGGCCGGATTGCCAGTTATGAACTGGCGGCGAGGATGCAGCTGGCTGCGTCCGACGCACTCGATATCGGCCAGGAAGATCAACGCACGCTGGACTTGTACGGAGTTGGCACGGAGCCAACCGACTCCTACGGTCGCCGCTGCCTGTATGCCCGTCGACTGGTCGAACGGGGAGTCCGGTTTGTGCAGCTCTTTATTGATGCCCAGATCTGGGACAACCATACGGGGCTCAAGGACAGCTTGCAGTCGGCCTGCCAGCGCACCGATCTGCCGATTGCCGGCTTGCTGAAGGATCTCAAGCAACGTGGGCTACTGGAAAATACGCTGGTTGTCTGGGGTGGCGAGTTTGGTCGGCTGCCGATTGCCCAGTTACCCGGCGACAAGAATGTCGACAAGGCAGGACGCGACCACAACAAGAATGCCATGGTTTCATGGATGGCTGGCGGCGGCGTCAAGGGTGGCATGGTACATGGTGAGACCGACCCGCTGGGATTTGCCGCCGTCGGGGACAAGGTCTCCGTGCCCGACTTCCATGCAACCATCCTGCACCAGATGGGGCTGCATCATGAGGAGCTGTTCTATCCTCGTAATGGCCTCAAGGAGCGGCTGACCGGCGTCAAGCCTGCCCGCGTGGTCAAGGATATCCTGGCCTAGGCTGTACCAAACCGCCAGCGATCAGAGAATCCAGCCCTTGCGATATTCCTTGTGAATCAGCTGCTGGGCTTTCTCCGAATTGGTGACACGTAGCTTCTTGCTGTTCCACTCGATTGTCTCACCAGCTCGATAAGCAACCGTTCCCAGCAGCACCGACTCTGTCAGTGCACCGGAATAGTCAAAGTTGCAGGTGGTCGTGCCACCCTGCTTGATCGCCTGCAGCCATTCTGCATGGTGACCAATCGACGTCGGGATCGATTTCTCGGGCCGGCTGTAGTCGGCGAACTTGTCTTCTGGCAGCAGCATGTGCTTGGAGTAATCCGAGAGGATCATCCCCTCGCTACCAATAAACAGCTGCCCGCTGTTCCAATTGATTGCCTTGCCCTGCTTGTCGCGCAAGCTGCTGAGGATCTCCGGCTTCTTACCGCTGTCATACCAGGTCAGCGTGAGCGGCGGCATCGTGCCACGGGCCGGATAGTCGTACTCGACAATCAGCCAGGCTGGCGTGCTGACGGGATCGAATTTCGGACCCTTGGCCGAGACTCGTAGCGGGTTGCGCAGTTCCAGTGCCCAGTGGGCCAGGTCCATGTAATGACAACCAAAGTCACCCAGCGAACCGGTGCCGTAGTCCCAGAACTTGCGCCACTGGAACGGATGCACACCCTCGGAATAGGATCGCTCCATCGCCGGTCCCAGCCAGAGGTCCCAATTCACGTGGGCAGGTGTCTCGCTGGTCTTGAAAACGCCGCCGGTGTAAATGGCATTGGCCCAGACATGCACTTCCTTGATCGGGCCAATGGCACCGGCCTGTACCAACTCAACCACCCGACGATAGTTATCACCGGCGTGAATCTGGGTGCCCATCTGTGTTACCAGATTGTTCTTGGCCGCCAGGTTCGCCAGCGTACGAGCTTCCAGTACCGTGTGACTTAGTGGTTTTTCGCAGTAAACGTGCTTCTTCAGCCGCAACGCCATCGCCGCGGCCGGTGCGTGGCTGTGATCGGGTGTTCCCACCAGCACGGCGTCAATCTTGTCCGCTTCCTTGTCCAGCATGACGCGGTAATCGCGGTACTGCCGCGCCGCCGTGTAACGCTGGGCACCTTGCGCCAGCAAGTTGGCATCAATGTCCGAAATGGCAACGATGTTCTGGGATTCCACGCCACGCAGGTTGCCACCAGCACGATTGGCGACACCGACCGCCGCGATATTGAGGCGTTCGTTGGGTGAGTCAGAGAGTAGTGGCGGACTGGGATTCACAAAGACACCGGCAGCAAGGCCGGCAGACATTGCGGATATGAACTGTCTTCGGTGAGGTGCTCGTGGGGTCGAACCAGTTGTCATGATCGTGCTCCAGCAGGAATTCCAGGGAGTGCTTCTTGTCTGAGAGAACTGTTATTTAACCACTTCTCCGGCGCCAGGGCAAAACCCCGTGGGGAGAATATCCTCAGCCGCCGGTTGAGCTTGACGTTGTTGAATATCAGCTCTCGCTGCGCCATAATCGATCCGCACAACACGCTCTATGAAATCCGTCATGAAGAGGACCTACGAATGAGAATCGCTGCCCTCGGCTGCCTGCTGGCCAGTTTGATTGCAATTGCCCCGCTGGCACGTGCCGCCGACAAAGTACCAGCCACACTCAACTTCAAAATGAAGTCACTGGCTGGCAAGGATGTGGACCTGTCCAAGTACCAGGGACGAGTCGTGTTGATAGTCAACACGGCCAGCAAGTGAGGCCTTACCCCCCAGTACCTGCAGTTGCAGGCATTACACACCAAGTACGGTAAGCAAGGCCTCTCGGTCGCAGGTTTTCCCTGCAACCAGTTTGCCAACCAGGAGCCCGGTACAGCTGCGCAGATTCGCCAGTTCTGCACCGACAACTTCAAGGTCACCTTCGATATGTTTGCCAAGGTGAGTGTCAATGGCGACGAAGCGTGCCCGCTCTACAAGCATCTGACCGGGCTCGATGTGAAGCCCAAGGGTGCCGGTAACGTTGCCTGGAACTTTGAAAAGTTCGTACTCGATCGCAACGGCAAGGTGATCGGCCGATTTGGTCCGCGTATCAGTCCCGAGGATCCGGCTATCATCAAGCTGATCGAAGCCAGCCTGGCTGCGAAATAGTCGACCAATAAAAAACAGGCGTCGGCGCGGACAGAGCATCAGCTCCGTCCGCCGCCCGCGCCTGTCAGTTTCTCAGTAGTCAGAGCAGCTTACTGCAGCAGCGAATCGAGTCGACTCGTGTAGGACTGCTTGGCCAGGGCGCCAACAACGTTGTCGCCATGCTTTGATCCCGCCTGGAAGAAGGAAACTGCGGGGATGCTCGTCACATTGTAGTGCTGCGCAAGTGCACCATAGATGTCGACATCGACCCTGATAACGACCGCCCGGCCGTCGTACTCTGCCGCGATTGCATCAATCGTCGGCGAGAGCGTCTTGCAGGGTCCTCACCAATCGGCATAAAAGTCGACCAGCACAGGCTGCCCGCTCTTGACCGCGTCATCGAAACCGGGCGGGGTTTCAATATCACCATGGCTTACTGCTGTAGCTGTCTGGCCGCCTGTGGGTTTGGCTGTAGCTGTCTCGCCGGCGGGTTTGTCTGCCGCCTTCCCTTCTTCTTTTTTGCAACCGGCAACCACCAGCAACGCCATCAGCATTAATGGGAACGCATATTTCACAGTAAAGACTCCGGAGTTCAGGAAGGAATCACGTGTCCCTTCATTATCGGGGGAAGTGCGGCAGGAATTCAATCATTAAATGTCGCCAGCAGCTTTGTCCCCTTGTAAATATTGAGCACATCGTCGGGTGAGAGTGGGCGTTCCGGGTGCCCGGCAGGCCACCATTGGTAGTGTTGTTTCTCGATCACGACGAGGCCAGCACGATCCTCGAAGCTGGCTGCGCTGACCAGCAAGGTCTCGCCGAAAAACGTCCCGACCAGCAGCGGCTTGAGATCTTCAAATTCCTGCTGCTCGGCCAACTCACCCAATTCCATCATCTCCACTGCCAGCGATGAGTCCACGTCGTCGGCGGGCCATTGCTGGATCTCCTCATGCTCGGCGGTCCAGCCAGCAAACAGGGCGTAGCTGTCATCCAGCGGCAGTTGCTCCAGGCAGGCGTGCACGGCCATGGTGATCGGTCCGGCGATACCACGATTGCTGTAGATGCCATCTTCAAACTGGTACTTGAAGTCAAACAGGAAACAATCGACTAGCTCTTCACAACCTGGCCAGTAAAGCTGGCGCTGGTCCGCCAGTTCCATCCGGGTTGGAGGGATGCCGACATTTTCCGGCTGTGCCAACCAGAGCGACAACTCACTCTCCCCCTGCGCCTGTGGGCTAGTCCATTCGGCAGCAACTTGATCGCTGATTCCAAGTTCTTCGGCGTAGCGCAGCACGCGCAGGCGAGCTACCGGTTCGCTTGCCATCTCCAGCAGCACCTTTTGGCCGTCCGGGTCACCCAGAAGCGCCAGCGCCGCTGCCGCTTCTGTCCGCAAACGTCGATGTGGCAGCTGCAGCACGAGCTTGAGGATCGGCAGTGACGTGTCGCTGCCAATGCAGGCCAGCGCATCACAGATTGAGACCGCCAGCGCCACGCTGTCGGCGACCTGGTGATGAAGCTGCTGGACTGAGCCAGCTGGCTCGTCATCCAGCTCCTGCAGTTGTTCCAGGCGGTGATTGATGCCATGCAGCAGCGACTCCAGTTGCTCACGACGGTCGGTAGCCGGATGAGATTCGACACGATCCTCACGCGACAGGAAGTTGGCGACATCCAGGATGGCAACAGCAGACTGGGGATGTGCCAGCCCATCCAGCAGTCGGGGAAAGAGCTGGTCGATATTAAATTCCGGTCCGTTTACCAGGGTAGCCAGCGCAGCTGCTACAGCCGTGCCGTCCTCGGGTGGCGAGTCGACCAGCAGGTCCACCAGGATCCGCAGCGCGACGGCATCCGCCTGGCTGGCCAGCAGAGTCAGGACCAGCTGGCTTGTGCCGGCCTGGGCTGTTGCCGCGCCAGCCAGCTGGCCGAGCGATTCCAGCTGGGGAGCAGGCAGGCTATTGCCGCTGTTCGACGTGAGCCACTGCAGCAGTTCGCCGAGTAGTAGTTGAAGTTGAGCAGGCGAGCTGTCAGCAGGCTGAATTCCGGCCAGGAATTCACTTATATGACCCCTCTCTGGATCCTCGAGCCAGCCGCGCAATTCCAGCCGGGCTTGCTGCCGCAGCTGCTCGTCGGCATCCGGTCGGAGGGAGTCGAGAACGGTAAAAACTGGAGAATCCATATATTCTGAGCCTATCTGATAGCGAATTGGACGGGGAGTGGTTATTCCATCTTGACGAAACCCCATGTCAGCGGCGACACTCGGAGGATTAGAACAAGTGAAAGTAACGTCCCGTTTTAACAGATATACGGCGATCCCTGATGGGAGCATGGCCTGATCGGTCTCTCCGATGGCTGGCCATCGTTCTACCCATTCCTGCCAAGTGTGTCATTCGTGGCACCTGTGGATCGTGACAGAGAAAGCTGACGGAAAAGAAGTTGTCAAACAATCCCGAACCCGAGGTTCGTTTTGCGGACATGAACCTGTCCGACGAGATGCTGCGAGCCCTCGATCATATAGGTTATGAAACCCCCTCACCGGTCCAGGCAGGTGTTATCCCACTCGCCCTGGACGGTTACGATGTTGTCGGCCAGGCCCGCACCGGTACCGGAAAAACCGCGGCCTTTTCGATCCCGATCATCGATCAACTTTCCCTGCCCGAGGAGATCAGCCAGCCCCAGGCATTGATCATGGTGCCCACCCGTGAACTGGCAATGCAGGTCACAGGCGAAGTTGACCGGCTCTCCTACAAGCAGAACGTTCACACCGTAACGGTTTACGGCGGCCAGCCGATCCATGGCCAGATTGAAAAGCTCAAGCGAGGTGTCCAGATCGTGGTGGGAACTCCCGGCCGCGTGCTGGATCATATCAGCCGCGGCACGCTGATCCTGAGAGAGGTCTGGTGCGTCGTCTTGGACGAGGCCGATCGCATGCTGGATATTGGTTTTCGCCCTGATATTGAGCGAATCCTGGCTCGCTGCGATCACCCGAAACGCCAGACACTCCTGATGAGTGCGACGGTACCGCCTCCGATTGAGCATATTGCCAAGCGTTACATGTACGAGCCGAAAATGCTCGACTTCTCGCCAGCAGAAGTGGCGGGGGATACGATAGACCAGTACTATTTCACAGTCGAAGAGCACAGGAAGTATCCGCTGCTGGTGAGGTTGATTGAACGCGAGGATCCGAAACAGGCGATCGTGTTCTGCCGGACCAAGCGACGGACCGATCGAGTGTTCCAGAGGCTGTCCGACAAGTTCGGGGGAGTGGAGAGTATCCACGGTGATATGCCCCAGTCACGACGGACCCGGGTAATGAACCAGTTCCGGGAAGGCAAGGCAAAGATCTTGATAGCGACTGATGTGATTGGTCGCGGTATCGACGTAACGACGATTTCTCATATCATCAACTTTGACACGCCCAACTATTGCGATGACTATGTCCATCGAATTGGTCGAACCGGACGCATGGGCCGCGAGGGAGTGGCTTACACGTTTGTTTCGACTGAGGAAGGTCCCCAGCTGACCCAGATTGAAAAGCGAATTAACCAGTTGCTGCAGCGGGATCATATCGAGGGCTTTGATACCGGGGATCCTCGTTCTCAAGCAGAAGAAGGGCCGAAGAAATCAGCACCAGCATCTCTCATGAAACGGCCCCCGAAGCGTTATCGCCGTGGGTTGTAAGCCGACCTGTTTATCGAACAGCGTCGCTGCTGATCCTGCTGCTCGTCGGCCTGCTGGCGGGATGTGGAAAAGCACCCAAGAGTCAGAAGAAGCAGGCCCGGCGACAGCCATCGCAGCGGAAGCCCCAGGTTCAAAAGCCCCCCGCGCGAGCTGAGCTTGAGCCGCCGCAACGGAATGTTGATCCGCCTGCAGAAGATCCGGATCCATCCCAGCAGCCCGGCGAGCCACCCGCGCGAACTCCTCTACCGGTTCAATTCAGCGGCGACCAGGGTCAGGGGCCTCCCCAGCTGGATGCCGAACGGATTAAGGCGGCCGGCGTGCGGAAAATCGCCGGGAAATGGCTCGACCTTTATACAGACATTCCCGCAACCGCTGCGATTGAAGAGCTGCCCGGCGTGTTTGACCAGGCAATTGGCCAATGGTGCACGTACTTCCAGATTGACGAGCAGGCTATTAAGGACTGGCGAGTGATCGGCAGTCTGATGAAAGACAAGCAGCGGTTTGAACAGGCGGGCCTGTTGCCCGACAGCCTGCCTGTTTTTCAGCACGGATACAGTGGAGAATTCCGTATCTGGCTTAACGAGCAACCGAGTGACTACTATCGCCGACACCTGCTGCTGCACGAGGGCACACACGCCTTCATGATCCACTTCCTCAAGGGAACAGGGCCACCCTGGTTCATGGAGGGGACAGCCGAATTGCTGGGGACCCATCATTGGGATGGGAAACAGCTTCAGCTGCGACACTTTCCCAGCGACAAGCTTCAGACTCCACACTGGGGGCGAGTCAAGATCGTGCAGGACGACCTGGCTGCCGGCCGCGGCATGCCACTCGAAGCGATCATGAACTATGGCTCCGACGCTCACTTGAAAGTCCAGCCCTACGGTTGGTGCTGGGCGGCAGCATCCTTCTTCGACTCGCACCCGCAATACCAGGCCTCCTTCCGTAAGATGCTGGCCCGCTCGGGTGACTCCAGTGGAAGGTTCAACCAGATCTTTCTCGAGTCACTTGCAGATCAGTGGCCGAGTGTCACGCAGCAGTGGCAGCTGTTCGTGACGCAGATGGACTATGGCTACGACGTGGCCCGAGAAGCGATCGATCCGCGACCGCTCCAGTCGCTGCCGGCAGCCGGTGGCAACTTTGTCCTGCAAGCCAACCGTGGCTGGCAATCCACCGGTTACACGATCACAGCGGGCAGCACGCTGAGGATTTCTGGCGAGGGCCAGTTTCAGCTGGCTAACGACCCCCAGCCATGGATCAGTGAAGCGGGTGGTCTGACCATCGAGTATTACCGCGGAAAACCGCTCGGGCTGCTGCTGGCCGCCGTCTCCGAGCCGGGTGAAGCGGGGCTGACACGGCTGGCAGATCCCCAGCCAATCGGGCTCGTGGGCCAACTGAAATGTAGCCGGCCGGGCATCCTCTATGTACGTGTCAACGATGCACCCTCTCAGCTGGCAGACAACCAGGGACAGTTGCAGGTCACCATCCAGGTTGACCCGGACAATTGACTTCGCCAGGACTTCTCGTCGCATTGACGAAATCATGCCGGCAACCAAGAATGCACGGGCGCGGGAGTAAAACTGGAAGCTGGAAAGTGACAGACCATGAGTTCGATACGGGCACAAGACCAGCAAGTTTGGCTGGCGATCGAAGCCGAGATACAGCGGCAGCGTGTTGGCCTGGAGATGATTGCCAGTGAGAATTACACCAGTCCGGCCGTGATGGAAGCTGCTGGCAGCGTGCTGACGAACAAGTATGCCGAGGGATATCCAGGCCGACGTTATTACGGTGGCTGCGAGCACGTTGACAAGGTTGAGGAACTGGCCCGCCAGCGTGCCTGCCAGCTGTTCGGCGCTGAATTCGCCAACGTGCAGCCCCATTCTGGATCCCAGGCCAACATGGCAGTCTACCTGTCGGTCCTGGAACCCGGCGATTCCGTGTTGGGACTGGACCTGGCACATGGCGGACACCTGACCCACGGGATGCGATTGAATATCTCGGGTCGGCTGTATAATTTTCACAACTATGGCGTCACTCGCGACACGCATCGCATCGACTTTGACCAGGTTGCCCGGCTGGCTAGAGAACACCAGCCCAAGCTGATCGTGGCGGGGGCCAGTGCTTATCCGCGTGAAATTCCACACGATCGCTTCGCCCAGATTGCCGAGGATGTTGGCGCCAGGTTATTTGTCGATATGGCTCACTACGCCGGACTGGTTGCCGCCGGCCTGCATCACAACCCGGTACCGGTGGCTGATTTTGTCACCAGCACCACCCACAAGACCCTCCGCGGCCCTCGCGCAGGACTTGTGCTGTGTCGAGAGGAGTATGCCAAGGAAGTCAATCGAAGCGTCTTTCCTGGATTGCAGGGTGGCCCCTTGATGCACATCGTGGCGGCCAAGGCCATCTGTTTTGGCGAGGCTCTGACCGACGAGTTCCGCGAGTACTCGCAGAACACGATCGACAACGCCCGCGTGCTGGCGGAGACATTGTCAGCCGGCGGCTTGCAACTGGTCAGCGGCGGCACGGATAATCATCTCCTGCTGGCCGATGTCACGCCGCTTGGAATTGGTGGACAGGCCGCCGAACTGGTGCTGGATCGATGTGCTATCACAGTCAACAAGAACATGATTCCGTTCGATGAACGTAAACCGGCCGATCCATCGGGGATTCGAGTTGGCACACCGGCCCTGACAACCCGCGGGATGGGCGAGGACCAGATGCGACAGATTGGTGAGTGGATGCTGCAGGCGCTGGGATCGAGTGAAGACGAGGCGCTGCAGCAGTCGATCAGCCAGGCTGTGGCTGAGATGTGTGAGGACTTTCCCGTACCGGCCGATGCCGGCCAACCCCTGGCAACCGAGTGACTGGGATCATGACCAAGACCGACAAGATCTTGATTGCTGACGACAACGCCGCGAATTGCGAGTTGTTGCAGGCTTACTTGCAGGATGTGGATTGTGAAATCAAACTCTCGATTGACGGCCAGGATACGCTCGATAAGGTAGCGTCCTTCGAGCCTGACCTGATCCTGCTGGACGTGATGATGCCGCGACTGAATGGCTTCGAAGTTTGCAAGAAGCTGAAGGAAAGCCCTCTCACTCGCCGGATAATGATCCTGATGGTCACGGCGCTGAACGAGAGTGGCGATATTGAGCGAGCGGTGGTAGCTGGCACCGATGACTTTCTCTCGAAACCAGTCAACCGGGTGGAACTGGTCAAGCGAGTGGAGAATATGCTCAAACTCAAAGATGTCACTGACGAGGTCGAACGGTTACGACAGTACATTGAGCAGATGGACGGATAGACTGACGGGCGACGACAAAGCGCGCTTGCTGCCCGGTCCGAAAGTGGAGTATTCTGGCTGTGTAGCTGAATCATCAACCACGGCGGGGGGTGTCCCTGATGGCGACCTGCGGAATCCGAATCTACCGCCAACTGCTGGCCGGACTCCTGCTGATGCTGCTGGCCAGCTCGCTGCCAGCGCAGCAACCAGCCAGCCAGCAAGAAGATGAGCAGGTCACGGCACGGGTCCAGTCCCTGATCGAGCAACTTGGCGATGAACAGTTTCGTCGACGAGAGTTTGCCCAGCGGCAACTGCTGGAACTTGGTCTGAACGCCTACGACGCCATTCACCGGGCCCAGAATCACGACGATATTGAGATTTCCAAGCGAGCCCGCTACCTGGTTCGGAGTATGCGAATCCAGTGGAGTCGGGCGGATGATTCACCCGCCATACGCCGCGCCTTGATGGGTTATGCATCGCGCCCGCCGGGGGAACGTCGAAACAGGATGGAACAGCTGGCTGCCCTGCCGGAACAACAGGGAGTGGTCGCACTCTGCCGCATGGTCCGCTATGAATCGACGGAGCCGCTGTCGAAGTATGCCGCTCTGCTGATTCTGCAGACTGCCGGACCGACTGAGTTGGCAACACGCCAGCAGCAAGCCAGTGATTTGCGGGAAGCTGTCAGGCAAAGTGCCCGCACGGCGGCCGAATGGATCCGGGTTCATGCCACCACCCTGCTGGATGTCGAGGCGTCACTCGTCACCTGGGATCGTGTCACGCGAGCCGAGGAAAATACGCTCAGCCAGTTTCCCAATCGGACAAGCCAGGAAATCACACGGGACCTGCTCAGGCACCAGGCAGGTCTGCTGCAGGAATCGAATAAACGAGAACAGGCACTGGCGGTACTGCGACGCACCATCAACCTCCTCGATGGCACCCGCACACAACTGCTCGATATGGTGGAATGGCTCGGCGACCAGGAAATCTGGGAACTGGTCGAGGATGTGGCTGACCGTTTCCCGGGTGAATTTTCCAAGTACCCGGACCTTATCTACCGGATGGCGGAGGCTGTCTGGAAGCAAGGGGATAAGCCGCGAGCGGATCAGATTGCCGAGCGAGCCAGGCAACTCGATCCGGAAAATACACGGACTCATATTGAATCCGCACTCTGGTTACAGCGACGCGATCTCGTCGACTGGTGTATCAAGGAATATCGCCAGATTCTGAAACACTCGGAACTCGAGTCACGCGAGGGACTCTATGCACGTTTCCTGCTTAGTGAAATCCTGCACGACCGGTTAGAGGAAGACGAAGCGGCAGAAGTCCTGGCAGGTGCGGTCGAAGCGGTCAAGAACAGCGAGAAAGTGGCGCGTGATGTCCAGCAGGTCTTCAGCCGGACCCCGGGTTCGATTGAATCGCGGCAGCTCTATTTTCTCGCCTGCAGCAAACACAAGCAGCAGATGTTTGATGAGCAGAAACAGCTGCTTGAAAAGGCGATTGAAGCCGAGGCACACGATGGGGATGTGTTGATTGCGATGTATCGATTCAAGCCAGCTGATCCGGCCTGGACCAGTCGAGTTACCCAACTGGTCAAGGATGCCAGCGCGCATTACCGGCAACAGATCACCGTTTACGACAACACTTTTCGTATCAGCGGTGATTCGGCGGAAAAGGAAACGGCCCGCCGCAAGCTGGCCACTGCCCACAACCAGCTGGCCTGGATGGTGAGTAACACCGAGGGGGACTTCCAGGCGGCTATTCAATCCAGCCTGCGCTCACTGGAATTACGTCCCGATTCAGCAGGCTATCTCGACACGCTCGGCCATTGCTATTACGCCGCTGGCGAATTTCAGAAAGCGGTCGAGACTCAGCTGAAGGCCGTCGCTGGCGACCCCTCCTCGCAGACCATGCAGCGGATGCTGAAGGTCTTCCAACAGGCACTGGAAGATTCCAGCAAGTAGGCAGGCGGAGGGTCGGTGGGGACCGCTCGACTAGCGCTTGGTACCGATTTCGACCAGCGACTGAGTTTTGACAATGGCCTGGTCATCGGGAAAGGTATGAAATGCCTGGACCAGCACGCTGCGTGAACGCGTTTCCACGTGGATATAGCTGAGTGCACCCATCGCCATCCGGCCGCTCGAATCAAACGTATAGAGGATGCCACGTTTCTGGCCATCCGCTGTCAATTCCTGCTGGAAGGTCCAGAACACGTCGGCCGGCACCTGTTCCAATTGGAATGTCGTCTGGTAATTCACACCACCACGGCACTCCACAGAATCATCACACTCCCCCTTGAGCGGATGAGAGAACAACCGTCGTCGCTGGGGCAGGGGATGCTGAGCCGAACAGGCCACCTCGGTCAATGTCAGGCCCTTGTATCGCCAGTTGACCAGATGTCCGGCGGCAGTGATCTGGACGTGAACTTTCCAGTCACCCCGCTCGATCCGCTGCTGCTTGTAAATCTGAAACAGCTCGGGGTGCAAAGCTCTCCCATAGAGCTGAAAAGCAAGTTCTGCAACCTTGGGTCGGACGGTTAACACGTTGGCTGAATATTCCCAGCAGAGCAGTTGAATCGGCAATCTCAGAGCACATTATAAACGCCTTGAAGCGCGCCCACAAAGACCACTTGTCAGCCCGCTGACAGCGCCTCGATCAGCCATCAGACGGGTTACCAGGCAAGTGTGCAGATGTCGTACATGGCATGGCTGCCGGCGGCGATTCCAAAACCTCGCTTGAGGAACAGCAGGGCAAAGAAAAACCCGGCCAGTAGCCGGAAGGTAAAGCTGTAGTATTCAAAGGTGTCGCCAGCAGAGGAGATCAGCTGATAGTGAGCTGCTGAAAAAGCCAGGCTGCTGAGGACTACAGCCCAGCTGATACAGGTCCGCTTGCTACAGCCGAACCATTTCAGCAGGCCGGCGATGGCGGGCAGCAGCAACAGTCGAAACAGGACTTCTTCATAAATCCCCGCACCAAAATAGCCGCAGACGGTGGCTGGCATGTTGTCGACAGCCAGCCTTGCCCGCAGCAGCGATCCGGAGAAGAGAAATCCCAACAACTGGGCGATGCCAATCAATATCGCTCCGAATACAAGCGACTCAATCCACATCCGGCCCACATGTCGACCGTGGATATTCCACCTGGCTCGGCTGACATGGTGCCAGCCAAGCAGGATGCCACAGGTCAGCAGCGGCAGCAGGAAGTACTGGCCGAAGCCAAGTTGCAGTAGCAGGGTTCGCAACCAGGCATCGGCTCCGTTACGAAGTGCATCGGCTCCAAACAGGAAGATGCCAGTCTCGTAGGCCACCAGCATGGGTGCAATAAAAGCCAGGCTGGTCAAAGGCCGGGCCGATTCCTCGCGATACGACAGGCTACTGTTCATCGCCACAGGTTCTCAAAGCGGGGTTCTTACCAGGCGGTCCAGCCACCGTCGATGACCATATTCTGGCCGGTCATGTAACTACTTGCATCACTGGCCAGGAACACGATGGCTCCCTTCAGTTCGTGATTGACGCCCATCCTTTTCATCGGCAGTTTCTCACAGAGACGATCAACCATCGCCTGGGGAGCGGTGTCTGGATTTGGAAAGGGACCCGGGCTGAGGCAATTGACGCGAATATCGTCGGCCGCCCAGTAGCTGGCCAGGTGCCGTGTCATGTGGATAATCCCTCCCTTGAGGGCATGGTAGCTGACTGGGCTGGCAGCACAGATTCCCTCGTAGGCATCCGGATAGGAACTGACCAGGCCGTACATCGATCCGATCAGGATCACGTTGCCTGGCACGCCCCGCTGGACGACATGTTCGCGCAGGTGGCGTGACAGCAGGAAGAAGCCGGTTGCATTTTGCATTGTGCGGTTGAACTGTTCATCGCTGACGGTGGTCCAGTCGCCACCGGACCCCTCGTTGCCGTTATTGATGACAATATCGACCTGTCCGGCCAACGCGACTGCCCGCTCAAAACCACGTTCAATCGAATCGGCATCCATATGGTCTAGCTGAACCCCAAAATGGCTGCCGCCGATCTCGGCCAACTCACCTGCCACCTGCTCGGCTCGCTCCAGCTGCCGACTGGTGGTGACAAGCGTGGCTCCCGCCTCAACCAGGGCGCGTGTCATGGCAGTACCGAGGTATCCACCGGCTCCAGTCACCAGGACTGTCTTGCCGGTCAAGTCAAACAGCTCACTCACATGGCGTTCAGCAGGCATCGTAATACTCCTGGTAGTCAGCTGGTGAATTCAGGATTCCAATGGCGGTATGGCTGTGTCCGGGACCGGCTGCCAGCTACCGGAATCAGCGGCGGCCAGGATGGCCAGGTTAGCTTGCAGTGTGGCAATGCCCTCGGTGAGAGTACAGAGTACCTCCCGCTTACCCTCCATCACATCCAGTAGCATCTCGGCCTGGCGGACAAACAGGCCATCCCGCTCCAGCACCTGTTGACCCTCGACAGTCCAGCCGGCATCGGGTGTCGCCATGCTGAGCCAGCGTTGCTTACTCAGCTCATATCGGATAATACCCTGCTCGCAGATCAGCTGAAGCGTGGATTCATTGGCAGCCTGGTGCTGGTTAAGAGTGAAGCTGCTCATGACCTCGTGATGACGACCGATGACGTGCACGGTGTCCTCCACCTCGACGCCATCCAGGACCAGTCGATCACAATCCGCGGCTACCCGGCTGAGTGGTCCCAGCAGCCATTGGGCGTAGTTTATTGCGTGGGTGAGTGCGTCCTGGATTGCTCCGCCGCCGGTCTGTCGCTGGCGATAATAGGTTTCACGGAAGGCGGGCCGGTAGCTGGGAAAATGCTGCCCACCCTGGTAAACGAGCTGCAGCGGTTTCCCAAAACGCCCCGAATCGACTGCCTGCTTGATCTCCTGCGCCAGCGGATGCTGCCGCATCACGTAGGCCACAGCGAGCACTCGCTGGGATTGTTCAACTTCCCAGCTCAGCTGGTCCACTCCGTCCAGCGAAGTGCTCAGTGGTTTTTCCACCAGCAGGTGGCAGCCAGCCAGAACCAGTTGCCGGGCCATGGGGATATGCAGCTGGGCTGGGGTACAAATCACTGCGGCATCAGGGGGGTTCTCGAGGGCCCGATCCAGTGAAATGTGCGACTCCACCTGATACCTGGCAGCCACCCTTTTCCGTACTTCATGATCCAGTTCGCAGATTTCCACATCGGCCCGGCCCGTCTCGAGGAAACAACGAGTGTGGCGTTCGCCAATCGAACCGGTGCCGATCACCAGGATTCTCTTCTTGGTTGACATACCAGTGCCTGTCGGAGCGGAGTAAAGTTACTGTTTTGGGGAAGGTTGACTGGCCGGCGCCTTGTGGAACTGTTCCAGCCAGGCGGTGGTTGCCCGCGCGTTACCCTCGTGGCCACCTTCGAAAATGGTCACCCGCGAGCGGCCAGCATGGCGACGCAGGTAGATCTTCCGCCCGAAGGAGGCATCCTTGATCCGATCGTCCTTGGTCGGTTGTTCCAGCCGACCGTTTTCGCGGCCGATCTGGTCCATCTCACCGGCAGTTATCTGCTGGCTGCCGGCAGCACGGGCAATCATGTTGAAGGCCCGCAGGGAGTGAGCGACCGGGACACTGCCGCTGTGTCCATCATGCACGCCAGCGGCGATATCGAGTGGGACTGGGAGCGAACGATCGAGCCAGGTCAGAGGGGATCGTGCGCGGTACTCCGCATCTACTTTCTGACTGCTTCCCGGAGCGCCGCCGCAGCTTGCCCGCATCATTGCACCGTAACGGTCGCCGCTGTGCTTATTGTGCCAGGCAGCCAGGTCGCTGATCCCAACCCAGGCACTGGCCGCGGTCCAGCGCTGAGGATGACGGCCTGCCATCAGCATCGTCATGTGGCCACCACCCGAGACACCTGCCAGGTAAATTCTCTGCATCTCGACCTGGTACTTTTTGCAGGCCCAGTCAAGCGCATCAAGTATGTCCTGCTGGGCCTTGAGCGATCCACAGGCATCGGGATGTTGGTTGGGGCCGCGAAAATGAGGAAACAGGTAGATCCAGCCAAGTCGTTCAGCTTCTGCCTCCAGTGGCTTGTTCCGCTGTTCCAGCCCGGCACTCCAGCTATGAAGCGAGACCAGCAGCGGCAGCGGTTGTGGCCGTCGTAGATAGCGTGTCGGCAAAATTACATAACAGGGCTGGCTGGTTCCATCGAGAGTACTGGTGACCGAGACCTTAAGCCGCTCGGCTCCGGTCAGCGGCAGCGAGATCAGCAGTATCGCGGCGACAATCGCAGTTCGAAACATCAGCTTCTCCTAGCTTTCAAGAATCAAGCCCGAGGCAGCGGCAGCCTGCTGGCTATCGATCCTGCGGGCCTTGATTCGGATGTAAGGCGGCAGGAACTGGGAGCGATGCCCAAAACTGCCACGCTCGGCATCCTGCTTGTTGTGAGCAGGTTCGATCAGGTCTTCAATCACAAAGCCGCTGCGGCAGAGATCACCCAGCAGCTGGTCCCAGCGATGCAAGTACTCCAGCGTTCCCTCTTCCCTGACCAGGCTGCCGGCGGCCGGCGGCAAGGGACCCTCGCGAAAATAGGGTTCTTCAATCCGGTACCCTTCGGCACTCGGTTCCAGGCTGGCTTGCAGACTTGCTGGCTGCTTGTGCTGGCTGACATAGACTCCGCCGGGCCGCGTGACCCGGGCCACATGGCGATAGACTGGCAGCAGGTCTGGCAGGTAACAGCTGCTGACTGGGTGGATGACAATATCGAACTGGCCGATATCGAACATACTGAGGTCGTCCATCGAGGTTTCCACGGTGCGGATGTCGTAACCCAGCTCAGCGGCGACTTCTCGATCCAGTTCCAGCATGGCGGGGCTGAGGTCCACCACGGTCACGTCGGCTTCAGCAGCAGCATAGATCACACTATGTTTGCCCCCGCCGGCAGCCAGGCAGAGCAGCTGTTTTCCCTTGATCGTGGCTCCCAGCCAGCCGGGTCCGTCCACGGTCTTGAGTGGAGCGACCAGGTCCTTGTCCCGAGCTGGTCGCGTAAAGCGATTCTTGGCAAGCACAAGTTGATCCCAGGCACGCCGGTTCTGCTCGCATGCACGTTCCCGCTCAGCGTGACTCATGCCTGGGCCTCCTGGCAGCAGGGTGTCCGGGCCAGGTCGAACCAGTTGATCGAGCTGGGTAGCGTGCCATCCAGGCCGACATCAGCCAGCACGGCACACTGCGAATGTTTTTCTATCAAGGCGCAGTTCGAAGCCAGGCTTTGGTCGAGTCCTGCCGGGCTGACCTGGTTCAGGACGACCCCTGCCAGCTCGAGGTCTGGACAGACAGTACGCGCTGTTACCACGGTTTGCAGTACCTGGTTGACGACACCCAGCTGGTTAGCTGCCACGATCAGCAGCGGGTAACCGAGATCGTTGGCCAGGTTGGCGACACAGTCGGTATCGCTGATCGGTGACATCAATCCGCCACTTCCTTCCACCAGGATAATCTCGCTCTGTTGCTGCCAGCAGGTGATTCCTGCACGCAGCAGAGCTGAATCTACTTGCTGGCCCATGGCCTCGGCAGCCAGTGGTGGAGCGAGTGGAGCGAGGAAGGACTGGGGACAGACGTCTGCCAGCGAACCGGGCTGGCCTGCCGCCTGCCACAGTGCCAGGGCATCCTCGGCCAGCAATCCCTCCGTCTGTTGAAGACATCCGCTGGCGACAGGTTTGTAGACACCCACCCGGCGACCGTCGGCATACAGTTGCGCGGCGATTGCGGCAGCGATGTAGGTCTTACCTACCTCGGTCGACGTGCCTGTAATGAATAGCCCGGGGGGCGAGTGCTGATGTGCCATGGGCACTAGCGTACCATTGGCTGCGGCGCGAGAAAACGATGGGTCCCGTACGATCGACTGCTGCAGCAGCCCGTTGCAAAGCGAGCAGGGCTGCCACAAAATACCACTACATGAGCCACTCCGCAGCGAGCACGAGGCAGAAGTGATGGCAGAAAAACCAATCGAGGACATCGTCTGTTGTATGGGACAACCGGTAGCCGGAAATCCCACCCAGTTCATCATGGAGCGGGCATTCGAGGCAGCTGGCCTCGACTGGCGCTACCTGACGCTCGAGGTTCCAGCAGAACAACTTGCCACCGCTGTGGCCGGTATGCGGGCGATGGGCTTTCGTGGCGGCAACTTCACAATCCCTCACAAGGTGGCCGTGATCCAGTACCTCGATGGACTGAGCCAGGCGGCAGAGCTGATGGGCGCAGTCAATTGTGTGAATACCAGAGCAGGGCAGCTGATTGGCGAAAACACGGACGGTAAAGGGTTCGTCGCGTCACTCAGGGAACTGGTCGAGCCGGAAGGTAAGCGAGTAGTCATTCTTGGCGCCGGCGGCGCAGCACGGGCGATCTCTGTTGAGCTGGGGCTGGCTAGCGTTGCTGAGATCACGATCGTCAACCGGACGGAATCTCGCGGCCAGGAACTTGTTGACCTGCTGAATGATCGCTTGCAGGTGCCGGCCAGCCTGGCGAGTAGCGCCAGCGAGGACTACCAGCTGGATCCCGCGACAGAGATTGTCATCAATGCGACCTCGATCGGCCTGGGGGATGCCGAGGCCCGAGTTCCACTGGATGTGAAGTCGCTGCAGGAGAACATGCTGGTCGCCGATGTGGTCTTCAATCCGCCCCAGACTCGACTGCTGGTGGATGCCAGCCAGCGCGGCTGCCGCGTCCTGGATGGCCTCGGCATGCTCGTCAATCAGGCAGTCATCGGGTTTCGTATCTGGACCGGAGTCGAACCGGATCCGCAGGTGATGCGTGAGGCGCTGGAAGAGTACCTGGAAATCTGATCCAGCTGTGCTGGCTTCCAACACAAGCGAACCGCAGAGACGCCGAGGCAGGCTGAGCCGGTATGAGGACTAAACCCCGGCCACCGATTCTCCTGCCAGTTTGCCGCTTGTCATGGCCCAGGCGATATGCAACCCATGACTCCAGAGGATCATGCCGCCCAGTCCCACCTGGCCGGCAGCATACAGACCGGCAATAGGCTGGCCCTCTGGATCGAGCACCTGCAGCTGTTCGTTAACAGCCGCTCCACCCTCGGTGGTGGTGAAGTACGCCTTGACTGGCCCCAGCAGCAGCCAGGGTCCTTTCTCAAGCGGCGCCGTGCCACCCGGATGCTCAAACGGATCCTGCTCTGACCCCACCAGATGGCGGTTGAATGAGCGGAGTGTGGCCTGCACGGTCGCTAGATCGATCCCGCGGCGAGCCATCAGTGACTCCAGTGAATCCGCTTGCACGGTCACATCGGGCCTGAGTTTCAGGTAATCCTTCACATAGGCGTAGGCGATATCCGGGGCCGTCGATATGAACTTGGGCCAGGCGGAATAGAGTTCAGCCAGTCGGCCATCCAGCAACAGGTAGGCAACTTTCCCCGGCTGCCGAGCAACAGCAATTTCTCGTTCGGGCCAGCAGAGTTCATTCACAAAGCGTTCGCCATCGGAGTTGATCAGGATGGCACCGTCACGAAAGAGACTCTCCTCCGGGTGCTGCCAGGTGACAAGCAGCCGCTTGATGAAGCGATTCAACATCCAGCGCGGCATCCGGCCGGCCAGCCATCCCATCAACGTGGCCAGCACGCCACGAGTTGGCAACCACTGCTGAAAGGGACGCTTGTGGCCGGCGATCAATCGCAATTCGGGGCCGTAGGTGACATCCATGTTGACCAGTTGGGCACCAGCCTGGCTGGCCAGTTGGTGTCCAAGTCCCAGCGCGTGAGGATTGATTCCCTCGATCTGCTGGAACTGCGGTCCCTTGTGCTCTGCGATCATCTCACCATTGTTGGCATAATCCCCTGTCGCCAGGATGACTCCGTTGCGTGCCGTCAGGGTCCTGGTGGTCTGCCCCTGGCGGACAACAACACCTTCCACGCGACAATCCCGCAGCTTTAACTCAGAGACCTCGGCATCGGATACGAGCGGGACACCGAGTCGGCGGAGGGCAAGTTGGAAGCGGGTGATATAGGCTTTGGCACCGGGTACCACGTTATGCATCCGCGGCTGTCGATTTGGCGGCTCGGGGCTGGGCCCGACATAACTCAGTCCCAGCTCCTGTTCCAGCCAAGCCAGCGTCGTCCCGGCCTGTTGCAGGAAGAAGCGGCGTAGTGGTTCATTGTTACGGGCCTCGATATCGGGCTTGGCGAAGAGTGCCAGGTCCTCGGCATGATCTGCAGCTGAATCGGAGACACCTGCCTGCTGTTGCCAGCGGGTTTCCGCTGCCGTGAAGGATCCCACGGCGATTCCGGTGGTCCCGCCCGGCTGAGGCCGTCGTTCCAGCACGATCACACTGGCACCTCGGCTGGCCGCTGCATAGGCGGCAGCCAGGCCGGCGCCACCGGCACCCACGACGATACAATCGAAGACATCCGACATCCTGGAGAGGTCCTTTTATCCGTGCAGGGAGACTTTCCTCATCCGTTGATGGGGATTGCCGAATGCCGCTCGAAAATCTCCCGGAACAGGCGTCGATTTTCGGTTCGGTAATGTTGGCACTGTTCAACAAGCTGCCGTGCATCATCATATTTCAGCAGGAACGCCAGCTGGGCGAGCCCCTGCTGGTCTTGGGGAAGATCGTGCCGGGCAGTCGTGTTCATCAATCTCAAGCCGGACTCAATACTCCGCAGCAGATCATAGGACTGGCTCAGCACACGGCACTCATCTTCTGCCAGTTCTCCCTGTTGCCTGAGCAGCTGCAGGGCATCGAGTGTACCGGGCGTGAGAATATCGGGCTGCTGGCCAGCCAGTTTCAGCTGCAGCATCTGCACAACTGTTTCCACATCCATGCTCCCACCAGGACCGCGCTTGATATTTCGCACTGAGGCGGTCTGTTCGGATTCGGTCCGCTGTTTGTACATCTGCTGGGCCGAGTCATCGTGCCAGCTGGCAGAGAGGACGGCCTGTCGAGCCAGCTGGTCTGCGCGTTGCCGACCCTGCTGGCTTCCGTAAATGGCCCGTGCCTTGCAAAACTGGATCCGTTGTGCCAGTGGTAAATCGCCATCGGCAAGTTCGTTTTCGAAATCGTCCAGCGAGATGGCCAGCGGGGCATGTGGACTGGTCGCTCGCAGCGTGCCATCCAGGTCAAGCAATCGGCCGAGCGGACCTTGCTGGCTGACAAGCTGCAGAATCCGCTTGGCCAGTTCATTATAGAAATGGGCATTACTGGTCGTCTCATCACCGCGGCGGCGATGGCGGGTTGTTCCATCCTGGTCAAACAGGAAGACCAGGTCGGTGTCACTATGATAATTTGGTTCCCGCCCACCAAGTTTACCGAGGGCCAGCATGATGAATGAGCTGGGTGTTCCATCCGGGCCATGAGGTTCGCCATGTCGCTGCACCAGCTGGCGATGTTGATCATCCGCCAGCTGGTGCAGACAGACCTCGGTAATATCGGAGAGTGCTTCATGCGTGGTGCGGATGCTATCCTTGCCGAGCAGGTCGCGGACACCGACACCGAGATGCTGTGACGACTTGAAGCCATGCACCACGGACTCAATGGAAATCTCACCCCGCGTCAATTCCAGCAATGTCCGATCGAGGGTTTCGCGAGTGGGCAATTGTTCGAGCAGGAGGGAATCGAGCAATTCGTCAATCATGCCCGGAAAGCTGGTGAGGATACCTGTCAGGTAGGGACTGGCCGCGCACATCCGCACGTAGAGCTTCATCGAGGGCGCATTAAAGCTGAACAATTCCCAGAGCACTCCCTTGGCCCCAATTGCGTCACTTACACGGCTGAGCGTGGAGAGCGTTGCATCGGGATCGGGCGTCTCGGAAATAGCCTCAAGCAGCTGGGCAGCAATCCCTGCCAGGTAAAAGCGACTGCGTCGAGTTGAAAGAAACTGAGTCGGCTCCGTCGCCAGCGCAGTCAGGTTACGTTGTGCTGCGGCGCAATCCTCAAAGTTGTGCCTGGAGAGAATCTGCTGAACCAGGTCTGGGTTTGGCCAGGGATCGTATAGCAGGTCAGCTTCGGGCAGGGCATGATCCTCGCCCAGGGTATCGGCCAGCAGTTGCGTGAGGATATCCGTACTTACCTGCTGCCGCTGCTTAAACGTGCGACGCAGGTCGTCGCTGGATTCTGTCTTGGCATAGCCGAGCTTTTGGGCGAGTCGCTGAAGTCGCTCATCATCATTGGGAATCGTCTCCAGCAGCGGGTCGAAGAGTATTTGCAGGAAGTGTTCGATGCGGCGCAAGGAGAGATAGCTGTCGCGCAGGGCCACCTGCTCCTGCTCGGTCAGACAGCCCGACGAGGTGAGCTGGTCGATTGCCTCGAGGGTATTGGTCGAGCGGACGTTGAGCGAGTCGCCGCCGTTGAGCAGTTGCAGGAATTGAATCACGTGTTCAATATCGTTGATCCCACCCTGTCCGCTGCGAACATCAAGTTGCCCCGTGCCAGCCTGTCCAAGTCGTCGTATCAGCCGTCGCTTGAGTGCCTTGATGCCGCCGATATCGGTGGGCGTCAAATAGCGGCGGTAGATCCAGGGCCGAGCCGCCTCGACAAAATATTTTGCCAGTCGGCGATCTCCAGCCAGCGGTCGAGCCTTGACCATTTCCTGGCGTTCCCAGGTCCGACCCGCCTGGTCGTAATGGCGTAGTGCCTCGTCGGCATCCAGCGCGACCACATCCTGTTGGCGACCGGCCCGCATTCTCAAGCGAGGCTGAAAGCTGCCCTCGTGTGGCAGTACGTCATTCAGCAGCTGAATGAAATTCTCACTCAGTCGCTGAAAGAACTCGCTGTTGTCCATCGGCCGGCTGCCATCGGTCCGTCCGCTGGCCTGGCAGACGAACATCAGGTCAATATCGCTGGAATAACTCAATTCATTGCCACCCAATGGGCCGAGTGCCAGGATGGCGAATTCAGCGGGAGTTCCATCAGCCAGGCGGGGGCTGCCGCGGCGCTGTTCCAATCGCCGCCGGGCAATTGCCAGGACCGCCTCGGCAATGGCACCGACCAGTTCGGAGATCTGGGCCGTGACAACTTCCATCGGCTGGTGTTGCACGATATCCCCGTAGGCGATTCGTAAGCGTTCCCGGCTGATCAAGCGGCCGAGGGCTACCAGCGCATCGTTGTCATCGGTGAGGGCAGCCACCTCGCTGATGAATTCATCGACCAGCAGGTGCAGCGGGGTCGGTTCACCGCCGGTCATCCGCAGCAGGTCGAGGCTCTCGGGGTTTTCCAGCAAGAGGTTTGAAAAGTGCTGGCTGGCGGCGAATATCTCCAGTAACGTCTGCAGGGCTCCCGGATCGCGCTGCCAGAAGGTTCCCAGAGCGAGCGGATTGCGGCTGGCAGAAACAAACCGTTCGAGGTTGGCGATCGCCTGGTCGGCGTTACCGGTTGTCGGCAGAATCTGCTCCAGCTGCTGGCACATCAGCGCGGCCAGGTCGAGTGTCAGGCCGGACTGGACGATCCGAGCGAGTGCCGTGTGGGCGGCGCGTTGATTGCGTATACCAATGGAACGGAGCCAGTCCTCGGACTGCTGAGGTTGGTCGAGGAATTTAACGAGCAGGTCGACATCCATGGGGAAGTCCGCCAGGGGCGGATCGAGTTCGTGGGTTCACGGTTACAAGTAGATCATAACCACTGGCCACCGTCTTCCGCCGCGATGCTAGTCGAGAAAGCCGACGAGGTCCTGGCTGCGGCTGGGCTGTTGCAGCTTGCGGACAGCCTTGGCCTCAATCTGCCGAATTCGCTCGCGGGTCACCTTGAAGATATGTCCCACTTCTTCCAGCGTGTAGCTGTAACCATCTCCCAGGCCATAGCGGAGCTTGATAATCTCTCGCTCCCGGTAGCTGAGTGTCTTGAGTACAGCATTGATTCGGCCACGCAGCATTTCCTGTGCGGCGCCGGTCGCGGGGCTCTCGGCGGAGGCATCTGGCAGCAGGTCGCCAAACTGGCTGTCTTCACTATTTCCAACCGGACGGTCCAGGCTGATGGGATAGCGACTCATGGCCAGCACACGGCGTGCTTCGTCGACAGTCGTCTGGGCGCGACGGGCGGTTTCCTCAAGCGTCGGTTCGCGACCAAGTTCCTGGAGCAGCTGGCGAGATACATTTCGCACTCGCGACATCGTCTCCACCATATGCACGGGGATGCGAATGGTACGGCTCTGGTCTGCCACGGCTCGCGTGATCGCCTGGCGAATCCACCAGGTGGCGTAGGTGCAGAACTTGAAGCCGCGGCGGTATTCGAACTTGTCGACCGCTCGCATCAAGCCAGCATTTCCTTCCTGGATCAGGTCGAGGAAACTGAGCCCGCGATTACGGTACTTCTTGGCGATCGAAACGACCAGCCGCAGGTTACCTTCGGACAACTCCCGCTTGGCCTGCTGGTAATCGGAGTAGACATCACGCAACTGGTCCACGCGATTTCGCAGGCTGGTCGGTGTTTCCTGGGTGGCGATCAGGATGCTGCGAAATTCATCGGTCAGCGCCTGACGCTCATCTGCAGTGCGACGATTGGCTCGCGTGCTGCGAATCTGCACCTGGAGTTCATCCAGCCGGCGGCTGAAGTCTTCCAGCGTGCGAATCATCGGCTCGATCCGATGGGTTCGTAGTCCCAGTTCTTCGATCAAACGTACAGCACGGCGTCGCCGTCGAGCGAGCGAGGCCCAAGCTTCCTGGCGCTTGTTCTTGGATTGGTTCTTGCTGACTGCGATTCGGTAATCACGACGATTTCTTTTCAGCAGCGTTTGCAGTGTGTCCAGGTTATGTGGCAAGCGGCCCAGGATCTGTTCCTTTTCCAGCCGGTCGGTGACCGACACTTGCACCGTGCGATCAAACGGCAGTTCACCATGATGGACTCGCTTGATCACCTTAAAGGCTGCCTGGAAGACATAGTCGCATTCCAGCAAGCGAGCTCGGAACCGTCGGCGAGTTTCCTCGATCTCCTTGGCCAGGCGAATCTCCTCGATTCGCGTGAGCAGCGGGATCTCGCCCATCTGGGTCAAGTACATGCGGACCGGGTCATCCGACCACGACTCATTGGTATCCACGACAGCAGCAACAACTTCTTCCGGCTTCTCTTCCGGCTGCTGATCGGGAACAACTGCCGTGGCAGTCTTGTTATCCGTCGTTGCTGTGGATTCCTCACCAGAGGACGCGTCGTCGTCGCTGCTCGAGGCAGCCCGACCCGGCTCGTCCTGGCTTGTGGCCTGCGGCTGACCGTCGTCTTCAAAATCATCAAGCAATGTATCGTACAAGGGTCATCTCTCCTGTCAGAGTCGCGTGTCTCTTACGGCCAGGCACTCGTTGGCTGGTTGCTGGCTGTCACTGGATCGTGACGCTGCTGGACCAAGCCGTTCGCTACGCTTTTTCGCCGGAATCGTCTGTAATGCCTGGTCGATTAGGGGTGGGTGTCGTTAACCGGGGGGTTGGTATGACTCACTCCAGCTCCAGTGAATAGAACTGGATTCATGATGAGCCATGGCGGGATGCCGGGGCAAGAAGCCCTGTCCTGCAAGCAAGGCGTTTCGCCTGTGGCTTGCAGCGAGCACGCAATTGTAGCACCCAAACTTTCTCCTGCTCACGAGTTTCACGCTTTTGTAAGTACTGGTTTTCGACGCTGTTGAGCTGTTTGGTGATGCAGCTGTTACAGGTGTGCCAGGTTACCGTCGGGAATTTATCTTCAAACCGGAAAACCGAATCGTGCTGCCACGATCACTCAACCGGATCAGCTTTCCCCGCCGGCCCACGTCCTCCATGAACGTGAGTACATTCGTGTGACAGCCATGGCCAGGAATCCACCCGGCCACACTCGGCTTTCACTTGCGAGTCACTTCATTCTAGCTCGCCGATCGCGCCGGTCTAGTGTGTAATTTGGTGATAATCGCCTGAATTGGCTCGGATTTGTTCACCCAGTCGCTAAGCTTTCACAGCGGACGCTTTGGCGTGCGGACTGGAGAGGAACGGTCTGGAGTTGTTGTTATCCGTGCCAACTCGCTTGCTTGTGACGTTCCCGCCTGCGGAGTAGCATACGAAGCTCGACCGGTTTGGCGAGCAGGGCGGTCTGGTTCGATCAATATGGGGTGCTTGTGCCGATGTCCAACAGAGCTGACATGACAGATCAGGTGGCAGTTGTGAGCGGTGCCAGCCTGGGGATTGGCCGGTCCACAGCCCTTGCACTTGCTCGATCCGGCGCACGGGTAGTCGTCAATTACCGTTCTCACGCTGATGAAGCGCAGCAGGTCGTGGACGAGATTACTGAACTGGGGAGCCAGGCAATTGCTGTCCAGGCGGACGTCTCAGACCAGGCGGCTGTGGAGCAGCTGGTGCAGGCAGCGGTCGACGAGTTCGGGCGACTGGATATCGCGGTCAGTAACGCAGCCTACAGCGATCGGGAGCTGTATTTTGAGGCCAACATGGAGGGTTTTCGCCGCACGGTGGACGTTACCCTGTGGGGCGCTTTTTACTTGATGCGAGCTGCCACCCAGCAGTATATCAAGCAGCAGGATCGGGGTGTGGTAACACTGGTCAGCTCACCCCATGCCTTTATTCCGGCCCCCGGGGCGATGGCATACAACATGTCCAAGGCGGCCCTGGAACACATGGCCCGGACGGCTGCAATCGAGGTCGCCGAGCACAAAATTCGCATCAACGTGATCCAACCGGGATGGATTGATACTCCCGGAGAGCGTAAGTTTGCCAGCGAGGAAACGCTTGAGCAGGCAGGTCCACGGATTCCCCTGGGACGAATGGGAACTCCAGAGGAAATCGCCGAGGCAATCGTCTTCCTCTGTGACCCTCGCCACGAGTACATGACTGGCGCAACCCTGCTTGTTGATGGCGGTATCAGTTTGCCCTGGTGGGCGAACCGCGGCTCCGCCGCTCCGTAGAAGATACGATGCCGTTTGACCTGGACCGGTCCGATGGAGGCCACAACCCGCCATGACTTACCTGCTTTCCTGCAGCGACTGCGAGCGGACTATTCCACTGGAAACCAAGGACGCGGGTCGTTTCGTGAGCTGTGAATGTGGTGCCGTGCTGGATGTCGGCACAATGCGAGATATCCGGCAACTGCCAGTAGCCGGGCAGGACTCCGGGCTGGCTGCAGCAAGCCCTGGCCGCCGCCGCTGGTCTCCCGTGCAGGGAGGCGTGTTTGCCCTGGGCGTCATGATGATGTGTGGCGCAGGCGGTTATATCGCATCCCAGTACATTGCGATCAGTAGTTTGGACCTGGGAGACCAGGCAGCGCAGGACAAGAGTTTTGGCGATCAGACGATTGATGCACTGACTCCCTTCGGCGCCTACGAGGCCTGGAAAATGCTCCAGCAGATGGGCATTGGCGACCAGGAAAAGCCCAAATACATGCTCGATCAGGAGACGGCGGCGCTTCACAGGTCGAAAGCGAGGATCGGAATGTGCGTGGTTGGACTGGGGTTAATCGTGATGTTGATCGGCGTGCTGGCTCTCAAACCAGCCAGGTAATGAATCGGCTGCCAGGCCAAGCTTGTTAACGGTCCGCTTCATTTGATTGACGCTGCCTGTCGCATCGTCCACAATGATTGTTCCCACCAGGCTTTTGCTGCCGCCGAAGGAATTCATCGATGAATCGCACGAGCTTTGTAGCCGCCGTCGTCCTGCTCCTTGGCCAGCTGGCTGCCACAGCGAACGCCCAGCCTTCGATCTCGGGACTTTCGCCCGGCTCGATTGCTCCTGGCACGACCACCGAGGTCACAATTCAGGGTGCCAAGCTGGACAGGCCACTGCAGATCTGGACCAGTTTTCCAGCCACTGTTGAAATTGTGCCACCGGCAAACGAGGAAGAAGCCAAAAAGAATGATGCCATCAAGTGCAAGATCACGCCCGCCGAGGGTGTTGCCGTGGGTGTCGTCGGTATTGCGGTCGGCAACAAGGTTGCTGCATCCGGGATCCATATGTTCACGATTGACGATGCGGTGGCGGTCGCAGAGAGCGGCGATAATCACGCGCCGGACGGGGCTCAGGAATTAAGCCTGCCTGCCGGAGTCGAGGGGACTATTGATGGTTCCACTCGTGACTATTTCTGTTTCCAGGCCGGCGAGGGACAGCGTGTGGCGGTGGAAGTACTTGCCAGTCGACTGGGCTCAGCGATGGACCCGGTGATTCGCCTGATTGATCCAAATGGCCTCGAGGTTGCCGCGGTTGACGACGTGGAAGGACTGGGTGCAGATTGCCGCCTCTCCCATGTCTGCAAGGCTGCCGGGCGATATGTCGTCGAGGTTGCCGACAACAAGTTCCAGGGTGGCTTGCGATACCGACTGCGAGTCGGCGATTTTCCCATCGTGACCGCTCCCTTCCCGCTGGGAATTCAGCTTGGCGGTTCGATAGAGCTGGCATTTATTGGCGAGGATGAGGAGTCGACTGAGTCGCAGCAGCTGACTGTGGCGGCTGATTTCGCCGGCCATCGCCTGGCTGTTGGAGCCCGCCTGCCAGGCGGAACGTCCTCGGCCATGACAGTTGCTGCAGTCGATTCGCTGACAGAGCAATTGGAATCAGAACCAAACAACGAGACGGGGCAGGCCACGGCAGCGACGTTCCCCGGTGCTGTCAGTGGCGGATTGCAGGCCGCTGGTGACGAGGACTATTACCTCTTCGCCGGTAAGCAGGGCCAGGTCCTCAACTTCCAGTCGCTGACCCGCAGCCTGGGCTCAGCGGCCTATGTTCAACTCAAGCTGCTGGATGCAGACGGTAAGCAACTGGCTGCAACCAGTGTTAGCGACGCGGATGAGTTATCCCTGCGGTACTCGATTCCGGCCGACGCCAATTACCAGTTGGTGGTCAGCGACCTGCTGCGTCGTGGCGGCCCAAACTATGTCTATCGCGTCTCAGCCACGCTCGGCAACTCATTCTCGCTGAGCCTCAAGAACGACAAGGCGACAATTAACCAGTTCACGGTTGGTATGGGCAACGGTGCTTTTGCTTTCCCGATCACCGTGGGCCGCGTTGGATACGATGGGCCGATCACGATCTCACTGCAGCCAGCCATCGAGGGAGCCCAGATCTGGAACGCTGAGATCGCGGCGGGTGCCAAGGAAGCACGGCCAATCGTGGTGATCCCCGCAGGGCTCGAAGAAGGGGAGCTGCGATTCTTGCGAGTTGTCGGTACAGCGACAGTCGATGGTCAGCCGCAGACCGTGGTGATGAACAGCGAGGGCTGGTTGCGTACCACGCTGCCAGCGATGCTCTATCCGCCAGCCTGGTACGACGGCTTGCTGAGTGTCGCCAGCTCAACGCCGCTGGAACCATTTTATGATTTCAAGGCGCCCACCGAAGCGGTGATGTTTCCCCGCCAGGTTGGAGAAATCAACTGGCCGCTGACGCTGGAACGAAAACAGAAGGAATTCACCGGTGCAGTGAATGTCTTCTTCCGCGGCTTGCCCGAGGGTTTTTCAGCCAGCCTGAAGGCGGACAAGGAAGCCTACACCGTGACGATTAAAGGGCCAGCCGATGCACCGCTTGGTGACCTGGCATTCCGGATGGAATGTTTTGGCGACATGGCTGGCAAAGGACAGACGTTGATGCGTGATGTTGTCATCAAGGTCTCCGAACCGCTGACAGTCACCGTCACACCGGTCGACGCCCTGCTGGCTGGGCAGAAACAGAAAGTCAAAATCCAGGTAACTCGATTGGCGGGCTCCGAAGCCCAGGATGTCGTACTGACCTGGACCAAGTTGCCGCCGGGAGTGAGCGGTGATGAATCGATCACGATCCCCAAGGACAAGAACGAGATCGAAGTCGAATTGTCGGCTGCCGCAGATGCCGCCATCGCGGTCTTTGAAGAGCTGACGATTCAGGCCAAGTCAACATTTGCTGGCAAGGATGTTACGATTGCCAGTGCTGCGACCAAGATTGAAGTTAAACAACCCTAACCACCACAAATTGCTTTCGGGAAGCTGGAGTTGATAATCATGATGAAGGTCTTAACCATGCGTGCCACGATCCTCTCGTTGCTGATGCTGCTTGTTGCGACTCCCCTCTCCGCCAAGGAGAAAGGTGAAATTGAAGTTGGCAAGCCGGAACGAATTGAAGTCTTTCCGACCGAGTTTGCGCTGACTGGCGTTCGCCAGAAAATCCAGCTGGTGGTTACCGCTTATTACAAGAACGGGATCTCCCAGGATGTAACCTCGGTGGCGAAATATATCGCTGCCAGCCCGGAGATTGCCGAGACGGTCGGTTCGGTGGTCTACCCACGTGGCGACGGTGAGGCGACGATCAAGGTTGCAGTGGGTGGGAAAAAAGTCGAATCGATCATCACGGTCTCTGGCCAGGGTCAGCCTGAACCAGTCTCCTTTCAATACGAGACGCTGGTGGCACTCAGCAAGCAGGGCTGTAATGCAGGTGCCTGTCACGGCTCGCCTAGCGGCAAGGGAGGTTTCCGACTCTCGCTGCGAGCCTTCGACCCGCCACTGGATCAACTCACTCTGATCCGTGAGGACTACGGTCGCCGGGCTAACGTGCTGGAACCCGAGAACAGCCTGCTGCTGCTCAAGCCGACTATGAAATCGCCACATGGTGGCGGACGTCAGCTGAAGACATCGGATCCGGCTTATGACATTCTCAGCCGCTGGATCGGTGAAGGCTGCAAGCTGGACGATCCGGAGCGTTCCCGCTGCCTCAAGATCGAAATCTACCCGCCAGCGGGTCGCGTCCTGGAACAGCCGGCACACTTCCAGCAACTCTGTGTGCTGGCCCACTTCGACGATGGTGCCATCCGTGACATTACCGAACTGGCGGTCTATTCCAGTTCCAACGAGGAAGTTGCTTCGGCCAATGTGAACGGCCGAGTGGAAGGATATGATCGCGGTGAAGTTGCCATCGTGGTGCGTTACCTGGAGTTCATCGAGTCGACGTTTATCACCTTTGTGACCGACGTGGAAGGTTACGCCTGGCAGCAGATTCCTCAAAACAACTATGTCGACGAACTGGTCGACGAGAAGCTGCAGCAACTCAAGTATCTCCCCTCGGAAGCCTGTTCGGATGACGAGTTTATCCGCCGCGTCTACCTCGACGTGATCGGTATCCTGCCGACCGTGGACGAGGTCAGCCAGTTTGCGGCTAATACGGCTGGCGACAAGCGAGCTCTGTTGATCAATCAACTGCTGGACCGACCCGAGTACGCAAAGTTCTGGGCGCTCAAGTGGGGTGACCTGTTACGGTTGACCAGCAGCCAGGTTGGCGGCGATGGCGTCTACAAGTATTACCGCTGGCTGGAAACCTCTTTCCGTGACAACATGCCCTACGACGAGTTCGCTCGTGAGTTGCTGGCATCCACCGGCAGTACGATGAATAACCCGGCGGCGAACTTCTATCGCACGGCCGGTGATATGAATGACTGTGTGGAGACAGTCTCCCAGGTCTTCCTGGGAGCTCGTTTGCAATGTGCCAAGTGTCACAATCACCCCTTCGAGCGGTGGACACAGGATAACTATTACGGCATGGCAGCATTCTTCAATCGCATCCAGCGGAAGAAGACGCGCCGCGCCGATGAGTTGTTTATCTGGGTCGCCTCCTCCGGCGAAGTAACTCAGCCCCGCACCGGCCTGGAAATGAAACCCTGGCTACCCGAACAGGGTGATGTCGAGCAACCCGATGAGTTTGATCGCCGCGTGACCTTCGTCGACTGGCTGACTCGCAAGGATAACCGGTACTTCGGAACTATCGAGGTCAACCGTATGTGGAGCCAGTTGTTTGGGCAGGGCATTGTGGATCCTTCAGATGACTTCCGTGATACCAACCCACCCAGCAACGCAGCCCTGCTGACTGCATTGGCCAGCGATTTCTCCGAAAGCGGTTTCGATCGAAAGCATATCCTGCGGACGATGCTCAATAGCCGAACCTACCAGGCGAGTTTCCGTCCCAATGATTTCAATGAAACCGATAGTCGCTGCTTCTCTCACTTCCAGCCACGCATGCTCTCGGCTGAGCAGTTGCTGGATGCGATCTGCCATGTGACCGGGTTGCCAGAGACGTTTGGTCCCTTGCCGGCAGGCACGCGGGCGACGCAGTTGCCAGCACCCGATCTCGTCAAGAACGACTTCCTTAAGATCTTCGGCCAGCCCGAGCGACAGACCGTCTGTGCCTGTGAGCGGACGAGTGAATCCAATCTCGGTATGGCGATCCAGTTCTTCAATGGCCCGCTGGTCTACAACAAGCTGCGGGATGAAAACAATCGATTCCGCCGTATGCTGAAGGAAGAAAAGTCAGACGAGGAGATTATCAGGGAACTCTACCTGGCCGCCGTCTGCCGTCATCCGACGGATAAGGAAATGGAAGCCAGCATGAACCACATCAAGTCCAAGGAGGACCGGATCATGGCCTTTGAGGATATCTGCTGGGCCATCATTAATACCAATGAGTTCCTCTTCCAGCACTAGCGCTGGGCCATCATTAACACCAATGAGTTCCTCTTTCAGCACTGGCGCTGGGTCATCGGCCGCAAGGACAATGTCATGAGCAGAATGCACCTCACCTACCGCTCACTTGCCCTCGCCCTGCCGCTGCTGCTGGCAAGCACGGTTATCGGCCAGGAGGACGCAGTCAGTTTTCGTGAACAGGTTGCACCGCTGCTGATCAACAATTGCCTGGCCTGTCACGGTCCGAAGAAGGCCGAGGGGGGCTATCGCGTTGATAGCTTCGAACGACTGTCGCTGGCTGGTGATTCCGGTGAAGTCGCGCTGACTGCAGGAGAGGTGGATCAAAGTGAACTGTTGCGGCGGATTGCGTCGGACGAAGAGAGTGAGCGGATGCCACTGGAAGGCGATCCGATGCCGGCCGAGCATGTTGCGCTGATCAAACAGTGGATCGCCGAAGGTGCCAAGTATGATGCCGAGGACCCCAAGGCCCCGCTTGCCAGCATCATCCCTGCTCCCACACATCCGGATCCTCCCGAGGTTTATCCGCGGGCCGTTCCGGTCACCGCCCTGGCATTCACACCGGATGGTGAGCAGTTGGTCGTCGGTGGCTATCATGAGCTGACGGTCTGGAGTCCTGCTGACGGTAGCCTGCTGCGGCGGATCAAGAATGTTGGCCAGCGGACCTATGCCCTCTCATTCAGCCCGGATGGCAGCCTGCTGGCTGTCGGCTGTGGTGCACCAGGTCGACTGGGTGAAACCCGGATCTTTGATCCCACCTCAGGGGAATTAAAGCTGGTGCTGGGAACAACCTCCGATGTCGTGCTGGACGTGAACTTTAACCCGGCAGGGGACCGCCTGGCGGTCGCCTCGGCCGACGGTGTTATCCGAGTCTACGAGGTTGCCTCCGGCGACCTGCAATTGACTATCACCAGCCATTCGGACTGGGTCATGGCCATTGCCTGGAACCACGACGGTACCCGTCTGGCATCGGCCAGCCGTGATAAGACCTCCAAGGTTTTCGACGCCAGCAACGGTGAACTGGTCGTGACCTACGCCGGTCATGGTCAGGCGGTCAAAGGAGTTACCTTTCATCCCAAGGGGGAGGAAGTCTTTTCCGGTGGCGGCGATAACAAGGTCCATCGCTGGAAAGTCGAGGACGGGAAAAAAGGCGCCGAAATAGCTTTTGGTGGCGAAGTCTACAAGCTGGCCCGTGGCGCTGAGTTCTTTTTTGCGACCAGCGCGGATAAGTCGGTTCGGCAGTACTTGGCCGAGGACCAGAAAGAAGTTCGTAAGTACGAAGGGCATTCCGACTGGGCCCTGGTTGCCAGCTATCACGATGGCAGCAAGCGACTGGCAAGCGGCGGTTTTGATGGCGAGGTCCGCGTCTGGAATACCGAGGATGGTGCCGCAGTGGTCACTTTCCTGGCGGCCCCGGGTGTGAAAAAGGAAGAATGAGCGACGTTGCGCTCGAGTTTCACGGACCCCCTACTGCCGCGTCCCTGCTGCTGCTAGCCCATGGAGCAGGTGCTGGCTGCCAGAGTGACTTCATGCAGTCAATGGCTGCTGGACTGGCAACCGCAGGCTGCCGCGTGGGACTCTTCGACTTTCCTTACATGCAGCGGGCAACCGAGGAACAGCGACGACGGCCCCCTGATCGCCAGCCCCGCTTGCTGGAATGCTGGCAGCTGGTCTTGGACCAGGTAAAGTTGAAGGTCAACCAGCGATTGATTATTGGCGGCAAGTCGATGGGTGGCCGGATGGCCAGCCTGCTGTTCGAAGAATCAACCGCTGCCGGGTTGCTCTGTCTTGGCTACCCCTTCCACCCGGCTGGCAAGCCAGAGAAGCAACGAGTGGAACACCTCACTGCAATTCGTAAATCGGTGCTGATTGTGCAGGGAGATCGTGATCCGCTGGGCAATCGGGAGGACGTTGAATCCTATAGCTTGCCATCGCACTTCCAGGTTCGCTGGCTGGCCGATGGCGATCATGGCTTTAAGCCACGTCTCAAGTCAGGCTGGAGCGAGCAGCAGCACCGTCAACAGGCGATCCAGTGGATCGTCGCCTGGGCCGACAGGCTGGGGTGACAGGGGCTGGCCAGCCAGACTCTTGCTGGCCT
>CAUZOB010000016.1:0-39316 GCA_963581185.1 Planctomycetota bacterium | reverse complement strand
AACCCGCGATCAAGCGTGAGTGCTGCTGATGAACGACCGTCACCTGCCACTCGCCGCCTTCACCGAGGCTGGTCAAATGCACGAGTCGATCGGGGCTGACATTAGCAGCACCAGCAGAGAAATCGAAAATCAGGCTGCGTTTTCCCTGCATCCCCCAGAGTCTCGTTGAAGGCTTCCCAAAGGCCGACAAGTATTCGCTACTGGACTTATCGCCACCCTCTGCCGACTCACCCTGCATATCTGCATAGCCCGACGCTCCAGACTCGCGGGCGGTCGATGCAGGCGAATCGGACGATCCGCCCTCGGCGTCACCTGGTTCTGCGAATGGATCGGGAGACGTGGGGGGCGCTACCGATTCGTCTTCAGGTTTGTTCTGGGCAGGCTCACCAGGGCTGGCAGCCGCGGGCGGTTGCGGGAGCTGATCGTCAGAAGGCATGGCACCCTCGGTCGTCATCTCCTCGGTCGTGACAAAATCAGCGTCTCTACCATCAGCAAGCTGGTTTTCAAAGCCGGACCGTTCATCCATCATCCGGCCGTCTGACGCGGACTGTGGCATCATCACTCCATCCTGCCTGGCGGAGCTCGTCAGCTCATATCCGCGGCTTGAACTGCCAAGCGGGATGACATCCGTCATCTGCGACAACACGCCGAGCAGCTCGGTCATGCTCGTGCTATCGGAAAGCTGTTTGGGCTGGTGGTCGACTCGTACCAGCGATCCCCGGATCCGGGTTGCGCGGTAGTTATCCGGCAGTATCACCTTCCAGTCGAGGTTGGCAATTCGCACTTCCTGGTCACTGTTGCCGGAGCCTTCATAAAGTCTGGGAGCCTGGCCGCGAATGGTGCCTGAGAGCCCCAGTCTACCGACGGGCGTACTGTAGACGACTCGCAAATCACTCCAGCCCGCTGACTCACTGTTGACCAGGCTGATCAATATTCGGTCGCCACGCTGCTGGGGGCGGACCGGATGATTACCGACAAAAATCGCCCAGGCCTCGGATTCAGCTGGCAAAGCGATTTGCAGATAGGAGACTTTGCTGTTGATCGTGTAATGGGCCACCGACTGGCTCTCGCCGCTGGCTGAAAGGAAAGTCACAAGCTCGGCCTGGCTGACCATCACGGCCGGAATATCGTGCTCTGGATGCCGGAGAATATTCAGTTCGATCAGCGGTGCCTTGTCGACAAAACCGTAGCCACCCAGCAGGCGATTACCGACCGTGTAGTTGAGGGAAATCAACTCGCCCACGTCGACCTGTCGGGCCGCGGAGTTGACCTTCACGTCGAGGTCAATGCTGCCCTCCACCGCGACCACACCCGACTGGTAAGAGACCGACTCAGCTCGAACCATCGGCAACTGGCGAACGAGTTCATCGCCGGCGTCGATATCACCCAGCGGAAGCTGGGTGTGGATACCAAGCGTCGCCCGGCCACGGATTCGATCGTGCAAGAGCACGGTCCAGTAACGACGTCCATCTTGATCGCGACTGCTCTGCTGCTTCACATTGCACCCCTCGAGGCCAAAAATCTGCAGCGACGTGGGAGTCTCGATCGGCAGGGAGAACTCAAGTCGATCGAGGCTCGATTTCTGGATGTCGAACGTCAGCTCATAATTTGTTTCAATCGCGCCCTCGCTGACCTTGAAAAACGACTGCGAGCGAGCCGTCACAAGGGCGTCCGTACGGGTCACATCAAGCGAGAGGGCATAATCGGTGGTATCGAAATAGTAAGCCATTCGCGTGTCGAGCTCGGCCAGACCGAAATCACCCTTCTCACGATTGCCAAGCGCCGTCAGCCCTGTCACCTCAGCTGGCCGGACTTCCAGGTCGTCTTGCACGTGAACAGCGATCGCGCCAATCTGCCGATCGGTCCCCAGCACGCGAAAGCGCGGGAATTGAATGGTCTGGCTTTCCCAGTTGCCGAGCCAGCCGGAGGGGACATGGCGGGCTACAAAGTAGATCTCGCGACTTGAGCCGGCAGGAATACTGTTCGTCAGCTTGACTCGCATCCGTCTTTCGCCGTCGCGGCTGGTTTCGTCGCGCTGCAGGATCGTGCCATCCTGGTCGGTCAAGTCGGTCACCTGCCAACCGTCAGGAATCGAGAACTGAAACTGAAAAACATCCTCCACGTCAGGCAGTAGAACCAGGCCACCGCGTGCATACTGGCCCGATTCAGCCACCGTCAGCAGCACGTTGCCGGTGGCATTGAGGCTTCGTGCAGGCAAGGCAATATCGGCTGCCAGCTGGTAATCCGACTGGGCAGCATAAAAGGTAGCCAACAACTGGATCGGTGGGGCACCGGGATCCGTCTCAAAAATGCTGGCAGGCAGGGCTGTACCGAGCACGTCGTTGTTAAGCGATACCAGGTTGGTTGCCTGCAGATCTTCCAGCACCAAACGTCGTTCAGCCAGCACGCCAAGCACGCTGGTCTGGGACACGACGTCGTGGACCAGGAGCTGCGGGAACTGCCAGCTGTCCCACTCAGGCGCCAGCCGATTGGCGGTAATCGTGACAACCGTTCCGTCTTCAATGAAGTCGCGTAACTGCGCGGTCAGCTGCTGTGTGCCATCGTCATTTGCCTGGACCGACCAGCGAGCCAGGGTTGGAGAGTTGACGCGCGTGACCTCGAAATCGCCGGGCAACTGGACCGTCAGCTGATCGACCGCACCCTGCAGCACCTGCAGCGCTACCGTGGCGTGGATCCTTTCGTACGATTCTGTCAACTCATCGACAATCACGCCGCGAGCCAACAGCATGCGGTTATCCCGCAAACGGCGGTTATTGAGTGACATCACGATCGTCATGCGAGTGGATGGAGAGAGGAGCTCGAAGCTGGTCACGTTGGCCTGCTCGTCGTAACTCCTGCTCAGGACCCGTGCTCCACTCTTGATCTCGACGTTGCCCGGTACATTCAGCAGAAATTGTCCTGCAGCTGCGTGTGGCAGGATGCCCTGCAACGTCTGCTGGGCGGCAGAAATCTGCATTGGAGCCAGCAGCTCCAGCTTCAATGTGTGACTCCCCTTGCCTTCGACCAGCAGCAGCACTCCCTGTTGAGGGTCCTGCACCAGCGAGGCGGGCTTGTCATCGAGCAAGGCCAGCTGCACGGCAACTTCGGAGAGCGCCAGCGGCAGCGCCTGCAAGCCATCGTCGAGCACGTCGACTTGGAAGACCGACGTAATCGTCGCACGGCCCTCGCCGACATCGACCTGGTGCCTGCCGGAAACCAGGGCCACGTCCTGCGGTGGACGCGCACCGGGTCGCTGGGAGGCTCGGTCCAGCAACTCCTTGTACTCCACCCGGGTCATAAACACCCGCTCTACATTACTCGCCAGGATGACGTTGAGGTCCTCGAAGGGAATCAGGATCTCCCGCACCGGCTCCTCGACCGGCAGCGGCGGATTGTCGACGCCTGTCGGCTGCTGCGCAGTGATTGCAGCAGGCAGCAGGAAAAGCAGGATTGTCGTGAGCAAGGTCAGGGCACGTACGTTACGCATTGTTCTTGTCCTCCTCGTCACTCTGCTCGTCGTCGAGTTGATCGTCGCCCGAATCCTCTGCATCTTTCTCGGCATCATCTTCAAGCTCCAACTCGAGCTGCTGATCTCCATCATCCGCCGACTGCTCAGCTTCCGCTTCGTCGTCAGCGTCCAGCTCGGCAGATTCCTCTTCCGCTCCGTCAGAGTCCGGTTGTGGCTCTTCCGCAAGGTCCAGCGGCGGGCTCTCATCGTCAGCCTCATCTGCTGATACATCTGCAGCGTCGCTGGCCTCCTCCGTCTGCTGACTGGCATCCTCCTCCTCAACAACCATGCTGGCAGCCGGCTCAGAGGAACCCCGTTTAAAGGGCAGTAACTGAGCGACCGATTGGAGGCCATGCACCGAGTCCCAGCCAATCCAGACTGCGAACACCAGCAATGCGCCAATCACGAAATAGCCGTCGATTAATTCCATATACAGCACTGGCAGCAGTACGCCGACGAGGGCCGCGAAGACCACGACACCGGCACCCATCAGGACCTGTTTCTGCACATTCAGCCGCAAGCCAATGACACCCAGCACGATGAACGCCAGGTACAGCAGGCTGTGAAGCAACCGTCGAGAAATGGTTGTCACACTCAGTCCACCCTGTTCGCTGGCATCTGGTTGCAGCGTGGAGAAGACATACTCAATCCCCTGGGATTCAAAATCGAGGTCGGCGGAATTCATAATTCCATCGGCCAGCTGGTTTACCAGCTCATTGCTGGTCGCGCCGGATTGCATCTCACCGCTCAGGAGCGACTCGGGATCAATCGAAAAACTATCCATCCAGTCACCGCCATAGTGAACCAGCGCCTGGCGAGCAGGCAGGAAAGCACAGAGGTGTGCCTGGTGAATGGCAGGCTTGTCGACGAAGAAGGGAATATCAAACCGCCCGCTGGCCGGATCGGTATTGCGATAGATCAACTCCAGCACAAATTCCTCGGCCGCGCTCAGATCACGCAAGGGCACCAGGTACTCTTCCCCGTCCCCCTGCTCGGGCGTCACATCGATACCATTGATCCGCAGGCGGATCACCTGGACCCCCCCGGGCAACTTCATTCGCAGTCGTTGCTCGGCACTGCGTAAGCGATACAGTGCCTGCACCGACTGTTCTCCCGAGAGGGTGTTGACCATGCGGAACAGGGCCTGCTGGATGAAGGTCGTTTCCAGCTGGCTCAGCTGGTAGCGAATTGCTTTCACCTCCAGCGACCAGTCCTGGTGGAATTCATAGGCGCGGGCAGCTCGCAGCTTCAGTTCCTCTGGCGTTCCGGCTGCCAGATCGGTCTGGGGATCGATTGGTCGAAGCCCACTCACCTCTGCAGCCTCGCCAACGTCAATATTCTCACTGGTCGCAATCACGATCGTTCCTTCAGCGCGGTCCACATTCTGTGGCTTCAAGTGAGGAATCGACCATTGCTCGGTGCGTTCGGTGGCCAGCTTGGCCAGCTCCTGTTCCCAGGTCAGTTGAATCATCACGGTACCGATCAACTCGCGATCGGCCTGCAATTGCCAGGCCAGATAGTTCTCTGGAAGATCTTCTGGTGCAGGTTCGATGACCGATTCCTGGAACAGGTTGGACTGGTTACGGACGAGCGGAGCGAGCTCGGCCGGCAAGTCGATTCGCAACGTGCGGACACCGCTGTAGAGGATCTCGTACTGGAAGACTGCCGAGTACTTGACCACACCGGGTTGCACATCGACCACCAGTCGTTGGGCTACGGTGATCTGCGGCGGCAGCCTGAGGGCACTCAGGCCAGGCGTAAAGGGATCCGAAGAAAATCCAAACGACAGCTTGTTTTCTACATTGGCGAAACGACTGCCGCGTAGAGAATACATGTCGGCCAGGGCCTCGGTGAAGGAAAGCAGGCGGCCTCCCTCGTATTCACCAGGCAGCACTTCCAGGCTCTTCGGTGCATAAATGACCAGGCGGCCATTGGTGCTCTCAATACTGGCTGGATTGACTCGTGGAAAATCGACCACGTAATCACTGGCGGTTCCGGTCGGCGTGAGCAGGTTGGGATCATCCAGTTGCTTCTCCAACTCAACCATCAAGCCGACAATACCAAATGCTCGTCGGCTGAGGAAAACCGTTACCTGGCGGGGGTCTTCCTCGCTGCGATGGTAGTTGTCAACTGAGACGCCAGCTGCTCCAGCACCTTCCTGGCCACGAATCTGCCGGATTTCATAATCCTCCGGCACAAGCAACTGCAACTGGAAGACTCCTGCTCGCTCAATCTGGTACTTGGCAAACAGGTCCAGCGTCAACTGTTCCGGCTCAAGATAAACTTCCACCAGTTCGGTCGTTGTGATTCGGGGTTCGACCTTTTCGAGCTGCAATTCCAGCTCAAAGGGAAGTGACGAATAGCGATAGGCAAAGTCCCACTGGGCGTTGCCCGAGTTGCCGGACAATTCAGCGATATCAATCTGCAGCAGGCCACGGCGCAGGGCGACCTCACCCCGCAGCACGTCGTCCAGGCGGATCAAGACGGTACCTTGCTGCTGGGAGACGTTCAGTGCCTCGACCGACGGAATCGACTCAGCGTTGTCAGCCATCAAGCTGATATCGAACTTCTCCAGCTCAACTGCGATTCGCTGCGTCACAGCCGCTGGCTCAAACAGCTGGATCGTGATCCGTTGCTTGTCCTCTTCAATCGCAACTTCCCATTGCCGCACATTGGGATCAAAGACCCCTGCCACTTTCTGATCCGCTGGCACCAGCAGTTCAAGCTGCGTCAGCTCAGCACGGCTGATCTGGTAAACCAGCTGGGCTCGCGTCCGCATGGCACCCTCGTCGATGGTCACGGTCTGGCTGGCCTGGACAGTTGCCAGGGCAGTCAATCCTGCAGCTCCCTCAGACTTCGGCGTCCAGTCAATGCGGACCGTTGGGGTAACGCCAAAGAATGCCAGCAGCACGGTCTCATTCGGTCCCGGTGCCACTGGTGGCTGCAGTGCGAAGGATGTTTCCTGTACGGTAGCCGGCTGCTCCTGGGGCGGATCCTCGCCGTTCGGGTCAGCCTGTTGTTCCTCACCATCGGTTGCTTCATCGCCATCCGATCCCACGGCATCAGCGGCAGGCGCAACCACCGGACTCACCTCAGTGGCCGCGATCAACGGATGAACGTTGACCTCAACACCCGGCTCCGGAATTCGGATTGTCCAGCGATTCACCGAGGACTGGGGCGCCTCGAAGGCGACCTGGTTCTGTCCCGGAGCTCGGCTGAATGCCTTGGCATATTCGATCGTCAGCTGGTAACTCTGTTCCCCATCCTCTTCCTGTTCGACCAGCAGGAAGTATCCCTGGCCATCGCGGTGAATGATCCTGGCAGGCTGTTCGCCCAACTGGGCCGAGAGGATGGCTGCATCGCTTAATCGCAACGGCACTTCGTGCCAGCCCTTACCAAGCACCTCGACATTCAGTTTGGCAAGTACCCGAACGACATCACCACGGACAGTCGCCTGACTGTCAATCGCCGTAATCAGTGAACGCAGCGGCACCTGGATCTGGGCCGGGCGCGCCATGCCGGCACGGGCTTGCTTCCACAACAGCTGGAACTTTTCGTATGGCAGAAAGACCCCGCGCTCGGGCTGCTCGAAAACATGCTGCAGCTTGACGTAAGGAATATAGATCGTCTGCTCACGCAGCGAGTCAATCTCGTCCTTGGCCTCGGCAGGATTCGGGACGGCCGGATCTGCCGGATCGGGCTGCTGGCCAAACCCGAAGGTTGTCAACAACAGAGCGGCTAGCAACGGCATCATGATACGAGTGGTTTTCATTCTCTTGTTCCTGCGTTAAAAGCCTGACTCGCAGATGTTCAGCACGGTCCAGATTCAGATGTGCGGACGCATTTGTTCTTCAAGCCCAGCTGCAATTCTTACGCTATCAGTATAGTCACCCAAGGCTACGCTTTTTAGCAACTAGATTTCACAGTGGTTTGACGCAGCGTCGGAGGGATTTGTTCTCTGAAATAACCGCTACAATCGGAGGAAATTACACAGCGACACGTCCATCCAGACTCCACGACTACAACTCAGAGGTCTCATGCAACCGCGAAAACTTGGAAAGAGCGACTTACTGGTCTCGTCTGTGGCACTTGGATGCTGGCCCATCAGTGGCCTGACAAGCCCGGATGTCAACGAGCGGGACAGCCTGGCAACGCTCGAAGCCGCTGTCGATGCCGGGATAAACTTTCTCGATACCGCTTACGCCTACGGGCTCAACGGCGAGAGTGAATTGCTGATTGCCAAGGCGTTGGGCCATCGTCGCAGCGAACTGGTGATCGCCAGCAAGGCAGGTCTGTCGCTGACCGAGGAGGGTGGTCGAGTCATCGATGGCCGTCCAGCGACGCTCAGGCAGCAGTGTGAAACCAGCCTGGCTCGCCTTCAAACTGACCACCTCGATCTGCTCTACCTGCATGCCCCCGATCCTTCCGTGTCGATCAGCGAATCAGCTGGTGCCTTGCGTGAGCTCATGCAAGCTGGCAAGGCCCGCGCCATTGGTGCCTCCAACTGCAGTCTGCAACAGCTGATCGAGTTTTCTGCCGAGTGCCCGCTGACCGCTTTCCAGCCACCTTACAATCTGCTGATGCGTGAAATCGAACAGCAGACGCTTCCCTGGTGTCTTGAAAACGACATTGGAGTTGCCATTTACTGGCCCTTAATGAAAGGCCTGCTGGCGGGCGAGCTGGCTCGCGATGACAAGATTGCGGAGGGAGATAGCCGTCTCAAGTATCCCATGTTCCACGGCGAGGAATGGGAAAAGAACCACGACCTGATTGATGGACTTCGCCAGCTTGCCGACCGCAGCGGGCACACGGTCAGCCAGATTGCTGTCAACTGGACACTGATGCAGCCCGGTGTCACGGTCGCCTTGTGTGGTGCCAAACGTGCTTACCAGATCAAGGAAACAGCGGCTGCGATGAACTGGCAGCTGACAGACGATATGCTGGCTGAAATCGACATGTTGCTCAGGCAGCGAGGCACTCCGGTCACTCGCTCGGCGGTCTAGCTGGCTCATCCTGCTCGTCTGCTGACTGCTCCAGCTGGTCGTTGAGCCCCTGTAACATCTGGATCACATCACGTGCACCCAGCACGGTGACAGCCACGGCCAGCACGACAAAGACCGCCAGCAAGCCGAACAGCGTGATCGCCCATATTGTCTGCCAGATTGTCATCAGGACTCCTCCCCGGCCGCAGCCAGTTTGTCATCAGCAGCTGTCAGCGGATCCTCTGCAGGATCGTCTGGGCAGCAGAGTGAGACCAGCACGAATACCACGATAGTCAGGCAGACGGAAAACAAACCCACGTGGGCCTCCGTCAACTTCAATTCCAGCCCCGTGCTGCTCTGCAGTAGATCGGTCAATCGTGTGCGAATAGGACCCAGACCCAGCAGGGCGCTGCAGCCAGTCAAGAGTGCCGCCATGGCACCGCGACGACTGGCCCGCGACCAGTACAGACCACCCACCAAGAGCACACCGGCCCCGGTGAAATAGATGGCTCCGGTGATCACCATGTACTCCCACAACCCACCACCACCGGGATAAAACAGACCCCACCACCAAACAAAAATGCCGATGCAGACAATCCCGCAGCGAGTGATCGCAATCCGTGCTCGGACGGAGAGGTTGTCGTTCTTGAGCGGCGCAATGACATCCTGGGTTATCACGCTGCTCCAGCAGAGCAGATAGCTGTCATGGGTCGACATGAAGGCGGCCACCATGGCTGCAGTGATGACACCAATCAAACCCGAGGGGAGTAACTGGCCAAGATAGATCGGCATGGCGTAAAAACGATCCGCCAATTCTGGATTGATCCCGCCCGTCTGATTGGGAAGAAAGTGTTGCTGGATATTCTCAGGCGCATGGTTGGCGATCCAGACGAAGGTGCAGACACCCCAGAACATCGGAATGATCGCCCGGACTGCGAACGAAATCGAGGAGAACGTGTACTGACGACGGACAGACCGTTCGTCCTTCATGGCCAGGGCGCGGGCCACGGCGGTCGGCCAGATAGCACAACTGACAAGGCCTGCCGCAATCATCCACATCACGTAAGACGGCCCGAACACCGGAGATGCCGTGGGATCGAATCCACCCAGCTGCATCCGACTCTCAACCGTGGAGACGATCTCCTGCCAGCCCAGCTGATTAATCGCCAACACAGTGGTGACCACGATTCCGAACGAGAGCACCACAAATTGCAGGTAGTCGGTGATGACCACGGAAATCATGCCACCCAGCACGGTATAGAACAGGACCAGCAGCAGCATCACGGTCATGACCGTGGCCACTGCATTGCCATTGGGATTCATCCCGGTGATGCCGACGATGAAGACCGAACCATATTTGAGGAACAGCCCCATGTTCAGGATGCCGGCCCCGGCCAGGATGATGCCCCCCACGATACGCACGTTGCGGCCATAGCGTCGTTCGTAGTACTCGGGAATCGTCAGCACGCCGTGGCGGCGCAGCGGTCCCACAATAAAGCCACTGAGTCCAATAATCAGCGTGACGAGTCCGGCAATGACGCCAATATGAAATGCCGCAAAGCCACCTTTCATGCCCGCCTCGGCATTGTACATGACTGTGATCAGTCCCATTTCGGTGCCAGTCATGGTGGCAATCCCAAGCCAGGTCCCGACCTGCCGGCCGGCTCCGACATAAGCAGCCATGCTGTTAACGTAGCGCCGCACTTCCAGGCCAATCATCACGGAGATCGCCAGATAGAGGCCGACAATGATCCAGTCGACGGTAGCGAAATTCGTGCCGTGTAAGATCTCGAGTGGCATCAGGATGGAACCGAATCTGGACTGCGGGGACTTGCTCCGCCCGCCCGGCTGAGGCTTACTGGAAGCGATCACTCGGAACTGGCGTTGGCATTTGCAGAGGATGATAACATGACCGAACGACATGAGTGGCACTGGCGCGGGTTGTTTTTCTCAGTGCTGGCACTGCTAGCCGCCCCCCTGCTGTCAGCCAAGCCGCCAGTTGAGCCAACACGAATCGCCTGCGTGGGCGATAGCATCACCTTTGGCGCCGGCGTCGAAAACCGGCAGGTCAACGCCTACCCGCAGGTGCTGGATCGACTGCTTGGTGAAAGTGCCACGGTCGGCAACTTTGGTCGAAGCGGCGCAACGCTGCTCAAGAAGGGAGACTTTTCGTACTGGGAGCGTGAACAGTTCACACAGGCGACGGAGTTTCAGCCCGATATCGTGATCATCAAGCTCGGTACAAATGACAGCAAGCCGCAGAACTGGCAATTCAGCAGGCAGTTTCCCGGCGACCTGGAACTGATGATCGCACACTTCCGCTCACTCCCCAGCACACCGATCGTCTATTTGTGTAAACCGGTCCCCGTGCCAAAGGCAGCTTACGGAATCACCGAAGCGATCGTTGCCGGCGAAGTGATTCCTTATGTCGAAGAAGTTGCCAGCACGACCGGCTGTCGACTGATCGACCTCTACACACCACTGTCGAAGATGCCGGAGAACATCCCTGACGGCGTGCACCCAAACGCAGCTGGTGCCAAGCTGATGGCCGAAACGGTTTACCAGGCAATCACCAGGCGCAATGGCAAGCTTCTACGTCGCTAGCGATGCGTCAGGCAGCGTTGCTTGAGCTGCTGCGACTAGGCGAAGATCTCAGAGACGACTTCGCCATGCACGTCGGTCAATCGAAAGTCGCGGCCGGAATAGCGATAGGTTAACTGCTTGTGATCGATACCAAGCAGGTGCAGGATCGTGGCGTGCAGGTCGTGCATGTGGACCTTGTTTTCCACCGCCTTGGCGCCGAATTCATCGGTCGCTCCATAGCGAAAGCCGGACTTGACTCCACCCCCTGCCAGCCAGGTGGTAAAGCCACCCGGGTTGTGGTCCCGCCCGGTACCGTTGTCCTGGGCATAGGGTGTACGGCCAAACTCTGCTCCCCACCAGACAATCGTGTCCTCCAGCAGTCCCCGCTGTTCGAGATCCTGGAGCAGGCCGGCAATCGGCTTATCGACGCGCAGCGCATGTTCCCCATGCTTGGGAAGGTTGGAATGCTGGTCCCAGGCCGGGTTGGCAGTTCCATCTCCGTAGGTGACCTGGATATATCGCACGCCGGCTTCACAAAAACGCCGGGCCATCAGGCACTGGCGACCAAAATCATCCGTCTGCTTCCCCCCCACGCCGTACATCTCCAGCGTTGCTGCTGATTCCCCGCTCAGATCCAGCACTTCCGGAGCGTGCTGCTGAATTCGCCAGGCCAGCTCGTACGAGTTAATCACCGATTCCAGTTCGTCGTCAGCTGTATTCTGTTTCAGCTGTTCCGCGTTAAGGGAACGGAGCAAGTCGAACTGGCGTTGCTGGTTCTTGCCGCCATAACGTCTGTTGACCAGGTCACGAATTGTCGCGTCGGCTGCGGGGCGACCGGCACTGCCAAAGGTCGTTCCCTGGTAGACGGGTGGCAGGAAGGCATTCCCGTAGTTGCGAGCGCCACCATTTCCTGGTGACGGAGCGATGGAAATGAAGCCCGGCAGGTTCTCGTTCTCGGATCCCAGTCCGTAGTTAATCCAGGACCCCATCGACGGTCGCACAAAGTTGTTCGCTCCACAATGCAGGAACAGCGTGGCCGGCCCATGCGCGACGCCTTCCGTATGCATCGAGTGCAGCATGCAGAGCTTGTCGACTTTCCCCGCCATGTGTGGAAAGAGATCCGACGCCCAGAGTCCGCTCTCTCCATGCTGCTTGAATTTCCAGAGCGGCTTCATCACCTTCTGAGAACTCTGCTTCCCTGTCTTGGCAATCACGCGGGCATCGTCAAAAACGAAAGTCTGACCGTCCTTTTCATCCAGCAGTGGCTTGTAGTCAAACGAATCGACGTGACTTGGGCCTCCCTGCATGAACAGAAAAATCACCCGTTTTGCACGCGCAGGAAAATGCGGCTGCCTGGCCGCCAGGGGGTTCTTTGCAGCGGAGACGGACTCGTTGAGCAACCCGGCCAGCGCCAGCTGGCCAAATCCACATGCTGTGGTTTTCAGGGCTTGCCGTCGGTTGACTGGGAAATGAGCCATTGATTCCATATCCAGGATGCCGTGTTTGCAACTCGCTAGTGATTATATCGAAAATCGAGCGTGGAAAATAAAGCCTGAACGATTTGAGCCCAGGCACGCTTTCGCAGCTGGGGGTCCATTTCTTCGGCTGCCAGGAACTCCAGGGTCACTCGCAACTCCTCTACCGACGCGGGCCGTCCCAAGGTCATCAGCACGGCATATTGCAATCGCTCTCGATCGCTTAGCCCCTCGCGTGCCAGTAACCGCTCCGCAGTATGTTCCGCCTGTTCCATCACCCAGGGGTTGTTCATCAGGAACAGCGCCTGGGGAGCCGTGCTGCTGACATCACGGCGACCCGTCACCATACTGGGATTGGCAAAGTCAAAGGCGACAAAAATGTCAGGCAGCGAGTTGCGGAAAACAGGCCAGTAGACGGCGCGACGATTACCGGCATGCTCGTAATCATAGTCATTCTTTGTGCCCGCCCGAATCATTGAACCCCCGATGCTGGAATCGAGGCGTCCACTCACGCTGAGCATGGCATCCAGCAGGGACTCCGCATCCAGCCGCCGGCGGTTCATTCGCCAGAGCAGGCGGTTTTCCGGATCCACTGCCATCCCTTCTGCTCGGCTCTTGGAGGACAGCTGATAGGTCCTGCTCAATACCAGCTCACGCAGCAGGCTCTTGACTGACCATTCTTTATCCACCAGGCGGGTCGCCAGGTAGTCAAGCAATTGCGGATGAGACGGTTTTTCGCCAGTCGTACCAAAATTATCCGTTGTCCGAACCAGCCCGGCACCGAACAGCCAGTGCCAGAGCCGATTGGCCAGCACCCGCGAGGTAAGAGGATTCAGGTCCGAGCCAATCCACTCCGCCAGCTCTCGCCGGCCACTCTGTTTTTCCGGTACCGATATCTGGCTGTCAAAGTCCGCCACCTGCAGGATCCCCCGGGATACCGTTTCTCCCAGGTTGTGGACATCGCCGCGGATGTGAATCTGCGTGTCGCCAATCTCTGCCTCTTCCTGGACCGACATGTACTTGGGGCGGACCGGCAGCTGGGCGGTCAGTTGCTTGAGCCTCTGTTCCAGCTGCGTCAGCTGCTTCTTGTCCACTGCAGCATCGGCAGCCGACTTTGTCGCAACAGCTTCCTGCTCCAGCAGTTTCACGGAAAGGAACTGGACGGTGTCCACGATCACGACCCCGGTTGTTCCGGCATTACTGAGAGTTACTTCAGCCGGCCCATTGGGGGTAAAGCGGTAACGGCCCAGCGATAAAAATCGACCGGCAATGGGTGCCGGTTTTTGTTGGTTGATGGTCGTCGTCTTTTCGCCTTCCGAACTGACAACGGTGATAGGCAGAGCAGGCGTGCGATTCGTTCCCTCGGTATAGGCAAACCGCACCTCATAGTCCCCGTCGAGCTGCTCGCTCGGTTTGAAGGTCGCAGTATTGGCTCCCTTGGCGGCTCCCATGTCATGCTGGTAGCCCTTTCCGACGTAGTTCTTGGCATAGACCGACTTTGTCCAGCTGCCGGTCAGTTTTGCCTGCTCATCATCCACCACCACGCCAATCACCTGGGCCACTGCCAGGGGACTCGCTGGGCCCCCTTGCAGACGGGATTTCAATGCGGCAATCTCGCTGTTGACTGTCGCGATCACCGCTTCCTGCTGTTTGACCTCCGCTTCCTGTTCCTGCTCGAGCGGAAGCGGCAACTCGATCCAGGTGGAAACATTGGCATCGTTGAGCGTCTTGGTATTTCTCAGGATCCCAGCCAGGGCATAATAATCCCGGGTCGGGATAGGATCGAACTTGTGGTCATGACAGCGGGCACAGCCAACGGTCTGGGCCAGGAAGCCGCGGCTGATGATCTCAAGTTGCTCATCGACGACGTCCATCCGTAACTTTCCCTTGTTCTGGTCTTCCAGGTTATTGTTCCCCATCGCCAGAAATCCGGTGGCAACCAGATTCCTGCGCTGCGCCTGACGGGAATCAGCTGGCAGCAGATCGCCAGCCAGCTGCTGATGGACAAAGGCGTTAAACGGCCTGTCCTGGTTAAATGTCGTGATCACATAGTCGCGGTACCGCCAGGCCTGATTGAAGACCTGTCCACGCAGCGTGATCGACTCGGCATAGCGCACCACGTCCAGCCAGTGCCGCCCCCAGCGTTCACCAAACTGTGGGGAGGCGAGTAGTTGATCGACAAGTCGTGGATAGGCAGCGGGTGCATCGTCGGCGAGAAATGCAGCAATCTGGTCTGGGGTCGGAGGAAGACCGAGCAGGTCAAAGTAAAGTCGACGAACCAGCTGCCCCCGCGTTGCCAGCGGGCCCTGCTGCAGTCGACTGCGTTGCAGGCGGCTCAAGAGAAACGCGTCGATCGGGGAAGCGGCGTTGATGGCCGGAATCGGCGGTCGCTGAATCGGCTGGTAGGCCCAGTGTGCGCGGCCCGCCTCGATATCTACCTCAGCCGTGCCTGCCAGCTGGCCCGCTCGCGGATCAGCTGCCCCCATTTCAATCCAGCTGACAAAGTCAGCAATCACGGCGTCGGGCAACTTGCCCTTGGGTGGCATTTCAAAGTCCTCGTAGCGCAATGCCGACAGCAGCAGGCTTTCGGCTGGCTTGCCCGGCACAATCACCGGTCCGCTGTCGCCACCCTTGAGCAGCGCCGGGCCTGAATCGAGTCGCAAGCCACCACGTAACTTCTGCTTCTCTGCAGCCTGGTCGGAATGGCAGCCATAACAGTGCTTGACCAGCACCGGACGTATCTTCTTCTCAAAGAACGTCACCTGCTCAGCGGTCAGCTTCTGTTGATCCTGCGCATTCGCAAGGCCCGTGGGGATCACGATGGCGATGCTCCAAGCCAGGGCGAATTTGATAGTCAGGTGAACCATAAATCGGTCTGTTGAGAAGCGAGTCGTGCGATGGCAGGCTACTGAAAGGTATCGTGTTTGCAGGAATCGTGCGTCCTTACTACGATCCGGCCAGCGACAAGGGTATTATAGCAGACCGGTGCGAAGCAGTACCGCCCCGTCTGGGGACTCCACAAGCCCTGCCCGACAGGATCCTGATGACCGCTTTCTTTTCACATCCAGTCACAATCCTGATGATCGGCATTGTCATCGTGCTGGTCGGGATCCTCTGGTTGCGCCTGCATGCCTTCCTGGCCTTGCTGCTGGCCGGCATCACCGTGGCCATGCTGACGCCCGAAGCGACACTGCAGCAGTATGCAGACAAGCAACTGCAGCCGGCAGCAAGGAAGATGCCAGATGGCACTAGCAAGCCGACACCGCCCAAGTGGACCGAGTCGCAGGCCAAGAAATTTGTCAAATCAACAGCCCCGCAGCGTGTGGCCAGCGGCTTTGGTGAAACCTGTGGCAAGATCGGCATCCTGATCGCCATGGCAGCGATTATCGGCAAATGCCTGCTCGATAGCGGAGCGGCGGATCGCGTGGTACGGAGCACGCTGCGTGTGGTCGGGGAAGCTCGAGCGGGGGTGGCCTTCATGGCCAGCGGCTTCCTGTTATCGATCCCGGTGTTCTTCGACACCGTGTTCTACTTGATGATCCCACTTGGCAAGGCAATGCGGCTGAGAACCGGCGCCAACTATCTGCTATTCATCCTGGCCATCGTGGCCGGCGGTGCCATGGCCCATTCGCTGGTCCCTCCAACCCCGGGACCACTGGTGGTTGCGGACCTGCTGGAAGTCAGCATTCTGGACATGATCATGGGGGGCTGTATTGTGGGCCTGTTTGCCAGCAGTGCCGGCTATCTGTTCGCTCGCTGGATCAACCGCCGCATGGAGATCCCGTTGCGTGACGCACCGGATGCCTCGATCGAGCAACTCAAGGAAATGTCGAGCCGCAGCGAGGACGAATTGCCGCCCTTCTGGCTGGCTGTCATGCCAATCGTGTTACCGGTCGCGTTGATCGCCCTGGGAACCGCTACCAAGACCTACTTTGACAATACGGCCGAGCCGGCCGCCTGGCTGCTTTCGCTCAAGCCGCTGATCGCCACACTGAGCGACAAGAACATGGCCTTGATCCTGGCAGCTGCCATCTCCATGCTGATGCTGATTCGCCAGCAGCCGGACAAGAAGAAGCTGGCCGAAGCGGTGCAGCACGCGCTGGCTGGTGGCGGCATCATTATTCTCATCACCTCGGCGGGCGGCGGGTTCGGAGCGGCGATTCGCCAGTCGGGCATCGCTGAATTGATCGCCACGATGCAGGACAATGTTCAGCCCCTGATGATCCTGCCGATCGCCTTCCTGATCACGATGCTGATCCGCACTGCCCAGGGATCTGCCACGGTGGCAATGATCACTGCCGGCAGCGTGCTGGCCCCGCTGGCGCTGGAAGGCAACCTGCCCTTCCACTCGGTCTACCTGGCCCTGGCGATTGGCTGTGGTTCCAAGCCGATTGCCTGGATGGCAGATAGCGGCTTCTGGGTGATCTGTAAAATGAGTGGGATGACCGAACAGGAAGCACTCAAGACGATCACCCCGATGAGTGTGGTGATGGGATTCAGCGGCCTCGCCATAACGCTGCTCGGTGCCTCCCTGTTCCCCCTCGTTTAGGCAGCGTCCATGAGTGATGCGCACACGCGGACGATTGAAAACTACCTGGCAGTTGCTGACCAGACTGCAATTGGTGAGATCTACAAGTCGCTGCGGGAGGCTGGCATTTTGCCCGCCCTGGCCGATGGCCAGAAGACCGCTCAGCAGCTGGCTGATGCCTGCCAGCTGAAACTACAACCGCTCGAGCGACTACTCGATTGCCTCGTCCCGCTGGGCATCATTGAACGGTATGACGAGTGGATAGCACTCTCCCAGACAGCACGGCTGCTGCTGCAATACGAAGATGATTTCGGCAGCTATCGCTGGCAGAAGCTCGACCAGGTCTTGCGCGAGGGTGTGGCGGACCCAGAGCAGGGACTGGCCACACTGCGCAACACGCGGATGGCTCGCCAATGGGCTTCCACCGCTGCTGCCCTGGAGCTGATACATGTACTGGGCCCCAACCAGGTGCCAGAAGGTACCCGCCTGCTGGACCTGGGCTGTGGCGTCGGTGTCTGGAGCGTTGCGATTGCCCACAAGGTGGCTGACCTCCACATTACGCTGGTCGACGACGAAGCCTCGCTGCTGGGAGCCCGCGGGACGGCCGAGTCGATTGGACTGACAGATCGGCTGGAGGTGATTGAAGGAGACTACCGCGAGCTGGAATTGCCGGCAGCAGGTTTTGACATCGTGGTAGCCAGCGAGCTGTTCTCGCTGGAACCCGCTGACGGTCAGCAGCGGTTGCTGGAACGAATCCATCGCTGCCTCAAGCCAGGCGGTTACCTCGTGCTGATCGATGTATTTCCCGGCCAGCCGCAGGCCGATCCGGGGCTGCAGCTCTACGCCCTGGAACTTGCCCTGGCCAGTTCCCACGCTGGCCCCTGCGATCCGCTGGCGCTGCAGGAGTTATTGACGCAGCAGGGCTTTGTGGATCCTCGCTATGCACACCTGGAAGTGGCACCCTACCTGTACGGGATGATCGTGGCCGGCCGCTCGTGAAGCGTCAGAGCAGGTCAGCCAACTGATCCAGCAGGCGATCGACTTCGGCACGCGTTTCGTCATCCAGCTGCCAGGCGTAAGGACGACGACGGTGCTCGGTGGCGAACAGCCCACGCCGCACCAGGACATGTTTTTCGATTGCCAGGAAGCCATCCAGTCCGGCCTGCAGCTGCAGGGCCACCAGCGCACAGACTGGAAAATAGACCTGGTAAGCGCGTGCATCGTCACCCGCTTGGAGTGCCTGCCAGATGGCTATGATGCCATCGAGGAATTCCATGCCTGGCATCGTTCCTCGGATTCCGCGTCGATAGCTATCGATCAGCGAGATACCTCCCGACCCTTCAAAGATCCTGGCCTGCCCGTCGGTTGCATCGCGCAAGCGGGAGAGATTCGGACCAAGCGGGGCACTTTCCGGCTTGAACAGAATGCGTTGCTCGCCGAACTTCTCCAGCAGCTCGGTATAGACCGAAAGTCCGATTGGCTGGCCGACGTACGACGAGGCGTCCTGGACGATCAGCGGGATCTCGATTGAGCTGGCGATCTGTCGAAAATAGTCGAGAACTTCACTGTCTGGCAGAGCGCAGTTGATCGGAGGGATTGCCATCACGGCATCGCAGCCAACCTGCTCGGCATGCCGCGCATAGTCGACCGCCTGGCGGGTACTCTCTGCTCCAGCACTGGCCACCACGGCGACCCGGCCGGCGACCCGCTGAACCAGCTGCTCGGTCAACTCGGTTCGTTCATCGCCGGTCAAGCGCAGCAGCTCGGAGACCATACCGATCACACAGCCAGTTGCACCCTGCTGAATGGCCCAGTCGACTTGCCGCTGGAAACTCTCCCAGTCGATCTGGTCCTGGTCATCAAAGGGGGTATGAACAATCGGCAGAACGCCGTGAATTTCGGCCATGGTCAGCTCGGCACAAGAGAGCAGTGGATTCGAGTCCAGCTGGGACTCAGTCGATTGTCGCATCTGCGGCTGGCAATGCCAGCGGTCGGACCTCCTGCCCGACCTGCTCGCTAGGCCTCATCCGAGTCGGGCTGCCAGTCCATGATCAGCTCGACCGTATCGAGTAGCTGGCCCAGTCGGAATGGCTTGTAGAGCACAGCCCCGGGATGAAGTCCCTGGCGGCGAGCCCTGACAATCGAATGGTCCGGATCGTAACCAAAGCCAGTCATCAAGATCAGCGGCACCGGGTCGACCAGTTCCTTGAGACGCAGCATCAGCTCGTAACCATCTGTATCGGGCAGGATAATATCGGAGATGATCGTATCGTAGCGTTGCTCCTGGCCGGCATTCCGCACCAGGTAGATCGCCTCGTCGCCATTGGTGGCGGTCTCGACGATGCAGCCATAGCGTGCCAGCAAGGCATGCGCGTCATTGCGAACCGATTTGTCATCCGCCACCACAAGCACTCGCTTTGCTTCCAGCTTGGGCCGCTGCTGCACCTGCATGCCTTCCGGCACTGCCTCGGCGGGCGTCATCGACTGGCCAACCTCATGAATCAGCTGTTTGATATCGCGAGCATTGCGGAGGATTTTCTGCAGACGCGAGACCACTTCAGGTTCGTGGCCGATATAGCGTTCCATCACGAACACGGCCGCATTGAGAATCTGGTCAACTGGCAAGGCAACAGCACTGTGGATCGCCTCGACGCTCTCCTGCGCAGCAGTCGCCTTCTGGGCAACCAGCAATTCAAGTGTGTGCAGGGCGACCGCCACATCCCGTGCAAACAACTCGAGGAACTGCAGATCACTCTCGTTAAATGCCTGCTCCGCCGGACTCTCAACGTTAAATGTCCCGATCACATGGTCACGGAATAGCAGCGGGACTGTCAGCGAACTCTTGGCGTGTTTGAAGGATGGCAGGTAGAGCGGATCCTCGCTGGTATCTTCCACCAGGTAGCTTTTGCCGGTGGCAGCCACGAAGCCGGTCACGCCGCTGTCCTGCATTTCGGCAAACAGCGAACGCTCCGCTGCAGACTGGTCGATCCCGGCAGACAAGAGCGGGGAGAGGGTACCTGTTTTCTGGTCGAGTAGCCGAATCTCAACGTACTCGTAGTTAAGGACGGTTTGGGAGTAGTTGAGGATATTGGCCTTGAGCAAGTTGACACGATCTTCGACCGGCATCTGGAAAACTTCTTCCGGCGTCAGGTCGGTCAAGCCGCTGCCAGCCAGGTGAATCGCTGCCAGCTTCTGTTGCTGCTGTTGCTGTTCCGTAACATCGCGGACGGTCACGACCAGGTGCGTTGTCTGCTGGCTGGCATTCTGCAATGGTGCGGCATGCAGCAGATAGTAGGTATCTTCATCGACCTGCAGCACTGACTGGCAGGGGCGGCCGCTCTCCCAGGCAGTGTGGCAGGGGCAATACTCCGGGCCGAGGATCTCCGGGTTTCCCAGGCAGACATAGATGTTCTTGCCGAGCGGTTCGTCGACAACGGACCAGCGGTGCAAGCGATCATTGGCCCAGGCAACCTGCCTATCTTCATTCAGCAGCATCACTCCCTCGGGCATTCCTTTCAGGATCCAGTGAGTCTGGATCAGTGGCTGGAGTGACGTCGGAGACTGAGCATCGTCGGGCAGCAGCAGCAGTCCGGAAAAAACATCGTCCGAGAGCAGCTGTAATGCCTCGCCCGGATCGGCGATAGCCACGAACTGGAGTTCATCTTCCAGCGATTGAAGAGCTGGCGGCAGCGCACCGTGCTCGGCAGCAAACAAGAGGATCTTGGGTTTCTCGGCCAATCCCAGGCTCCTGGCCCACGGCCCATGGAAGACGACATTTTTCCCGCTGGGGAGTGGAGGATTATAGGAACGGTGAGGAGCAACGAGCAACAGCATAATTCCGATTCGCTGGCCGCCAGCAGGCGGATCGTCGGCCGCCGTCATAATCCGAGCAATCGTCAGCGGCGCGCCGGCCTGTTCAGTACCGCAGTCTTCTGGCGCCTGGCGACGATAAAAAGAGAGTCACGATCCTGGCACCCATCAACGTTACCCTTCACCTGTCTGACCGGCACCACCATGATTCGAGCACTCTTCCTGGCCATCGGAGTCACGCTGCTGTTGCTGGCGGCCGAATGCAGTCTGCTGGACCGCGTCGAGTTACGACAGGCCGCTGCTGGAAGCAGTGATGCTGGCAGTCAGTCAGCGGTCGAGGTCAGTCCACCGACAGGCAGCACAGCTGTTCTGCTCATCGTTGGTATCCTGATCGTGCTGGGAAGCTGGCGAGTGTCGAACCGTCGAGTCGCAGCCGGCCTGGAAACGGCCACAAGACCGCTCGATCCGGCAACCGACAGTACCCCTGCCGCGACCATCACGGCTGCCGATGAGCTGCTGGCACGCGAGGAGGGGGAACTGGCAGCCTGTCAGGCGTTGGCGGCATCCCAGGCAGCTGACGACAACTCGTTCTTCGACGATGATGACGACAGCTTCTTCGATGATGACGACGACGATTTGGACTAGACTGAATCGACCCAGGCGCGATCCTCTCATACGGCCGCTGGCCAGGAACCAATGAAACGCATTCACTGGATCATTCTCTGCCTCGCAGTCGCCCTGGCCGGTACGGTGATCGTGCTGCGCAGCCAGCTGATGTCCCAAAGCGAGGCAGAATGGACCGACCAGCTGAGCCAGTCGATCGCTACCCGTGATTTTCGTGCTGCAGTTGAGCTGGGTAAACAGGCGATTGAGCAGCATCCAGATTCGGCAGGTCTGCGGCTGCTGGCAAGCCAGGCGCATTTCCGACTCTCGGAATTCGACCAGGCGCTGCAGTACCTGCTGCCGGTGCTCGATCAGCCTGGCGACCACCAGCCGCGTCTGCTGTTCGCGGCCGGTGAACTGGAAATTCAGCTGGGTAAGGGCGATGAAGCGGAACGGCACTTGCGACAGTTACGTGAACTGGAGCCCGGCTTCCAGATGGTCACACAACGGCTGGCGTACCTGCTGACAATCCAGGGCCGCACGCACGAGGCAGTACCGCTGCGGCTGGAACTGCTGCAATCCGGCAACTTCTCGATCACCGACCTGCTGTTCCTGGGCAATCCCGAGGCGATTGCGATCATGCCGGAACTGGAACAATTTCGACAGGCCCATCCCGATCATCCCACCATTCAGCTTGCCAATGCCCGCCTGGCAATTCGCGAGGACCAGCTGGATGAAGCTCGCGGCCTACTGAGCAAGGCGATCGAGGGCAACCCGCAACTGGCAGAAGCCCAGGCCTGGCTGGGGATGCTGCTGCTGGAACTGGCAGACAAGCAGCCCTTTCAGGATTGGTACCGCCAGTTGCCGACAGGCATTTCCGACCACGCCGGTATCTGGGTTGTACGGGGCCTCTGGAGCCAGGAGCGACAGCAGCCACGGGCTGCAGCTCGCTGTTTCTGGGAAGCACTCAAGCAGAATCCAAATCACCAGATCGCCTGCTACCAGCTGGCAACCTCGCTGACGCTAGTGGGTCAGACCGAGCTGGCACTGAAGGTCCAGGACCGGGCACGCCAGCTGCAGCAGCTGGAGATGACGCTCAATCGGCTGAACAGCCGCAACCAGGACCTGCAGCTACTGGATGACGCAGCCCGCCTGACTGAACAACTTGGTCGCCACTGGGAGGCGGCCGGCTGGCACCGCATCGTGCTCGGCCAGGATCCACGGTCAACGATCTCCAACAGTGCCCTCAGGCGACTGGCTGACCAGCTGATTGTCGGCGCTCCGCAGGTAACGGTGGCCTCCGATCCAGCCCGCGCGATCGACCTGGCAAGCTATCCACTAGCCGAAATCGACGTCACCATTGGCAACAGTGAACAGGGCTTCGCTGCCGGCGAGAGCCTGGTCAGGTTTGCTGACGTGGCAAAGCAATCGGGCATCGATTTTACCTATTTCAATTCGGACGACCCGGCCACCGAGGGCCGGCGGATGTTCGAATTCACAGGCGGCGGCGCCGCAATACTGGATTTCGACGGCGACCTCTGGCCAGACATCTACCTCACACAAGGCTGCACATGGCCAGCAGATCCAGACCAGCAGGTTCACAGGGATCGCCTCTACAAAAACCTTGGTGACGGCACCTTTCTCGATGTCACCCTGCTGGCCGGACTGGGGGACAACCGCTTCAGCCAGGGTGTGCAGGTGGCAGACTTTAATAACGACGGCTGGCCCGATATTTACCTTGCCAATGTCGGCGAAAACCGGCTGTATGCAAACAACGGCGACGGGACGTTTGACGATGTCAGCCAGGACGCGGGCATTGGTGGTGCGCACTGGACCACCAGTTGCCTGGTAGCCGATCTCAATGGCGATGGCTGGGCTGACCTTTACGAAGTCAATTACCTGGCGGGTGACAATGTCTTTGACTTGATCTGCGATCGCGACGGGGGGCGTGCCCGCAGCTGTTCGCCGACCGAGTTTGACGCGCAGCAGGATCGGCTGCTGATCAGTCGCGGCGATGGGACCTTCGAGGATCTGACTGAGCAGGTGGGTATTGTCGCGGCGGACGGCAAGGGGCTGGGGATCGTGGCAGCCGACTTCGGCGGGAAAGGTAACCTGAGCCTCTTTATTGCCAATGACATGACCGCCAATTTCTACTTTGTCAACCAGAGTCCACGAGGCCAGTTGCCAGACTTTCGCGAGCAGGCCGTTATCAGTGCGCTGGCCTATGACCGCGACGGCAAGGCCCAGGCCTGCATGGGGATCGCCATCGACGACTTCGATTCCGACCATCTGCTGGATTTGTTCGTGACCAACTTCTACAAGGAGTCGAACACGCTCTACAGCCAGCAAGGGGAAGGCCTGTTCCGGGACCGTTCACGTCGGGCCGCCCTGCGGGAGCCGAGCTTTGACCTGCTGGGCTTCGGCACCCAGGCTCTCGACGCCCAGCTGGATGGCTTTCCCGACCTGGTGATCGCCAATGGCCACGTCGACGACTTTACCTACAAGGGGACACCCTTCCAGATGCAGCCGCAGTACCTGACTAATAGTGGCGGTCGCTTTCGTGATGACGGCGATCAGGCGGGCGACTATTTTCGTCGAAAACTTCTCGGTCGTGGGCTGGCGGTGGGCGACGTGAACCGAGACGGCAAACCCGACTTTATCGTCTCGCACCTCGATGCACCGGTAGCCTTGCTGGTCAATCAAACCAGCCAGACAGGTAATTTCCTCGCACTCCAGCTGCGTGGCCGACAGATTGCCCGCGATGCCATCGGCACCACGGTCCGAGTGACATTGCAGGACCAGCCGGAAGATGTAACCGAGCTGCGGGTTCGCCAGCTGACTGCCGGCGACGGCTACCTGGCCAGTAACCAGCGACAACTGTTGATAGGGCTGGGCAAGTCACAACGGGTGAAGCAGCTGGAAGTTCAATGGCCCAGTGGGGAGACCCAGCTGTATCACGACCTGCCGGTCAATCGACAGGTGATGATCATCCAGGCGGACAACGATTTTCACCTGCTGCCCGCCGCACCATCACTTACAGAGCGTTAAGATGCCACTCGCTTTGCGGTTCCAGGATTGGCAGGCAAGAACAACTCAGCAACGGTGAACGCGACCATGACAACCTTGCCCGCACCATCGGACTCAGGCGACACGGACGTCGTGATTTACGACGGACACTGCCAGTTCTGCGGCGGCCAGGTGCGGCGACTGGCCCGCTGGGACAAATCCGGAAAACTCAGTTTCCTGTCGCTCCACGATCCGCTGGTCAGCGAGCGATACCCGGAGCTGACATTCGACGACCTGATGGAAGCGATGCACCTGGTAAGGCCGGATGGCCGCACTTACATCGGGGCTGCAGCCTTTCGAATCATCGCCCGTGGCCTGCCGCGACTCTGGCCACTGCTGCCGATCCTCTACATCCCCTTCAGCCTGCCGCTCTGGCAGGCCATCTACCGGCTGATCGCCCGTCGACGCTACAAATTGAGCTGCGACGATGACAGCTGCAACATTCATCGAGGCTAGCGGTTACAGCTGTGAGAGAACTGAGATTCCGCAGACCCTCAGTTACAGGATGTCGGTTACCGCTCACTGGCTGGCCGATCAGTCAGTGAAGAATTCGACGGCGTTGCGAAAGATAGCGGTCCCATCCGCTTCATGCTGCAATCCCTCGCGTGTCCAGCGGGGATGTTGAGTGGGATCGACATACCGTTCCGGATGTGGCATCAGTCCCAGGATCCGACCGCTGGGGTCGCAGACGCCAGCCACGTTGGCGACTGAGCCGTTGGGATTCTCGGGGAAGGGGAGCGGATCGGCACCCTGGCCATTGCTACTGGCATATCGCAACGCCAGCTGACCTGCACTCTCAAGGGCCGACAGGGTGGCATCATCCTGAGGAACAAACTTCCCCTCGGCATGAGCAATTGGCAGGTAGAGCGAGTCGATACCTTTCATAAAGACACAGCGGCTGTTGTCGGCCTTGAGGTTGACCCAGCGATCCTGGTAGCGACCGCTATCATTCCAGGTCAGGGTGGCCGCCGGCAGACCTGCCGCACTATCTTCCAGTAGAATGCCAGACTTGATCAGCACCTGGAATCCATTACAGATTCCCAGCACCAGCTTGCCGGCGTCACGGAAACGCATCAGTGCATCGGCCAGGTAGCGTCGCATCTGAGTCGCCAGGATGCGGCCTGCGGCGACATCATCGCCATAGCTGAAGCCACCCGGCAGGCAGAGCACCTGAAAGTCATCGATCAGCGTCGGTCGTTCCAGCAGCCGATTGATGTGGATCCGTTCGGCCCTGGCCCCTGCCCGCTCGAAAGCAAAGGCGGTTTCCTCGTCGCAGTTCGTCCCTGGAGCTCTCAGCACGATAACTTTCGGCTGTCCCATCCGCTCATGTCCTCTCAGCTGTTTTCCCATTGCCTGATCTGATCGCCAGGCTATTTTCATCACCAGTCGAGCGGTGCCTGCCAGGCCGCTTTAAGGTCTGCCAGGTCTTGTTCAATACAGGTTTCACCGCTGCTGGTTATCACCAGGCTTTGCTGCTCGGTCACCTGCCCCAATTGGGCAGATGGCACTCCCTCCATCATCTGCTCAAATTCCGCCGCTCGATCGGCATCGACCTCGCAGAGGAAACGTGAATTGGATTCGGAGAACAGCGCCAGCAGTGGATCGTCACTGCCGGGGACATTTTCCAGGTTGAGTTGCAATCCGAGGCCCCCGGCAAACGCCATCTCAGCAGCTGCCACTGCCAGGCCCCCCTCACTGAGATCATGGCAGGCCCGCACAACGCCGGACTCAATTGCCTGGTGCAGGGCCTGGAATGTCTCAGCGGCTCTCGTTGTATCGACCTCCGGCACCTGGCCGCCGCTGCGGCCGCTGACCAGTCCCAGGTGGGAGCCGCCCAGCTCGAGATGCGTTTCCCCCAGCTGGTAGAGGGGGTTGCCAGCCGCCTTGAGGTCCATCGAAACACAGCTGGCCACATCGGCAACCTGTCCCAGGGCGCTGATCAACAGGGTGGATGGAATCGCGATCGTCTGTTTCTGTCCGTCATCCTGATAGCTGAATTCATTATTCAAGCTGTCCTTGCCGCTGATAAACGGGGTCTTCATTGCTACTGCCACGTCGTAACAGGCAAGTGCAGCTCGGACCAGCGTACCGAGCGTTTCCGGGCGATCGGTATAGCCCCAGCAGAAGTTGTCGAGGATCGCAATCTGAGCCGGATCCGCTCCCACCGCCACGCAATTACGTAAGGCCTCGTCGATAGCGCTGGCTGCCATGTGGTAGGTATCGAGGTCGCCGTAGTAGGGGTTCATGCCACAGCTGACCACCAGGCCGCGTGAAGATGAGAGTCGGGGTCGGACCACAGCGGCGTCGCCGGGGCCATCATTGTCGACACCTACGAGGGGCTTGAGCACGCTTCCCCCTTGCACCTCGTGATCATACTGCCGGATCACCCATTCCTTGCTGGCGACATTCAGCGAGCCAAGGATCTCAAGCAGCCAGCGGTCGGCCTCGGCGAGCAGGCCAGAGGTATCGAAGGGGCTACTGGCTGCCGGCTGGTAGCAGGCCTCGCGAATCACTGGCGGCCGGCCATCGTGGAGGAACTGCATCGAGAGATCTGCCACGTGCTGCCCGTCGTACCGCAACAGCAGGCGACCAGTATCGACAAAGGTACCAATCACGGTGGCCTCGACACCCTCGCTACTACAGAGCTGTTCGAATTCTTGCCAGTTGTCCGTCGGCACGGCCAGCACCATCCGTTCCTGCGCCTCGGAGATCCAGATCTCGGTATAGGAGAGCCCGTCATACTTGAGCGGCACTTTTTCCAGGTCAACCTCAACTCCCAGCTTCTCACCCATCTCACCAACGGCGCTGGAGAATCCACCGGCGCCACAATCGGTCACCGCGTTGTAAAGGCCTCGGTCACGAGCTTCCAGCAGGACATCCAGCAGCATCTTCTCGGTAATCGCATTGCCGATTTGGACTGCACCGCCGGAGATCGTCTCGCTGTCGCTGGTCAATTCAGCCGAGCTGAAGGTCGCCCCATGGATTCCATCGCGGCCGGTCCGTCCGCCGAGCGCCACCACCAGGTCTCCAGCATGAACCTGCTTGGAGGACATCTCGCGGGGGATGATTCCAACATTGCCACAATAGACCAGCGGATTACCCAGGTAACGGGGATCAAAGTAGATCGCTCCATTGACCGTGGGAATCCCCATCCGGTTGCCATAATCCCGCACGCCCGACACAACTCCATTCATCACCCGGCGAGGGTGCAGGACACCCGCGGGCAAGGTATCCGCGGGTGTATCGGGCGGGGCAAAGCAGAACACATCGGTATTACAGACCGGCTTGGCCCCCATACCGGTTCCCATCGGATCGCGAATGACACCGCCGATCCCGGTGTTGGCCCCGCCATACGGTTCGAGTGCCGAGGGATGATTATGTGTCTCGACCTTGAAGACCACGTTGTATTCATCATCGAAGCGAATGATGCCGGCATTGTCCTCGAACACACTGACGCACCAGTCCTGCTCACCCAGCTGACTTCGAATCTCCACGGTGGCCGCAAAAATTGTTTCCTTGAGCATGTTGTCGAAGCTGCGTTGACCGTTTTCATCCTCGTAGGCGATGCGGCCGGCCAGCGTCTTGTGACTGCAGTGCTCACTCCAGGTCTGAGCGATCGTCTCCAGCTCGGCATCGGTCGGTTCACGACCCCGTTGCTGAAAGTGCGCCTGGATGGTCTGCATTTCCACCAGGGTCAGGTAGAGCTGCCCCTGGCTGCTGACCAGCTCCAGCTGCTCATCATCCAGCTCACACAGCGGGACCCGTTCCAGTTCAAAGTTATACTCACTCCCGAGGTCCAGCTGTTTGAGCTGCAAGGGCCCGATCACGACCTGTTCGATCGAATCATTAGCCAGCACTCTTGAGCAGAAGTTATCAAGCTCCTGCTCGTCCGCTCCCTCAATCCAGTACTTGCGTATGGTACGGACGGAATCGGCGGCAAACTCAAAATCCTGAATTGCCTGCAGTGTCGAATCGGCCACCGGGTCCATCACACCGGGCTTGAGCATGACATGCACGAGGCTGCCATTGCCTCCTGGCGGGCTATTCAGCTGCTGCTCGCCGACCTCGGCAACCACGGTTCGCTCGACGATCGCATCGGCTAGCAGTTCTCGCGCCAGTTGTTCGACCTGGTCGCGACTCAGCGTGCCCTGGATCAGGTAGCCATGGGCGGCTGCCGAGGTGCGAATATCTCCCAGAGCCAGGTCAGCGGAGCTGGCTGCGATCTCGTCGGCTACCAGGTCCGGTTGGCCGGTGGCCGGAAAGATGTCAACTTCCCAGAGCGTCACGATTGCTTTTCCCTGCTTTTAAAACTCGCTTCATCGTACGCTGGTCGTCCTTGCACAACGCAGCACGGAACTGCTCGAGGGCAGCCGTGAACTGGTCAATCGATTCGAGTACGTGGTCCCTGTTTTCGTTAAAAATCTGCTGCCAGAGGTTTGGATCGCCTGCCGCAATGCGGGTTGTGTCCAGCCAGCCGGTGGACGCCAGGCGTCGATCGTGCGTGCTGGTTGCCGCCGCCAGCACCGATGCCAGCAGGTGGGGCAGATGACTTACTGCCCCGACGGCCCGATCATGTGCCTCGGGTGCCATCGTTATAACGTCTGAGCCAATTCCTTCCCATAACCGCTGGACGGTATTGAGTGCTCTGCGATCGGTCTGTTGCTGGCGAGTGACAATTGCAATTCGACCTTCGAAGAGGTCCGCGTTGGCAAACTCGACTCCCGTTTTCTCGCTGCCCGCCATCGGATGACTTCCCACAAAGTGGATACCGTCCGGCAATGCGCCAGCCAGGCTTTCCACAATCACCTGTTTGGTACTGCCACCATCGGTAATGATCGTACCGGGATCACAGCAGGGGGCCAGCTGCAGCACATGTTCGACGATACAGCCGACCGGTGTGCAGACAATCACCAGTTCCACGCCAGCCAGGCTCTCCTGCCAGCGCGTCGAAGTCTGGTCAACGGCACCGCGGCGGCGGGCCTTGTCGAGCCGTGCGCGTTGCCGACCCAGGCCAATCACCCTGTCGGCCAGTCCGCGCTGGCGCAGGGCCAGGCCAATTGATCCGCCGATCAAGCCGACACCCAGGATCGCCACACTACGAAACGGTTTCATGTCCGACTCTGTTCACAATGTTCTGTCGACTGACCGGAAGGCCTATCAGGCTACCACAATCGGCCAGAATGTACTCCGAGGGGTCATGTCAGCTCGTTCAAAGGACCCAGTATGAACTTGAAGAACATGTGAAAGATGGCCGCCACGATCAAGCCCCCCACGATCAGGAAGACGCCAATGCCTATCGCAAATGCCAGTTTCTTGAATTGCTGCCTGGCACGATCCAGAAACTTGACCGACTGCGCCTCCAGCGTCTCACTGATCTGCCCGGACACCTCACCGTTGTGCAGCGCCGACATGAAGTCATGTGGAAACACGCCAGCCGCTTTAAAGGCCTCGGAAAAGCTCTGGTTGTCTGCGATCTTTCCAATGATGGTCGGGGCCCAGTTGCCATAGACCGGGTTTTGGCCGCTGGCCAGTGCCATGGCGACCGTCCGCTCGGCATCAATCCCCGCTTCATGTGCCATCGAAAATGTCCAACAGATGCGGGACATCGCCATGGTCCGCAGGGGAGCACCAAGCATCGGGACACGGGAGAGCACGCCCAGGATCGGGTCGACCGGCAACCAGGCCAGGCGAATCGCGATTAGCAGGGCCACGATTGGCGCCACACAGAGAGCCACAATGCTGATGAAGATCATCACACCATGTGCACCTCGCAAGCCGAACAAGGAGGGCGCTTCGCCGGTCAGGCCGGGTCGATTGATCATTCCAAAGACCATGATCAGGATCGAAATCGCACCAATCGCCACGGTCAGCTCAAACAGCGGCCAGGCGATGCCATTGATGACAATCCGCTTCAATTCGAGCCGATGCTCGTAGTGTTCGCCGAGCCGAATGAAGACTTCCGCTAAGCGTCCGGTCTGTTCGCCAACCCGAATCATCTGCCGGGTCTGGGCAGGAAACATGCGGGCTCCCTCGGCCTCGATCACGTCAAACAGGGAGTCCCCCTCGTTCATGCGGTCCAGCATTCGCATCATCCGCTGGCGGGCGCCGCCACGCATTCGCTGCGCCTCGTTTTCCCAGGAAACCCGCACGTCCAGTCCGGACTTCAAGGATGTTCCCATATTGGAACAAAGCTGCTGCAGGCGGCGGATGGAAAGTGGGGCCATGGGGAACGCAAGAAGTTCAAGCGGCGGATTGCAGACCGTGCAATCAGTCTAGCAGAAGCGGTCCCATTCGCGGTCAGCGGTGATCGCTGAATCTCCCTGCCTGGACCGCCAGCGGAGCTGTTGCGACCTATCGACGCTCGGCGAACCTGGCAGCCTGGGCAGCAATGTCGAGGCCCACAAGCGAGCTCCATGCAGCCAGCAGTTTTCGGCTGATCGGGCCGACGCTTCCGTCTCCAATCGCCACACCATCCAGCTCGGTGACCGACCAGACACAGGGTGACGTGCTGGTCATCAGCAGCTCGTCGGCCGCGGTCAGCTCGGCCGGGGTAAGATCCTGCTGCTGGAAGGGTATCGAGAGTGCGTTGGCCAGTTGCTCGAGCACGTCAAGGCTGATGCCCGCCAGGATCTTCTCGCGCCGGGGTGAGACCAGGCCATCGTCCGACCGATAGATTACCAGGTTGGCCGTCGTCGCTTCCCCGACATGGCCGGCCTCGTCCAGTAACAAAGCCCTGGCACCCGCCTGTTGACGATCCGCCTGCTGGTCAGCAAGGTAATAGTGCATCCGGCTGCGGCACTTCAGCTGGGGTGGCCAGCACTGCTCGGGCACCTGCCGCTGGCTGCTTATCACGAGCGAGGAACCCTGCTCGTAGGCCGGCTGCCATTGTCCAAACGGTAACGGGTAGCAGGAGATCATCACGGTCGCACGGACCAGCTGGCTGGCGGGATCGCCGGGTGTGACGAGGATCAGCATGCCAAGATCGTCTGCAGAATCGAGCAGGGCGACATTGTCAGCAGCGAGCTGCTCGGCCGCCGCCGTCAACTGCTGACTCGATTCGACCGTCTCAATGCCGACGATCTGCATGCTCTGTTGAAGTCGCTGCATGTGGGCCGACAGCTCGAACAGCCCGCCGCCGAAAGTCCGCAGCCGCTCGGTCACGGTCACGCCCCAGATGAATCCAATGTCCGATGGTGCCAACTGAAGCTGGTCCTGTGGCACAAATTCACCGTTCCAGTAAGCTCGAAACATGGGGCGGACACTTGTGTTGAAGTGGGTGAGCAGCGGTAGTGGCTGTGTTCTGTAACGGTTTTATCGGAATTCACGAATGGCAGACTATGGCATTCTGCCGCCGACAGGGGAGCTGGCAAACAGACAACGGACGCTAACAGATAGCTGAACGGGGGAATGCTGGGAAAGAAGGCAAGGAAAAGTTGCACTTCGGTCAGGGTGGGCTAGAGTTTCTTGGCAAATTGTGTCACCACCCGAAGGCCGAATGATGGAGAAACTACGATGAAACGGCTGTTAATACTGGCAATGATTGCCCTCTTACTGGCTGCCTCTGGATGTTGCCGTCCCTTGATGCGACGTCCGCTCTTTCCACTGTTATCACGTTGCATGCCCTGCCAGGGTGAAGAAGTGTATGGCGACGTGATTGTCCCAAATGGGCAGGACCCAAGTGCTGCGGGCACACTGCAGAACCCCTAAGACGGGATCAGGAGCGCGAGCGGCCCTAATTGCCGACTCGCCTGGGGGAAGTTGCGGGACTTCCCAGCAATTGTCAGACGACTGGAACTGGTATTTTTTACCTGACCGGTACGTCCGTCACACTCCCCCACACGCGACCCTGCTGTAGACCCAAATTGACTCCTCCCAGTCTGCTCGATCTTCCGATTTCAGCGTTGGAAGCTTCTCGTTGCAGAAATCGAGCTTGGGAGGGATGCGCGTGGCCCATCTATTACAGCGTCGGCAGATCCTGGCCTCGGCCAGCGGGATATCACTCCTGAGCAGCTTCGGTCCGCTCCGGCTGCTGGCTGGAGACGGCAGTCAGCTGGCGTCGGCACCGAGCTACCATGCGGCGCTCCCTTACCGCTGGCAAGCTGGCCTTTCAATCAGCCCAGTCAACGGCCCTTGCGAGGGTGTATTTGCCACGCTCCCCTTGCCCCAGGCCTGGCCCGAACAGTCCCTTGAGCTGGTCGATCGTGAGGCCAGTCGGCAGGTAACCGCGGTCCGCCATCGCCAGCTTGATTCAGCTGTTCCCCAGGCGCTGATCACGATTCCCCGCATCGATGCCGGCGACACCGCCAGGGTTCTGATGACATACGAGGTCGAGGTCCAGGCGGTCAGGGCACCGTCGGATCCAGCCAGACTGAGTGTACCGACGAGCATGCCGGCGGCGGTCCGTCGCCAGCTGGCAACCAGCCCGGGAATCAATCCACGGGCCACGGCTATCCGCACACGGGCCAGCGAGCTGGTCGCCTCAGCAGGCAACGACTGGGACCGGGTTGCCGCCCTCTACGACTGGGTCCGCGATCACGTCAACTGCCGCGATTGTGAACGCCAGGGCTCCTTACTGGCACTCCAGAAGGGCTGGGGAAACAAGGAAGATGTCAGCTCACTTTTCATTGCTCTTTGCCGGGCCCTGCGGATTCCAGCCCGCACCGTCTGGGTACCAGACCATAATTATGCTGAGTTTTACCTGCAGACGAGCGCAGGAAAGGGCCACTGGTTCCCCTGCGAGATGATTGCCGGCCGCAGCTTTGGTGAACTCAGCAGCCGGCGTCCAATCCTTCAGCGGGGTGACAATTTCCGCGTCCCCGAGAACAAGCAGACACTGCGGTATGTTCCCGAGCACCTCAAGGTCAGCCGTGCCCTGGCACAGCCGCAGGTCAAGTTCATCCGCGAATTGACGAACGTCTCCTGAACGACTTGTGTGTAGAATGATCTGCCAGCCGAGGAGCGGAGTCTCCCGACGGCGATTACCGGAGGCGACCATGATTCTCGCCAGCAGACGCACCGCTTTAATCACCCTGTTGCCTGCCCTGCTGCTGGCCACGCCGCTCTCTGCGCAACCGGACCAACAACCGGCTGCCCCCCGGGCGGAGCTCAGTCAGCCCATGACGCAGCGTTGGATGATCGGCATCCGGGTCACATCGCCGGGCACTGCGACAGGGATCCTGGGAGCGACCACGGTGCCGATGGTCTGGCCCGAGCAACAGGTGAAGATTGTTGCCACCGAGAAGAGCCCCCAGATCGGTACCATACGGTACCGCACGGTATCGGCTGGCGTCCGCCAGATGCTGGTCAGCATCGGACGCCTCAATCCGGGGGAGACAGCCCAGGTCGTTGTCACTTTTGACGTCACTCGCTCACTGATCTCAGCACCCGCGACAACCGCCGATCTGATCATTCCGAAAGCTGCCCCGGCAGCTGTCCGACGTTTCCTCTCGGTCAGTCCCGGCATCGAGATTGGTGACGAGCGAATCCTGCAGCTGGCCCAGCAGCTGGGAGCTGGCGAAGCGAACGAATGGCAACGGATCGAGAAGATCTATGATTGGGTGCGAGACAACATCGAATACGAATTCGACAAGGAGCTTCGTGGAGCGGTTGCCGCACTCCAGGCGGGCAAGGGCGACTGCGAGGAACTGACCTCCCTGTTCATCGCCATTTGCCGGGCTCGTGGTGTACCGGCCCGAAGCGTCTGGATCCCGGGCCACTGTTATCCCGAGTTCTACCTTGAGGATGGTAGCGGAAAGGGCCACTGGTTCCCCTGCCAGGCCGCCGGTACACGTGCCTTTGGCTCGATGCCGGAATATCGACCGGTGCTGCAGAAAGGTGATAGCTTCCGTGTTCCCGGCAATCCCCGTCTGCAGCGGTACGTCAGCGAGACGCTCAAGGCCAAGTCGGTGACGGCCCCGTTGCAGGTGAAATTCGCACGGCTGCAGGTGGAAATAGCAGGCCAGGAATAAGACGCCGCCGCCGCAGCAACAGCCGGCCGGACTACTGGCTGCGCCGCAGGTTCACCTGCTGAGGCGTGTTCACGTGGGCATACCAGTTTCGCCAGGCGTCCTTGTTGTAGGCGAAGTTAACACCCTGGGGCGTCAATAGTGAGAGTGCCGCCTGGACGTTGCGGTTCATGAAGTCTCGGCGAATGATCTTTGGCTTACCACCGGCACCGAGTCCGACGCCACCGTCACCGGAGAAGCCGGCATTGATATTGCCGCCGCCGCCAACCTGGAACTGGTGTGTCGTCACGAGGGCATCGATCAAAGGCAAAACTGCCTGGGGATTGCCAAGATGGCCGAGTGCGTATCCTGCCCGATTGACGACGCCGTTATCCTTGCTGGATAGCTTGCTAATGAAGTACTGCATGGCCTGCGAACTGCGCCAGCGACGAAGTTGTTCGAGCGATCGTTCCCGCACCAGGTCATCTGGATCTTCCATGGCTCGAATCATCAGTGCGTTGCTGGCAACCGACCCACCTATTTTCGACAGCAGATCGATATAGAGCAGACGGAGATCTCTGGAGGGGGGGCGTCGGGTGTCGGCGATCCGATCCGCCAGGGCGGGTGTGGCGCGATAGGCTTCGATCGCCTTGAGCTGCAGCACGGACTGCTGGGCTGTCGAGCGGCCACGCATGATGATGCTCTCCCAGCGGTTGATTTTTTCCCGCCAATCGATTTCTTCCTGGGCCCGCTGGTCGCGAACCCGTTCCATCTCGAGCTCCTGGGGGATATGCCAGCGTCCACCGGACCTGACATAGCCCTGCTGTTTCATCCAGAGGTCAACTTTCCGCCAGCTATCCTGGTCCCGTACAAAGCCCAGTAGCTGTCGAGCTCGTTCATGGTCGGCATCAAGTCGCAGTACCTGCTCGAGATGATAGTCCCGCTGCCGCAGCAGCTTGATCTCGGCACACTTCTGTGCCATTGCCAGGTGACCTTCGACGGTGTCCGGCACGGACGGCAATGCCGCCTCATAGAGCTTAAGCAAATCCGGCTTTTGTTCGATTCGCAGTACCTGGCTGGTTTCCAGCACGATACGTGCCACGTCGGTCTGAATCACGTAACGTGGCGTGGGGGAGGAGAGGGTGTTGACCAGCTTGCCCTCCAGCGTGCCACCGTTGACGAGGTGAAACACCTCAGCCTGGACAGGCTGGGACAGGCCCACTATCAGCAGGCACGATCCGAGCAGGCGATAAAATCGGCTGATGGTCATAGCAAACACACCCGAATACCTCTCCGGCCCAGTTACAGGGACCGTCTCAAGTATAGGGGACTCGGTAGAGAGCGGCCAAGCACTATCTCTCGGCCGAGTCGACGTCCCCATCGTTTAGATCGGGTTTTGCCGGACGCGTCGTTTAATCCTGCTGGTCGATTTCGTCACAACAACGGGAAAAACCCGCTGCCAGGACGATCCAGCCGGCTATCCAGCTGACGCCACCGAGAGGAATCAGCAAGTGAATTCCGCCCAGCGAAGGGAGCGCGGTCAGTTTGGTTGCGGTCACCAAATAGATCACCCCGGAGAACAGCACGATGCCAGCCAGCAACAGGATGCCGACCCAGCGGAGGCAGCGGGGAGAGCATGATCCGACGGCCAGTCCGATCACGATCAGGCCGAGTGAATGCAGTCCATGCATTCGAACTGCGACATCCCAGCTATGGCTGATATCGAAGCGTTCGATATCCGTGATTGAGTTGGCCTGCACCTGCCGCTCCAACTTCGACTTGATCAGGTGGGCGCCGATGGCTCCAGCAGCAACCGCGATCGTCATCGAGATGGCGCCGACAACCAGGCACTGCTTACAAGTCAAAACGTCGGCACTCCGGCTGGCAAGCCTATCATGAGTGAACTTGAAGTGGCTGGCTGGCCCATCTAGAGCTGTGAGCTGTCCAGGCCGGTCTGCGCCAGTTCTTCCTCTTCCTGGATGATGATACGAGGTGTGACCATCATCATCAAACTCTGGGTTTCACGGCCGATACCGACGTTCTTGAAGAGCCGGCTGATGTACGGAAGCTGTGCCAACATCGGCACACCACGTTCGGTCCGACCCTCGCTCAGACGCTTGATACCACCCAGCAAGACGGTACCGCCGTCCGGTACACTGACCGTCGTCGAGACCGTGGTGAAGTTAAACGTCGGCAGCTGAACGGTGGTACCCTCGGTCGTCATGACCTGGTTATTACGAGCCTGCGGCTGGCCGTCGGAGTCCAGCACCGTCTCGCCGATGCTGGTAGTCTGGCTGCCACTGAAAGTGAATTCCTCTACCTGCCCGATGGTGCTAAAGAAGGGAACCAGCGTCAGTCGGACAAAACGCCGATCGTTCGAACAGACGGCCCGTACGCTGAGGTTAGTACCTTCACTGAGGACCACAACGACTGGCTGATGAGCCGCCGCAAAGTCGCCTACAACCGGCACCACACCGGTCACAAAGGGACGTTGCGAGGTATCCGACACCGATGCCTGCTGGCCGTTAAAGAGCGTCACCTTAGGAGCTGTCAGGACATTGGTACGGGTGTCACCGGTAGCTGCTTGCAAGAGGAAAAAGACCTCGATGTCACTCAGGATGGCAAAGCCGAACTGGGCCGCGGTACCGGCATCGTACGCTCCAAAAGCGGGCACGGCCGCGTTGAAGGCGTCACCCTGGTCGAACACCAGATCCAGGTCAACGGTCGGGCCCTGGCTATCGAGTCCAATCATTACACTGGGACCGTAGTCGTCCTGGATATCATCGACGTTGACGTTGTCATCAATTTCAAAGTCGAAGTCGATTCCGATCCGCTCGTAGAAGTTGTCATTGAGCGTGATAAAGCGAACTTCAATTGTGATCTGCAAGTCCTGCAGACGCCGCAGCTGGTCGAGCAAGTCCCGAATCTCTTCGTGTACCTGTTGCGTCTGGCTGACGACCAGGCTGAGGTTGCTGCGAAATTCAGAAATCGTGCCAGCTCCACCGACATCTTCCCAGGAATCAGGTTTGATGGTGGTGGTGATCAATTCGATCAGGGAGTCAAAGTCGGCCATCGCCGCACCACCCTGTCCCGCGTTTGAGACGAGTGGCTGGCCCGAAGAAGTTGCTTCGGGAAAGCCATTGCTGGCCGCCATCTGGGCCAGCACGTTGGCGGAGGAATTGCCGCGGGGACCACCGCTGGCTGTCATCGTCAGCGGCACTCCATTACCGAATCCAGATTGGCCGCCATAGCCAATCGTGTTATGTGCATCGCGAATCGCTGAGGGCAAGCCGATATTGAAGCCGGGGGCGAAGTCGGGGATGGCAATCACCAGGTCAGCCACATTGTAGACTTCCTGGTAGACATTGGTGTCTCGTGTCATCTGGCTGGTAATCAGCAGGACTTCGTTTCGAATCACGTAACTCAGTCGCAGCTCTTCCAGGATCAGGTTCAGTGCACTCTTGAGTGAAACTGGCTGGGAGAGATTAATTGACACGGGGGTATTACTGGTGACTCCCTCTGCCGACAGTCCCTGTTGGTCGAGGTGCACGTTGATATCGGTCATCTGTCCCAGCGTGTCCATCACCGTCCCCAGAGGAGCGTCGGTAAAGCTGACATCGACCGGTTGACTGAGTGCCCTTTGGATCTTGATCCCGGCTGGAGAGAGGTGCGAATTCTGCCGTTCCATGGCCCGACGTCGCATACCGGTCAGCTCATTCCAGTCCCGCGCGTCGTCGAATCGATAGGGAACATCGTCGTTGAAGGGCACGGATGAGCGATCGACGGCACCCAGTGTGTCAACGAAGCCCTGTTCCTTTTGCTCGTCGGTGGCCATCTGCATGGCAACTCGCTGGGCAAACCGGGACTGCCAGATCAGGTTCTGCACGACCGGTTCGTCGGGTGCTATTTCGCGAGCCTGCTTGGCTATCATCTCCGCTTCAGGAAAACGTCCTTCATCGATCAGCTTGTTAAAGCTGTCGACCAGTTTGGCCAGCTGTTCCCGCGTCTCGGCGGTCGAATCGCGGTCGCTGCGGATTCGAGCCATCACGGCTCGGCTATCTTCGGACAACTGGATCTCCACCGCGTTGGCATTAATGTAGTTCTCCATGTTGGTGATATTGCGATCGACAATCGAAAGCATTCGCTTGCGCGAGCCGTCGTCGACTTGGCCCTGCTCAACTCGCTCCCGCAATCTCAGCAGGCGTTCCAGGGCAGCCTTGGGATCATTCACACGAGTCTGTTCCACGGCCTTTTGTTCAGCGGCGATCTCAGCGAACATCTCTTGCCGCATCACATCACGCTGCGTGTTGAATTCCTGCAGCGGCGACGCCGGGCTGCCGGTGGAGACCGAGCCGACATTGTCATTGGACATCAACAGGCTCAGTTTCTCACGAATCTGCGACTGCATGGCGGGGCTGGATGGTTCGGCCAGTGCGGCGCGAAAGTGGGTGAGTGCGGTACTGCGGTCCCGGCCCGCCAGGGCCTGCAGGCCCTGCTCGTAAAGCTCACTGGCTCGGCTGCCTGCCGAGGCCTGGACTGTTTGTGTTGAATCCTGCTGCGGGCGGTAAACTCCCGGTTGCACCGCCCCCGGAGCACCGTCGTTCGCATCAAAGCCGGCCGTCTGCACACCGCCGCTGCGGCGCTGGATGTTCTCAATCTGCAGGCGAAGTTGCCAGGGCCGCATATCGCGTGCTGCAAAAGCCTCGTCCGGTACCTGCAATGCCTCAGCTTGCTGTAAAACCTGCTGGGCCGTTGGCATGTCACCACGATCCAGGGCCGACTTGCCGATCGACAGCAGCCGCATCACCTCGGCCCGT
>CAUZOB010000015.1:0-39598 GCA_963581185.1 Planctomycetota bacterium | reverse complement strand
GACAAGGCAAAGCCGTAGACGAAGGCGTGTAGATGGACATAACCGTCAAACGGCTGATAGATGTTGAACAGCACAAACGTAATCATTCCTCCAGCCAGGCCCGCCAGGACCCCTGCCGAGTTGGCTCGCCGCCAGAAGAGCGTGGCGATACTTGGCCAGAACAGCGACGCGGCCGCTCCTCCTCCGTAATAAATCACCAGCGGTTGCAGGAAGGGTGGTTTGCTAAGTGCCATGCCGAACGCCACCACCCCGACGGCGGCTGTGATGCCGTAACTGAGTCGCCGGGTTGTCGACTGGCGCATCTCTGGGACAAAGTTGCGCTGGACCAGGTCGCGGACGATGGACGCGCTCACGACCAGCAATCCCGAATCAACAGTCGACATCACGGCAGCGAAGGGCGCAGCAATGATGAGGCCCGCCAGCCAGGCGGGAGCAACTCTCCTGGCCAGCTCGGGAACGGCTTGGTCGGCATCATGCGGGGCCAGGCCAAGGCCAATCTTCTCCGCACAATTCATCGTGATCAGGCTGCTGGCGTACATCAGTAGAATATAGGGTGCCAGCACGTACAGAGCCCGGCGCAGCGCACGTGTGTCCTTGAAGGCCAGCATGCGCGGAACCGTGGTGGGCATCATCATCGCGGCCAGCGATCGCAGCATGAAAAATGAAATCCCCAACGTCCATGGCAGCCAACGCAAGTCTTCTTCTGCCCCAATGGTCTCTTTTGGTGCTTTGCTAAGCTCTTCGATATTCCCTGGGACTTTCCGTGGCCCAGGGCCGTAAAGATAGGCATGCTTCTCCTGTGGCAGACCCCTGAGCTCCGCCACAGGATCGACTCGCTCAGACAATGCAGTAGTCGCTGCAGTCATGCCGCTGGCTGCATACAGCGCGAATGGCACCAGCAGCACGATACCAACAATCATCACGATGCCCTGCAGCGTGTCTGTCCAGGCGACGGCACGAAAACCGCCATAGGTGGTGTAGAGCACCACGCAGACCGAGAAGATAAGTAGTCCCTGGAAGTAACTAATCTCCATGATGTTTTCAAGGATCCGGGCGCCGGCCACGAACTGGGCCAGCAGGTAGACCGAGGTGATGAAAACGATCACGATCGGGTAGACGAAGCCGATAGCCCGACTGTTGAAGCGATCTCGCAGAATATCGACCAGCGTCAGCGCGCCGGTTTGCCGCGCAAGGCGATTAATTCGCTTGCCAACTACACCGAGGCCAACCAGGGCGGCGACACAAGAGCCACTGACCCAGAGCGTCATCGACCACCCATAAGAAAAGATTCGCGACGGATACCCGAGGAATGAACCCCCGCTCGCCATCGTGGCGACCCATGACATCGCCAGCACCCAGGCACCGAAGCTGCGGCTGCCGACGTAGTATTCGTCCTCAAAACTCTTGTTCTGACGAAGGTACCGGTGCGCGGCCCAGGCGATCACAAAGACCGCGATCATGTAAACCGCGAAGGGAATGATGACTGCCCCGCGGGCGAACTCCGTCTGTGCATCAGGCGTGTTCACGACGGATCCGCCTCCTGGTCAGCAGGCTCGTCATCGCCGTCTGGCCATGGCAGGATTGGCTCGTCATCCTTGAGCACAACGGCGGCGAAGAACCAGGTCACAGGGACCAGGACGAGCCAGGGAACAAACAGACCCCAGAAAGCCCAGCTCGGTATTCCCAGCACCAGGGTTGGTTCGTCGGGCCGCGATGACTCTGGAAGATACCCATAAACACCAATCCAGCCGGCGACAAAGAGCAGGCTGGCGAACCATACGATCCCGACAAACCAGGCTTCCCGCAGGCACTGGGTCACATGGCGATGTTGCGTTTCCAGGTACTTTTGGCGGGGTTGCTCAGGCACGGCTATGCCTCCTCGGCCGTGGTTCGCGGCGCGTCGCCTGGTACTGGCGAGTTGATAAAGGTGCCGCGTTGGAGCACCGCTTCGCGGCCGCCATGCTCCGCCAGCAGAGCCGCCTGGTCGGACTTTGCCAACCGATCGGCCTCGTCAGGATCGACGATTGCGGACAATTCTGCCTTCAGGGTGACGAGCACATCCTGATAGGCTGGGTCTGCCGCCAGGTTAACCGTTTCAGATGGGTCGTTGGCCAGGTCGAACAGCTGGGGTGGCGCATCGACGTAATGAATGTACTTGAAGTTGCCCTGCCGGAGCATGTAACTGGCGCCGTGCGACGCCACGGCATGGTATTCACTGAAAGCAACCCGGTCAGGACCACTCTGCTGGGCCAGCGGCCAGAGTGAAGTTCCGGGAAGCCGGTTTTCGGCTTCCGTGCTGGGCAGACCGACGGCATCCAGGATCGTCTGGTAGCAATCGACGAGTGTGACCAAATCATCCCGGCTTTCAGCCTGCGGTATATCCGGTCCGGAGAGAATCAGCGGGACCGCTACCGACTCCTCGTACATGGTGAATTTACCCCACAACCCGCGGCGGCCCATGCTCTCACCGTGGTCACTGGTGTAGACAATTCGCGTCGTGTCAGACAAACCGCTGGATGAGAGGGATTCCAGGACACGGCCGATTTGACGGTCCAGGTGAGTGCAGGCACCGTAATACGCCGCCGTCACACGCCGAATCTCCTCATCGCTGAACGGTTCCTCGTATTGCATCGCTTTTCGGATCGCCGCCATGGCCGGATGGTCGGGCCGGTCAGATTCGCTGCTTTGTACCGGCAAGGGAATGTCGTCCAGCGGATACAGCTCGTAGAGATCCGGAGGTGCAATGAACGGTGGGTGAGGACAGACGAAGGAAACAAACAGCACCCATGGCTTGTCACCCCTCTCTCCGGCTGACGCCTGCTGCAGCCAGTCACAAGCGCGGTCGGCAATCTCGACGTCATAATCGAGGTAACTTGATGTTCCAGGGCCGGCCGAGGTTATCCCGCTGCGACTGCCAACCCGCACAGGAATGTCGTCCCGAATGGAGCCCATCACATCGCCAATGCCATCCACAACGTTCAGGGGCACGATCTTTTCCGTGAAACCATCGAGGTCGGCGTCGCTGCGATAGTGCAGCTTGCCGATCGAATCAACGCGATGACCCGCATCGATCAGCCTGTGGCCCCAGCCCTTGACCCGCCCATCGTAGGGAAAGGCATTGTCCCAGTATCGAATGGAGTTGACGTATTCGCCTGTGGCCAATGAGGCCCGTGCAGGTACACAGATGGGGCAATTCGTATAGGCAGATCGAAAGAGAACGCCCTGGGCGGCAAGACTGTCCAGGTTCGGTGTCTGCACGAGTGGGTGATCGTAACAGCCCAGGCAGTCACGGTTGTGTTCATCCGAGAGAATAAACAACAGGTTGGTTGGTTCCATGTGGGACACTGAATCCAGCTGAAAAAGTTGCAGTTGCCTGTCGACCACGCTTCCCAGCAGGACAGGCGTGACTTCAAATGTATCCGCATGGTGTTAACAAACAAGTCAAGGAGAACTGACGTGGCGAGCGATGCAGCACGAATTATCGGGATCGACGCGGTCCAACCCGCCACGCCTGGCTCCCCCGACGATTGGCGAACCACACTCGGGCAGATCGTTGTTCGCGTCCGCTGTGACGACGGCAGTATGGGACTCGGAGTTGGTGCTGGGGGAGCGGCCGGCATGCATATCATCCGGACCGTTCTGCAGGATGCACTCGTTGGCCAGTCCGCCGCTGACCCAGCGGCGCTGCACCAGGCTGTCTGTCGGGCTACTGCTTTCTTCGGACGCAAAGGAGTCGTCGTGATGGCGATCAGTGGCGTCGACCTGGCACTCTGGGACCGACGCGGCCATGTCGAGGGGAAGACCGTTGCTGAATTATTGAACCCGGCCGTCGACCTCAGTCGCCAGCTTCCTACTTATGCAACGGTCTGGGACGCTGAGGCGGCCCGACAGCTGATTGCCGGTGGCGCCGAGGCGGTCAAGTTGCATGTCGAACGCTTTGGCTCGCCACCAGAAATAAACGAACTGCGGGCGATGGTCGAAATGACCCGCGAGCTGTTAGGTCCCGAAAAGCGAATCATGATCGATGCTTTCGGCAACTGGGATACAGAAATTACCCTGCAGGTTGCGAGGGAACTTGAACCCTTGCAACTGGATTGGATTGAGGAACCATTGCAACCAGATGATGTCGCTGGATACCAGCAACTGTGCAAGGAGTCACCGATTCCGATCGCTGGGGGAGAACATGAGTATCTCGCCGAAGGATTCGGCTGGCTGGCCGAACAACGCATGCATGCCGTCCTGCAACCAGATATCAACTGGTGCGGCGGCCTGACGTCGCTGATAGAGATCTATCGGATTGCCGACAAGCATGGCTTGAGAGTCTGCCCACATCGCGGATCCGAACCGTACGCGCTGCAGGCGATTGCCGCACTGGACCCGCAGCCGCTGGCAGAATCGGCGCGTGACTGGTTCAGCTGCCTGGCAGGGTCACCAGAGATTATCGCCGGTCACGTGACAGTGCCTGACCGCCCCGGCTTCGGTGTGTCGGTCGATGAAGACTTCTGGACCGAAGCCTAGGCCAGATAGTCGCGCAGGTCGTTGAGGCGATTCTTAGAGATTGACCAACAAAACTCGCCTGGTTTTCCGGACTTACGGAAATATTTGCTGGTAGCCAGGAAGCCCAGGAGCGTATCGGCTGGTTTACCGAGCTCAGCAGTAAACAATGTGCTCAGGTCAGCTTCGCTGCGGTCGCGCCGAACGAGTTTTCCGTAAACCCAGCGAGTTTTTTCGCGCGGGCCGAGGGCTGCGTCGCCCGAATCTGAGCGGGACGAACTGGCGGCCACAAGTGACTGCAGCGCCGGTGCTCCAATCGTGCTGGAGAGTGTCTGGAACTGCTGCCGTGCCTCCGCCAAGCCGGCCCGCTGGTCCTGCAGCTTGGCTGTCGCATCCTGCAACTGCTGGCATAGTTTATCCAACCCCGCCTCGGCCTTGATAACTCGCTGTTCAAGATGGCGAATTTCGGCGCTCTGTTGTTTCAGCTCCGCGAGGTCCTGCGGATCGAGTTCAATTCTGGTCATGATGGTAATCCATTGCGCTAAGCATCCGTGATGAGTTTGCAGAGGTCATCCAGAAAACGGGCCGCTGGAGCTCCGTCCACAATGCGGTGGTCAAACGTCAGGCTCAGCGGCAATACCTGGCCTGCAACCAGCTGGCCGTCTTCAACAACAGGCTGAGCTGAAATCCTACCAATACCGAGCGTGGCACAGAGTGGGGGGTTCAAGAGAGGCGTGAATTCTTCCACGCCGAACATGCCGAGATTTGTGACGACAAATGTCGCGTTGTCATGGTCGGCTGCTGTCAGGCTGCCGGCGATCGACCGCTCGGCAAGGTCGGCCGTTCGCGCCTGCAGCGCTGGTAGGTCGAGTGAGGTAATGTCGTGGATCACTGGAGCGACCAGACCGGCTGGAGTATCGACGGCAAGGGCGAGATTGATGTCATTGAAGTGAAGCACACCCTGCTCGGTCCAGGCGCTGTTCATATGAGGGTGGGACTGCAAGGCTCTGCCTATAAACTGCAGCAGCAGGTCGTTGTAACTGGCATTCTCACTTTTCTTAAGTGCGGCGAGCGAGTTGACTTGCAGGCGTCGATGCAGTGTGACCGGTAGTGCTCCCGCGCCCCGCGCTTCCCAGCGAGAGATGAATGCCTGTGCTAGCGGTGAGATGTTCTGCAATCGACCGGCCGAATCGTCGATATCCACTGCAGCTCGAATGTCCACTTCTCGAATACGACCGTCGCGGCCTGATCCCGCCAAGGTGGTCCAATCAAGACCGTGCTGGCCTGCTAATCTGCGTGCCCGCGGCGTGATCCGGATGCGACCCGATTGCACCGGCTCGGATCCACCCCCTGGCAGCGACCTGGCGGGCAGGGGAGTTACTGGAATATCGTCTGTCGCTATTGCCGCGGTACTTGTGGGGGTGGTGTCGGCGGGGGCCGACTCACCGTGCTCAAGCAGGAAGCCAAGCAGCTGCCCAACCTGTACGATATCGCCAGGCTGGGGACCATTGGGTAACAGTGACAAAATGCCGCCGTGAAATGTCTCCACTTCCTGGATCGCCTTTTCGCCTTCCAGCTCAAACAGGAATTCACCCTTTTCGACAAGGTCACCCTCGTTTTTGAGCCAACTGGCAAAGGTCCCTTCCTCCATCGACCAGCCCAGTCTCGGCACGACTATTTCTGTCGCCACAGCCTGCACTCCTATTCTGCAACCAGCTCACGTATGGTCCGCTCAATCTGGTCCGCTTGCGGAACCACGGCGGCTTCCAATGGTGGGCTGTAGGGAATAGGGGTGAAACGACAATTCAGACGCTTGAGCGGGGCATCGAGGTCATCAAAGCCGTCATCTGCGACCGTTGCCAGGATCTCAGCACCAATTCCACAGGGCCCGTAAGCCTCATCGATCACCAGCAGTCGGCCAGTTTTGCGGACGGAGGCGATGATTGTGTCGGTATCGAGAGGTGAGGTTGTGCGGGGATCAATAAGCTCGACCTCGATGCCATCGGCTGCCAGTTGTCCGCAGACCGACATCGTGCGATGAACCATCTGAGCGAGTGCCACGACGGTAACATCTGTTCCCTCACGAACGATCGACGCCACACCAAATGGAATCTCGTAATCACCCTCGGGAACCGGTCCCTTGACGCTCAAGAGTTCGCGATGCTCGAGCATTATCACAGGGTCGTTGGAACGCAGGGCGGTCTTGAGGAGTCCCTTGGCATCGTAAGCTGTGGAGGGAACGATCACTCGCAGCCCTGGCACCTGGGAATACATCGGATAGTAGTTGCCTGAATGATGTGTGGCAGCTGAATGACCGATGCCGACGCAGCCCCGCAGCAGGATCGGCATACTTAGTCGACCGCTACTCATGTACTGCATCTTGGCGATCTGGTTCACCAGTTCGCCCACGGCATCGAGGATGAAATCTGCAAACATGAAGTCGATGACCGGCCGACTGCCAGTCATTGCTGCACCGCACCCGAGGCCGACGAAGCCACGTTCGGCAATCGGCGTATCACGCAGTCGCACGGCGCCATGGATATCGTAAAGGCCTGTGGTGGTATTAAAGTTGCCCCCGCGGGCTCCGATGCCTTCCCCCAGTACGAAGATCAAGGGGTCCTCTTCCATCATCTCGGCGAGGCCCTCGTGCGTAGCAGCCATGTAAGTCAACTGGCGTGTGTCGTCCTGGTCGGTGGCGAAGCCGTGCTGGAGTGGTTCGTCCCGTGGCGTGGTGGGGTCGCTGGCCAGCGCGTAGATGTGAGAATCGACGGTCTCTGGGTCGGGCCAGGCCGCCGCTTCTGCCGCCTGATGGGCAGCGGCGACAGATTCCGCAATCTCGGCGTCAATTGAATTCAGCCCGTCTTCGAGTTCCGGGAAGCTGCCGATGGCTGCCAGTCTGAGTCGGGCGATGGGGCAGCGCTTCTTCCACTCGGCGACATCGTCGCGAGTGCGATAGCTAAAGTCGGACATGCCCTCGGCGTGCGCCCGTGTCCGGTAGGTCTTGCACTCGATCAAGGTCGGACCTTCACCGGCACGCGCTCGCTCAATCGCCTCGCCGGCAACGGCATGAATCAATTCGGCGTCGTTGCCATCCAGTTCGTGACTTGGCATGCCGTAAGCGGGTCCGCGGTTGCCGACGCTGGCGTTACCGCTGGAGTCTTTGAAAGGAACCTCGGTAGCAAACTGGTTGTTCTCGCAAATGAACAAGACAGGAAGATCCCAGATGCTGGCCAGGTTGAGGCCTTCGTGGAAGGCGCCGTTGTTGACGGCACCATCACCGAAAAAGGCGACACCGACATTACTCGAGTCAGTCAGCTTGAAGGTATAACCGGCTCCGACTGCCTGCAGGATGCATGGACCAACGATACCGCTGGTGCCCATCAGGCCGACCTCGGGGGCGAAGAGGTGCATGCTGCCACCACGGCCCAGTGAGATACCTTCGGCCCGACCATACAACTCAGCAATCAGCTGCTGGGATGTAACTCCCTTGGAGAGGGCGTGTCCGTGGCCGCGGTGAGTGCTAAAGACGACGTCGTCCTGAGAAAGGTGGGCGCAGACCGAGGGAGCGATCGCCTCCTCACCGACATAGGTGTGGCAGGCGCCGTGGATCAGGCCTTGCTGGTGGGATTCGGCAAGCTTCTCTTCGGTCAACCGGATCGTCACCATCACGCGGTAAAGGTCGAGGTAGCCCTGCTTGGAGAGGCTCTTTGTGGATTGCGTCGCCATCAGCAGTGTGCCAAGCGTTGTGGGAATGGGGAGGACAGCTGGAATTGCTAAGTGTACTGGCTCACGATCTTAACCGCCACGAGCGCAAACAGGCCCAGGTAGAATGCGGCGCAGCACCACAATCCGAGTTTGTTGTACCAACGCGGCTGAATCTGCTTGGGAAGTAACCGTGTGTTGACGCGCCACAGCAGGATGGCTGTAGCGCCGAGGGCGAGATTATTGAGATTGGCAATGATATCCGTCATCAAGGACGGCGGCTTACGAATCAGCAGGAATATTGTCAGCCAGGTAAATGACCAGAAAACGTAGGCCGCCAGGATCGTGTAATAGACACGGTTGGCCTGGTGCGGCTTCATCGTGGTTCGCACACGCTTACTGCCTGACCAGATGATATCCGTCCAGCGGCGAGCAAAATTCTCCACAATCGACATCTGGCTGGGAAGAAAAACGCAGAGCCCGACGAGCAGGCACAGCGACCAGAACAACTGGCCATAGTTGCCGAGTGCCTGCCGCATTCCGTCCGCGGTGATGACTGCTTGACCGAAGCGACGTGCTTCGTCGACCTGTTCGGGAGTGCCGATCATCATGCTCGACGAGGATGAGAACTGCATCGACAGCAGCGCCGGCAAGGCCATCCCCATCAGGCAGCCCGGCAGCCAGATGATCAGCTGATCTCGCTTGATGTATCCCCACCAGCCCTTCCAGCGTTTGAGGTTCTTTTCATTGGGGGGAAAGACTGTGCCGATATGACTGAGCTTGATGTCGCGGCCGCCGACGGCACTTGCAATTGCACCCACGTGCTTACCCATGCCCCAGCCCTTGTCCCGTACAAAGTTGCTGTAGCTGGAATTGCTCAGCCCGCCTCCACCGGCATAGCCAGCGAAAGCTCCCAAGGCTGCAATATTGGTGAGTGACATGATCGGCAGGGTGCCGTCGCTCCAGAGGCTGGTGAAAATGTTGCGAGTAGGCTTAAGGCCGTCTTCAAGCGGCCCGTCGACTGGGATCTCACCGAATCTCAGGAAGCCCACGAAGACGTTGGCCCAGTTCTCAGGCGTGACAAACAGCAGGCCTGCGACAAGACAAAAACCAAGCACAATCACGACCTTGGCCGTCATCACGTACTGCAGCATGTTGTAGATCTTTCCGCCCACCAGTGTGGGCAGGATGGCAATCGCCAGGGTGGCATAACCGATCGTCATCACCAGTCCCTGGTCCTCCGGCCCGGGAGGCCGATCAAGAAAGAAGGCGGCGATAATTGTGGCAGCGTGGGAAGCGAGCCCCGGAATCAGGGCTCCCACGGAGAGTAACATGGTGCCGGTAATCCAGAAGGCCGGGCCCGGCCGCAACCGCATGAAGCCCGTGAAAATCGGCTCACCGCTGTAGATCGCATAGCGGCCGGCCTCGAGGTTGTAGAACAACTGGACAATGATCGCGACTGTGGCTATCCACATCAACGCGCCGCCGTAGGTGGCCGTGATGCTGGGGCCGTAGAGCCACTCGCCGCCACCAATCTGGATGCCGCACATCACGATGCCGGGACCGATAAAACGGTGCCATTGCTTGAGCCGGAGAGGTTCAGGCTCTGGCAGATCCGCCACGCTCCACTCCGGTAGGCATGTTTCCGGTAAGTCGAGCTCGGGGTGGTCGTCGCTCATGAGGAGACTCAGTGAAGAAACTGCCGGATGGCCGGGGTTCAGCTGGGCTGAAGCCGCCATATTGTATCATTGGTGGGAGTCTCGGTTTGCCACCGAAGAGGGTTTTTGGTTGTGGAGATGTCAGGCTTCACAGGTGCTTGGTACCATGGGGGCTGAACGGATAATCAAGGCCCAGTGCCCCCGGAGTCCTCTTGCAGGCGAAAAGGCCAATGAACATAACAGCACCAAACTGGATGAGCGATGAGAAAATGCAGCCTGACAAGTCGCAACTGGGTCCCTATCGCTATCTGGTTCTAATCCTGGTGGGATTGGATATACCCGTGATGATCTATGGCGTGATCCTGATCTTCAAATCTGCTGGGGCGAACCGCGGCCTGATGAATCTGATAAGCGACAACTACGGCAGTCCGTCACTCTGGATCGCCGGCTTCTGTGTGGTAGGCCATATCGCCCTGCTGATAGGGTCGGTCGGTGTCTTGATAAACGCCAGTTGGTGGGACGAGGCGATCAAGGTCGGCGCCGGCCTGGTTTTTGTCTTCCAGGTGCTCGCCATTGGCGTAGCCGTAGCATATTACGTCGGCAATATCTTCAAGCACGGTCAGGGCAGGGTCATTAATCCGGAGACCAAGGATTCGGTGCTGTTGACTGGCCAAGTGATCAAGGACCTGACCATAAATTCGTTCTTGTCACCGCGAATGTTTGCCACCGTCTGGCTATCCATCGCGCAAATGATGCTCCTGATGTTTGCCGTCGAAAAAGATAAGGCCACTCGTTAACTCGTGCGATGCTGCTTGCTATGGAAAGCAGCGAACAGCAAGGAGAAATAGATCATGTGTGTTCCGGGCTGCCTCGAAGTTGTCGAAAGACAGCTGTCGCGTCGAAAGATGATCAGTTCGTTGGGTCTTGTCGCGGGGGCAACGCTTGCGGCACCGGAAACCACGGCGCACGCCGATCAACCTCGCCGCGTCCGCCCGAGGGCTGGGATCACGTCATTCCGCCGCGTGCTTGACCTGACTCACACCTACAGCGAGGACTTTACCCACTGGCGGGGCGGGGGCTCCGTGGTGGAACTCAAGACCATGGCCAGCACGGATGGGGGTGATGACTGGAACGTCTTTGAATGGCGATTGGATGAACATGCCGGAACGCACATTGATGCACCGTTTCATCGCAATCCGGCAGGTCTTACCGTCGATCAAATACCGGTCGAGGACCTTGTACTGCCACTGGCTGTGATTGACATCCAGGGCCGCGCACGTGATGACAACGATGCGCAAGTGATGATCAAGGATGTGGTGGACTGGGAAAGCCGCTATGGCAAGCTACCAAACGACTGTTGCGTGGCGATGAATAGCGGTTGGGATCGCCACGTCTATTCAGACAAGTTCATCAACTTTGACGAAGACCAGGTGCGACACTTTCCCGGTTTCCATGTTGATACGGCGGAGTTTCTGCTTGAACAACGGAACGTCACGGCGATTGCGGTGGACACCGCCAGCTTGGATCAGGGCTCGACATCAGATTTCCCAGTCCATGTGGCGTGGCTGGGGGCCAACCGCTGGGGGCTGGAGAATGTTGCCAACCTCTCAAGCGTACCGGCCTGGGGCGCTACGATCGTCGTGGGTGCACCGAAAATCAAGGGAGCCAGTGGCGGGCCGACGCGCGTCATGGCACTCGCCTAGATCCCCTGCAGGTCTTAGCTGACTGTTATCGATTGGTGCGAATTCGCTTGTACCAATCAGGCTGCTGTCGCGTCTGCTGTACTGGTCGAGAATTCGGCGGTGGCTGGCTGTAGGTCCGGCCGTTAGGACCGTAGCTGCCGGGATAGATCCGTCGCGTCTGGCCATTGTTGAAATTGAATGTGTCGACAGGCCCAATCGACGAAAAGAACGGGTTGACGGAAATTCGTACATAGCGACGGTCGGGGGAGACAACGGCACTAGCCGTCATGTTGGTGCCTTGCGGTAACCAGCTGACGACTGGAGAGAAACCGACAGGACGGCCACCCCAGCCACGATTCTGCTGCATCTGGTTCCAGAGCCACTGCATCTGCCGAGCCTGCTGCCAGGCAAGCTGTTCGCGCGCCAGCAGACGCTGTTGAATCTCTTCTAGCTGCTGAATCCGTGCCAACAGGGCCTGGTGCAGGCGGTCCAGCTGAGCGTCGTTCAGTTGATTTATCTGTTGGGCCACAAGCTGTTTGCGGCCCGGTTCATTCAGCGGCGCCACGAGAGCCTCGTGCAGAGCGGCCCGCTTGCCCGCTTGGTTCGGGTCCTGGCCAGGAAGTGAAGTGGCCGTCGTTCCTACCATGAGAAGTAAGGCTGCCAGCCGAGTGACGCTTGACATGGGTTGGTTCCGTTTAAGTTGACAGAGTGGTTGGATATCCTGCCTTAGAACAGTGCAGATTCCGTACCGTCGTCTAAACCAGCTTCGGAAATCTGCCTGCTTCAACTTGAAAACGGTAGAACTTGCGGGAAACAGTGGTGATTGGGATTTACCGAACCGATGTCAGGTTGACGGCGCGTGGAATCAGGCGGACATCTGCGAGACGAGCGCAGGATGGCCGCTGCGGCTCGGCACCGCTGGCGATGCAGGGCACCACAACAGCCGCGTCTGGCTGTTGCGGACCCGTGGCAGATGACTTGTTGGCGGAAAACGAGAATCACTTGCTGCGGGCAGTGATTTTCCATAGTTGTCTAAATGCGAGAATTGCGTAATACTGGTCGCTCGCATTGGCGGTTTACCTGTGTTTTCTCTTGGTAATGCTCAATGGAATTGCTGCAACACGACATCTTGATTGTGGGAGGTGGTGGAGCTGGGCTGCGCGCTGCCATCGCGATCGGTGAGGAAAACCCTAACTTGAGCGTCGGCGTCGTGTCGAAGGTCTACCCGATGCGATCGCACACAGTCTCCGCGGAGGGCGGTGCGGCTGCAGTGGTCAAGCCGAACGACAGCCTCGACGACCATTGCTACGACACAATTTCAGGCGCCGACTGGATGGCGGACCAGGATGCGGTCGAGTTGTTCGTCAACGAAGCACCTCGTGAAATGACCCAACTGGAGCACTGGGGCTGCCCCTGGAGTCGTGAACCGGATGGTTCCGTAGCAGTTCGTCCGTTCGGTGGAATGAAGATTGAACGGACCTGGTTTGCCGCCGACAAGACCGGCTTCCATATGCTGCACGCACTGTTCCAGACAGCTCTGAAATACGACAACGTGACGCGTTATGACGAGTGGTTTGCAACCAAATTGCTGGTCACCGACGGAGTCTGCCAGGGAGTCACTGCGATCGAACTTCGTACTGGCCAGGTTCGCGCGGTGGTGGCCAAGGGAACAATTCTCTGCACGGGTGGAGCGGGCCGGATATTTTCCTTCACCACCAACGCGGCAATTAAGACTGGCGATGGCATGTCGCTGGCTTACCGTGCGGGCGTGCCGCTCAAGGATATGGAATTCGTCCAGTACCACCCGACGGGCTTGCCCGGGACGGGAATTTTGATCACGGAAGCTTCCCGCGGGGAAGGGGGCATCCTCGTCAACAAGCACGGCCAACGATACCTGCAGGATTACGACCTCGGTCAAGCGCTGGATATAAATGATCCTGAGCACCCACAAAAACGGTCGATGGAACTGGGCCCGCGGGACAGACTCTCGCAGGCATTTATCCAGGAACGAGAAAAGGGCGGCACGATTCAGGGTGAATACGGCGATTATGTTCACCTCGATGTTCGCCATATGGGCGAGGCGAAGATCAACAAAAAGATCCCATTCGTGCGCGAGTTGTGTCGCAATTATGCCGGCATCGACCCGGTTCACGAATTGATCCCGGTACGGCCTGTCGTGCATTACGTGATGGGTGGCGTGCATACAAATATCAACGGCGAAACGCCCATGCCGGGCTTGTTTGCTGCCGGAGAATGTGCCTGCGTCAGTATCAATGGAGCGAATCGACTCGGTTCGAACTCGCTCACGGAATTGCTGGTGTTCGGTGCCCGTGCAGCTCGCGCGGCGGTACAGTTCGGTACCAGCTGTGGCGACATTGATGCGGAGAAAGTGATGGCCCAGGCAACCGAGGAACAACAGCGGATCCGCAAACAATTCTTTCAGCCCGGTAATGGCGATGAAACGATTGCCGGACTGCGTGGCGAATTGACGACCACAATGGAAGAGGGGGCGGGTATCTATCGTACTGGCGAGTCGCTGCAGGCGACCTGCAATACGATCCGTGAACTCAAGGAGCGGTTCGGTAATGTTGAACTGGCTGACCACAGCCTGACGTTTAATACCGAGTTGACCTCCGCGCTGGAACTGGAATACATGCTCGACGTTGCCGAGGCGCTGGCCCACAGTGCACTTGCTCGCAAGGAGTCACGTGGCTCGCATCAGCGCATCGATTACCCGGAACGGGACGATGGACAGTATCTTCGACATTCACTCGCCTACTACGGTGACGGTGATCCTCGCATCGACTATCTCGATGTGGTGATCACGCGATGGCCTCCAGGAGAACGCGTCTATGGCAGCAAGTGAGCCCACTCCGTCTGATAAGGTCGTCGTCCTGGAGGTATTCCGATACCGTCCGGAAGAAGATGAAGAGCCCTTCTACCAGACGTACGAAGTGCCCTATTTCGAAGACTGGGTCGTTCTCGACGCACTCAACCACATCAAGAACGAGATCGATGGCACGCTCACGTTTCGCTGGTCGTGCCGAATGGGTGTCTGCGGCAGCTGCGGGATGATGGTCAACGGCGACCCCATGTTGACATGCGCGGCCTTTATACGGGACTACTACCCAGCCACAATCCGGGTCGAACCACTGAATTACTTCCCCGTGATACGCGACCTCGTCATCAACATGGATGACTTCCTCGATAAGCTGACGGATGTGCAGACCTGGCTCGTCCCGAAAGAAGAGAAGCCCGTCTCGGAGGGCGAGTACCTGCAGACACCTGTTGAACTTGCCAAGTACAAGCAATTCAGCATGTGCATCAATTGCATGCTCTGCTATTCGGCCTGCCCGGTCTACGGTCAACATCCAGAGTTCATTGGGCCCGCTGCGCTGGCACTTGCACAACGCTACAATCTCGATTCCCGCGATGGTGGTGCGGACGAACGGGCCGAGGTGATGTTCAGCCACGAGGGTATTTGGGAATGCACATTCGTGGGAGATTGTAGCCGAGTCTGTCCCAAAAACGTCGACCCGGCGGGTGCCATTCAACAGGCGAAAGTGACTGCCACGAAGGACTGGTACCGATCCGTCCTGCTGCCGCTGGGCAAGAAAAAAGGGAAGGACGCATGACTGACGGCGTGACAAAAACGAAGGAATACATCCGACCGATGCCCACCAATTGGTGGCTCAAACGGAAATCGTATTTCATGTTCATGGTCCGTGAGTTGACCTGCCTTTTTGTCTGCGGTTACGCGATATTCCTTTTGATGCTGGCGTCGCGACTGGGTGACCTCGACGCATTTACCGCTCTGTTGAAGGATCCGATCGTAATCGCACTGCAGGTCATCGCCCTGCCGATGGTCGTCTACCACACCGTCACCTGGCTGAACCTGACGCCTAAAGTGCTGGTTATCTGGCGAGGCGAGAACCGGGTTAACCCGCTACTTATTGCCGCGGCCCACTATCTCGCATGGTTTGCTGTGTCCGCGGTCATTCTTTGGATTGTGTCGATGTACAGGTAAGGGCCATGGCAAGATCCAACGAACCAATTTTCTGGTCACTCTTTTCGGCGGGTGGCGTTGTTGCCGCCTTCTTCTTCCCGATCACGATCCTGATCAGCGCGTTTGCCGTGTCCTGCAACTGGATCTCCGCCGAGGGGCTGCATGAATTGGCGGGGCGTCCGCTGGCACGACTCTACATCTTTGTGCTGATCTCACTGCCATTGTTCCATTGGGCTCATCGTTTTCGCTATGTGGCCCTGGACCTCGGGTTCAAGGGACTCAAAGGCGTGCTGCCGTTCATTTGCTACGGCGCAGCCCTGCTGGGCACGGGCCTGGCTGCCTTCATTCTCGGCTGGGGCTGAGAACATCCTCAGGCCAGCTGTGTTTTTCCGCAGCCTGGCGCTCTATAAACTAGTCGGCTGCACCTAAGGCTCCAGGCGCACTCGGTAACTAACCAGCAGCGAGGGAATGGAAAATGAGTCACAACAAGCCGGGTCGGCGTGAGTTCCTGGCGACGGGTGCCGGCGTGTCCCTATTGGGCCTCGACGCATTCGATGCAGAATCCTGTTCAGCCCTGGGGCAATTGCAAGGTGAGGCACAAGCCGCCTTGGCCAAGTTTGTACCCAATCCGCGGATCCAGCAGGATCGCCTGGCAGCTCTCGATATCCTCAAGCCCTCGGAGAAGGAGATCCAAAGAGGCCTGGCGCTGCATCGCGAGTCGCTGGTCTTTGATACATACGGATTCTCTCCGCGGGCGTCGCTTGATCCAGTCGCCTTGAATCGCCTGATCGATGCCTCGGCGTCGGATGCCGAATACGACGACGCGCGTGAAGAACAGTCGATGATCGGCCCCTTGCGCAATGACCTGGAGCGGATTGAGTTTCTTCATGCCTGGCAGCAGGCAGGGGTCACATGTATTTTCCAAAATGCCGGCGAGGAGGGGCAGGATCCACTGCGTCTGGTCAAACGGCTGGCCCGCTTCACATTCCTGACTGACAACCTGCCCGGTCAACTTACCAAGGCTGTTCATCCGGATGATATCGTCGCTGCCAAGAAAGCTGGTCACCATTGCCTGTACCTGACAGGCAACGGAGTTCCATTGACGCAAAACTGGGACACGGTGGCGGACGAGTTGCGCTACGTGCGGATTTTCTACCAGCTTGGCATCCGCATGATGCACCTGACCTACCAGCGCAGAAATATGATCGGTGATGGCTGTGCCGAGGCGGCGAATGGTGGCCTCAGTGATTTCGGTAAGAGCGTGGTTGGCGAAATGAATCGCGTTGGCGTGATCCCGGATGTGGCCCACAGCGGCTGGCAGACCAGCCTGGAAACAGCCAGGTTATCGGACAAGCCGGTTCTGGCGAGCCATACAACCTGTGCTGAACTCCATCCGCATATCCGCAGTAAGCCGGATGAAGTCATCCGGGCGATTGCGGACACCGGAGGCCTGGTCGGCATTTGCTGTATTAGCCGATTCCTCAGGGGCCAGGGAGATATTGCAGCTCTACTGGACCATATCGATCACGTGGTCAAGAAGTTTGGCAGCGAACACGTCGGGATTGGTAGCGACGTCGCATACACATCGCAGTATTCCTCCGCCACGGCAGGAAAGATCAAGTCGCGGCCGCGCAGCCGTAAGGAATGGAGATCTCTCTGGCCCGACGACAACTTCCGTCCGACCGCCGCTGCCGGACAGAGCATCGCCTGGACAAACTGGCCGATGTTCACCGTGGGCCTGGTTCAGCGTGGCTATAAAGACGAACAGATCCGGCAGATTATTGGCGGCAATATGCTGCGAGTCTGCCGTGCCGCCATTGAAGACATCGATGTACCTCCGCTTTCCCGACACAAGGCAGATCCATGAGTAGGTATCCCCGCTGTCTTACGATTATTCTCAACGTGTTGATCGTCGCAGCCAGTGCAACTTCAACATCCGCACAGCAAGTGGAACTGAGGATCCAGTCCGAAATGTCACCGCCGACATGGGCGCTGCTGGAACGGGCGTTGATTGACGCCAACGAAGCCGCCTGTGAGGAATTCTTCGCCAGGTATTTTGACGAGCGAGGGTGGCTGCTGTGTGTGGAACGCTGGGGCGGAGACGATGGTCCTGACGATGCCATCGAGAATTGTAATGATTGGCCGATACTGCACAGCATCGGCGCCTCCAACGAGATACGGCGAATGTACAAGCGGGCCTGGGAAGGTCACCTGAGGCAGTACACGCTGGCCAAGACCACGGATGTGCCATTTGCTCGTGATGGGATGTACTACAAGGAATTTCCGGTCACCTTTGACTGGGTGCACAACGGCGAAGGCCTGACCGTTTTTGATCTGCAGCCAATCTCCGATCCGGAAGACAGGACGATGGCGAGCCGGATCCGACGATTCGCCGGTTTTTACCTCAATGACGATCCAGGCGCCCCAAATTATGACCCCAAGCAGAAGATTATCCGCAGTCTGTTCAACGGCAGCCGCGGACCGCTATTACGAAAAGCGACCGGTCTGGACTGGGCCGGCGATCCAATTGAAGTCAAGGGCCGGTTCGAACTCGGGCACGGCGAGGATACCTACCAGCAGATGGTAGAGCACTTCGAGGATTACAACGACATTGTTGGCGATCACCCTCAAAACATGCTCGCCACCTCGCTAGCGATGAATGCTTATATGCTGACGGGTCAGGCTCGCTACAAGGACTGGGTTCTGGAATACACCAGTGCCTGGCGACAACGCATGGAGGATAACGGGTTTATCATCCCGACCAACATCGGACTCGATGGTACGGTTGGCGGTGAGACTGATGGAAAGTGGTATGGCGGTGTCTACGGCTGGGGCTTCACGGTCAAGGTGCCGCAGGACGGCAGCCTGGCACATCGAAATACGCACTATCTTGGTTTCACCGGGTTTATGAATGCATACCTGCTGACCGGCGATGACAAGTTCCTCGATTGCTGGCGCCGCCAGACGGATGCGGTCAACGCGGCCGGAAAGATGGTCGACGGCTCGATGCAGTATCCACGCATGTTCGGAGATGACGGCTGGTACGATTTCTCCAGCTCGCCTTATAGCTCCGGTGCCCTTGAGATCTACTATCTCTCGATGAAACAGTCCGACCGTGAGCGGCTTGGTGGAAACAGCTGGCTCGACTATCTCGATGGCAACAGCAACGGGTATCCCGAAGCGGCTTTGCGGAGTGATCTGCAGCGAGTCCGTTCGCGTGTCGAGGGCATGCGCGGTGACACGACGACGCCCGATACACGCCTTGCCGATGACCCGATGAAATACAACCCGGCCAGTGTCTCCTCATTGATCCAGTTGATGCTGGGAGGAATCCATCCGGGCCATCGGGGAGCTCTGTTGCATAGCCGCCTGCGCTATTTTGATCACGTTGCCCGCCGTGTTGGTGTGCCGGAGGATGTCGCTGTACTTGTCCAGTCCCTGACAGCGACCGGAGTTACGGTGCAAGTCGTCAATACAAACCAGATAACTGAACGGGAACTCACCATCCAGGCCGGAGGCTATGCGGAACACGAGTTCCTTGAGGCCACAGTCAACGGCGAGCTGAGTGAGGTAAATGGACGGTCCTTTAGAGTCCGCATCGCACCGGGTTGTGGAGCGACAATCGCCCTGACGATGAAGAGATACACGCAGGCGCCAACAATTAGCTTCCCCTGGCGACGTGCGGACTGAGCACATCACTAGCGGTCGTTGCCATGGAACGGCGCCAACAACTCCAGGTCCGCTGGCTGCAACCGGCCGTTGTCCAGGAGGTCCTGTAACGCCGCCTCTGCGGCCGCCGGTTCGCCCCTGAGTTGTTTCAGGCGGATTTGACCGAGTTCCAGCAGCAAGGGGCGCAAGAGTCGAACGTTGTTCTCCAGGGGGCCGTCTCGATTGGAAAGGTAACGCTCGGTGGGTACCGCCAAATCCAGAACCGTCGCGAGGTTGTCGGCCTGAGATGTCCGCCCGCCGGGCCCGTCGATCAGGGCACGGTATTCAAGCCAGGGGTGATCATCTGTCGCCAAGCGGGCGCCCTCTGTAAACCGTTGCAATACGACTGGACCACAGATATAGGTCGATAACAGCAGGGCCGCCGAGGGCGAACCGACTCGACGTAGTGAGGCAACCACAGCAGGCTGGCTGGCGGCCCGTGTAAATTCGGTGGCGTCTATCGGTAGCGACGACTGTGCCGTGCCAATCAGGAGAATGGACGTGCCATCATGCCACAGGCTGGTTGTGGGAAAGACATCCAGGAAGGTGGCAATCAGGGAACGGAATTGTGATTGATCCAGGCGGAAGAGGGGTATCCACTGAACCATCAGGCCCTTGTCGGCCAGGGCGGCCCGAGCAATTCGATAAAACTCGCGCGTGTAGAGATTGCAGACAGGTGGGTCGACCGGGTCTACGATGATCAGATCGTATACGCTGGCTGAAGAGGCCAGGAAATGGCGGCCATCAGCGACTTCGATATGGACGCGGGGATCGGCCGTGGGATTGTCATTCCAGGGACGGAAACTGTCGGCAGCCTCGATCACGGCGGGAGAGAGTTCCACGCAGTCGATGTGGCGAACCCGTTTGTGAGACACGGTAGCGCCGAGCGATACGCCCGCTCCAAGCCCGACCAGGACTACACGGTCAGGCCTGTCATGCAAGAGTAGGGGAATGTGGGCCTTTAGAAGGAGGTCCCACATGTCGGGGCGGGAGGTCTCGGCAACAATCAGGCCATTGACCGTCAGGGCCACGTGACTGTCGATCCGGCAGGCCACAATCGTCGCCTCGCGATCATGGGAATAGTAGAGAATCTCCCCCGGTGCCACCCAGCGATAATGAGTCATGCCGGCATGGATCCAGATCCCCTGGGACGGCCCGGCGGATGTGCCAACAAAACCGGCGGTCGTCATGAACGCAAGGCTGGCGACAACTTTCCAGAAATGACCTGGTAGCAGGGGCACAGACACGGCGAAGTAAACAGCAGCCAACAGGAATAACACACCACTGGCACCAAGGGCGGGCAGGGCCGCCAGGCTGGTCAGCCAGATGCCGGCCACGGCGCCCGCCGTGTTGACGGCGAGTAGCAAACCGGCAGTGCCAGCAACCGATGCCGATTCGGTGGCGTGGCGTTGAAGCAGGGCTGGGAAGACCAGCGACAGAACTGTGGCAAAGATGGTGACCAACACTCCAAAGCCGGCCAACAACAAGGCGATCGGCGGGCCATGCTCGCCATGCAACCCGCTGTTAACACTGTTCGCTGTCGCCGCCGCCAGGCCGCCAAATGCGACCACACTGAGGGCTAATGCCAGACCAGAAATAAGCAGGACCGGACCGAGGAGGCTGCGCGGTGACTTTCCACTCAGCCAGCGAGTTGATAACAACAGGCTTCCCAGTGCGATGCCAAGCAACGCACCTGCAATCACTGTTGCCACCACGAGCGTGTTTGAGGAGGCTACGTTAACCACCGCGCGAGTCCAGGCGATTTCGGCCGAAAAGAAGCCGGCACCAGCGAAACAGGCGACGAACAAGTGCCAACGCTCGATTGACGGGCTGTTGTCGTGCCTGCTGCTATCCGCGGCAGGAGGTCGTTGCTGACGGGAGAGATAGAAGGCTCCACTGGCGGCGAGCAGATTAACCGAGACTGCGAACAGCCCGCAGCCCCAGATGCCAATCGCGGCCATACCCCACCAGCCAGCCAGCAGGCAACCCAGACATGCGCCCATCACATTGGCTGCATAGAGCCGGTTGACGGCGACGCCGAGGGAGCCTCTGGGCAAGCAGCGGGCCAGCACAGGCAGCGTGCCGCCCATCAGGAACGTTGCCGGCAGGATCGAGCAACCTGCCAGCAGTGTCCGAAATACCAGGTGCGTAATATCGGTGGGATGATCGAACAGCAGTACAAGATTGGAAATCAGCGGTCGTGCGGCGAGCCATACCAGCAGGCAGATGGAAATTGTTGCCTCCAGGATCGCGTAGGCACGCCAGGACCATGCTCGGCGGTCGGCCTGGCGGCCGATAAGGTAGCTGCCGGCAGCGAGACCGACCAGATAGGATGTGGTGGTGGCTGTGAGAGAAAGCACCGTACCGCCTACGACGGGCGCCAGCGAACGTATCATCATGACCTGGTAGGCAAGCGCACAGCCGCCTGAGGCCGTTGCCAGAAGAAGGGCCGATAGAAGCAATCGCCGTGGATTCAATGTCGCCATAGCAGTTGTTAGGATGTCTACCAATCAAGCCGGTTGCAATCCGGCTACAACTATACGGGGACTCCACCAACTGATGGACGACGAAAGAGACTGGCCGATCGCCGAACCGGATGCAATGAGTATTCGGCAGAATTACCAACGGCCGCTTGATGCGCTCGCAGATGGCGACGTGGCGGCGCTGGTCTTGCGCCAGTTTGTGGACCCGGCGATCTGTTCCCAGCTTATTCAACGCTGCGTGGACAGGAACCTGCTTTACGACCCAGAGCAGCCGGAATCGGCCGAGTTGGATGAGCAGAGCATCCCGGAGGGGTATTATCGCGAGGGTACCCGGGACAACGCACGTCAGGCCTGGGATGACAAGTCGCCGCAGGAATTCAAGCGCCGCATCGATATTGGCAGCAGTCTTGGTTACCGTGGATCCGATCAGCCAGGTTTCTTCGAACATGCCAGCGCAACAAATAAGCTGTTCGAAGAGCTTTTCTCCGGCATGCCCGACCTGGTCGCTGAATGCTACGGCGCACTTCAGGAACTCTCGATTGACAAGCGAGTGGAGACGGCGCGGGAGAAAGATGGCCGACTCTACGGCCCGGCCATCATTCGGGCACACTACGGCGGTTATGCTTACAAGCCGCATTTTGATTCCGTTCGCAATCGCGAAAAGCGCACGGATTACAGCATCTACAATTTCGAATGCCAGTTTGCCGGTGTACTTGTACTGCAGAACTCAGAATTCAAAGGACGTACCGCGCAGTCGCGGATCCATCGCTGTTTCTGGGAGCCCGAGGTCGCACCCTATCTGCAGGCGGACAACTTTCCAGAATATGCCCGGCTCAACAAGATCCCCAGCCGGGAAGTAATCCTCGATCCTGGCGACCTCTATTTCTTCAACACGGGCTGCATTCATGAAGTGCCGGCGGCGTCGGGTAAGGATGCCAGGATCGTGCTGGCCATGTTTATTGGCTACAGCCCGGATAACGACCTGATCCACGTCTGGTCGTGAAAAGCCGGCAGGCAGACAAGCGGCCGCGGCGGGCGTCAATCCTTCTCGTATTCCTTCAGGTATCCACGGAACAGAACCAGGTGTTCTTCCTCGGAGGCGAGCAGCCGTATACAGAGATCCTGGGTGACGTAATCGGTGCCGTCGGTGGCCCGGATAATCTTATTGTATTCGATGCAGGCGGTCTGTTCAGCTTGAATCACACCCTTGATAACGGCCACGACATCGGTCGTGTCCTCGGGAGGCTGTGCCTGGTTTCCAATCACAATGTTAGCGGACCCAGGGACGGTACCACCGAGCTGCTTGATTCTCTGGGCAAGCTGCTGGGCATGGCCGATCTCTTCGAGGATATCGGCGGCCAGTGCCTTCTTGATCTCTTCCGCCCGGACGCCGTCGAGATTGATGCTGTTCGCCATGTAGTTCATAGCGGTCTCCAGCTCCATGCTGTAAACGTCTTTGAGAAGCAAAATTGTCTCCGCGTGTGCGTTCATCGTTCGACACCTCTGGGGGTTAGATGCAGGGCGGTTCTGGCCGCTCGTTGGTCGTCTGCAATTCTAGGGATGAATGCCCGCAAGGACGAGTGCAATAACGTCCAATTGCACGTACTCGGGGAGTTGTGCTATCGTGACTGTCAGCCGAATCGGCCACTGGTCGGCGCGGAAATCACAAGCTAACCATCCACGACCCTGACAAGAGCCAATAGCCATGCCGCGAGGAAGAACCTACGACGATGTCACTCAGGCAATAGGTGACTCGCCAATGATCCGGATCAATCGACTGGTGCCAGCAGAACACGCCGTGGTGTACGCCAAGTGCGAGTTCTTTAATCCACTCAACAGTGTCAAGGACCGCATTGGCGTGGCCATGATCGAGGCGGGAGAAAATGATGGCTCGGTGACCGCCGATACACACGTGATCGAACCGACGAGTGGAAATACTGGCATTGCCCTGGCCTTTGTTTGTGCGGCAAAGGGTTACAGGCTGACTTTGACCATGCCAGAGTCGATGTCAGTCGAGCGGAGAGCTCTGTTGCGCGCGATGGGCGCCGAGCTGGTGCTGACTCCAGCAGCGGAAGGCATGAAAGGGGCTATCGACAAGGCAGGCGAAATGGCCGATGCCGATGAAAATGGCTGGATGCCCCAGCAATTCAATAACCCGGCAAACCCGGCTGTTCATGAACAAACAACAGGCCCGGAAATCTGGGAAGATAGCGGCGGGGATATCGACGCGATCGTGGCGGGCGTTGGCACCGGCGGCACCATTACCGGCGTGGCACGCTTCATCAAATCACAAAATCCGGACTTCAAGGTGTTTGCCGTTGAGCCGATTCACTCAGCCGTGATTAGTGGCGAAGGGCCTGGTAAACACCGTATTCAGGGAATTGGAGCTGGATTCATTCCAAACAACCTGGACACGGAACTTGTCGATGATGTTGTCAAAGTCGAAGATGACGACGCCTTTGTCTGGGCCCAGCGTCTGGCCAAGGAAGAAGGCATCATGGCGGGAATCAGCAGTGGAGCGAACGTCTGCGCTGCTGCAGAGGTTGCAGCACGACCAGAATTCGCTGGCAAGAAGATCGTCACAATCCTGCCCAGCCTGGGTGAACGCTACCTCTCAACCGACCTGTTCCAGGGCCTGACTGGCTAGTTGAGCCGTTGGCGCCAGTCAGCAAGGGAGAATGCGGAGGCGCGATGGGTTGTCCGCTTAGACGATGTGCGATCCTGGCGGTTGTTGTTGCAGGCATCAGTTCGGACTGCCGTGTTGTCCAGGCTGATCAGCCGGCGCGACCAAATATCGTCTTGATGATGGCAGACGACCAGGGCTGGGGGGATGTTGGATACCGCGGCCATAAGGTACTCCAGACGCCACACCTGGACCGTATGGCGGCGGAGGGTGTCCGGCTCGATCGGTTTTACGCGGCCGCACCTGTCTGCAGCCCGACCCGTGGCAGCATGTTGACCGGTCGTCATCCGTTCCGTTATGGAATCTTCGGTGCCAATGTCGGGCATGTGCCGCCAGCTGAAGTAACGATCGCCGAGTTGCTAAGCCGGGCGGGATACAGGACAGGTCATTTCGGCAAGTGGCACCTTGGGACGCTCACCACGACTGTGGTGGAATCCAATCGTGGTGGCCCCCGTGGTGCAAAGAACTATTCCATCCCATAGCAGAATGGTTTTCAGAAGTGGTTCTCCACAGAGGCCAAGGTGCCCACCTGGGACCCGCTCCTGCGGCCCAAAGGTGAAAGGTCTCGCACCTGGTGGAAACCGGTGTCTGAACTGAGGCAGTCGAACTTCTACGGAACGAATTACTGGGAAGATGGTGAGCGAGTGACGGCTGACCTGCGCGGCGATGATTCCAGGATCATCATGGATCGAGCAGTACCATTTATCAAAGCTGCCGCCAAAAACGACCAGCCGTTTCTGGCGGTTATCTGGTTTCACGCACCGCACCTGCCTGTCGTGACCGGAAAGAGTTACTCGGACCGTTATCCGACAGTCGATGGCTACCACCAAAGTTACTACGGGTGCCTTACCGCCATGGATGAACAGGTTGGCCGCTTGCGAAAGGCACTTGACGATGCAGGGGTCCGCGAGGAGACGCTTGTCTGGTATTGCGCGGATAATGGCCCGGAGGGCAAGGCAACCGCACCCGGTACAGCCGCAGGCCTGAGAGGCAGGAAACGGAGTCTCTACGAAGGCGGCATTCGTGTGCCGGGAATCGTCTGCTGGCCGGGAGAATTTAAGGCAGGCAGCCGCTCGGTCGTACCTTGTTCCACAAGCGATATCCTGCCAACGGTGGCTGGCTTATTGGGAATCGATCTGGAAGTTGAATTGGACGGCTTGGATATTAGCGGCGTTCTGGCTGGAGTCACTCGCCAACGAACGACTCCAATCGGATTTGAAACCCGTGGACAGGTCGCCTGGATTGACAATGACTTGAAATTGATTGCTAGAGTAGAGGGGCCACCCAGCAGCGTGGGAGAGCTGCTGGATACAGAACTTTACAATCTGCGCCGCGATACCGGCGAGAAAGTCAACCTCAGCGAGCAGCTCGCTGAACAGGCGATCGCAATGACCAAGGCCTTGCAGCAATGGCGACACTCCGTCCGAAAGTCGCTGGCGATCTACTCAGCGAACAACTGAGTCGAGCGGTGCAAGTTGCTCGAAGAAGGATTCCAGTAACGCGTCGTAGGCGTCCGGATGCGGATCGTTGTGGTCAATCTCAGGCCAGGCATGAAACGACTTTGGTGCCTGAGCCTGTTCAAAGAGTTGCCGACCAAGGGCAATTGGCACAAGTGAGTCGCATTCGGCGTGACACTGGATCAAGGGGCCGGAGTAGCGACCGATCTTGTCAATTGACTCGTAGCGATTGCGCATCAACCAGTGAACCGGTAGCCACCAGTAAAAACGTTTGGCAACGTCGGGCAGAGAGGTGAAGGTGCTTTCCAGGATCAATCCCCGACAGCCCTCGGTGGCTGCCAGGTCAACGGCCACGCCGCCACCGAGGGAACGTCCGAGGATTGTGATCTGCTGAACCGAGATCTTGGCGAGACGGGCAAATTCAGTCCGGGCACGGCGTGCATCCGAGAGAGTGTTGGTCTCGTTCGGCAAGCCGGTGCTCTTGCCAAAACCGCGGTAATCCATCGCGAAAATACTGACCTGATGCCGTTCACTCAGATGTAAGAAGCGATGGCGTCTACCGTAGAGGTTGCCGGCATTTCCGTGGAAGAACAGGACGTAGCCGCGCGGGGCAGGGTGTTCCAGGTACCACGAATGCAACCTGGCTCCGTCTTCCGTGGTGATGAACACGTCGTGCAGATTGGCTGGGGCGTCAAAGTCGGTATCGTCCGGCCAGGGTCGCGGCAGGTAGACCATTCGGTTTTCAAGTGCAGAGATCACGATCAGGATGATGCCATAAGAGAGCAGCAGGAGCAAAGAGACATTGCGAACGCGACGCGCCAGTGGTCGGTTGACGATCGATACCAGGTTGTTTTGGAGCAAAGGGGGTGAGTCCCGCAGCAGGAAAGATCGGCCGCCTGACGCCGGCTAGATCACGATCGTGTGGCGGGCCTAGCCCATTTGTACAGGCAATCAAACATCGTGCCATGTTCGGTTTTGAGTAAACAGCTTAGAATCCAGAGTTCACCGGCAGATCACGCCCTGTCCGAAGCTGGGCACGTAGCAGACAACGACTCCTTGATTCCCCGGTGCCAGAGAAGCCGATGCATGCATTCCTTGATGACTGGGTAGCCGGCGTTCACTGGAGCTGGCTGGTTGTCATTTTTGGCTGCAGTATTGCGATCCTCGGCCTCAGCGCTGACAGACTGGTGGAATTGGCGGTTGACCTGTCGCTGCGGACGGGACTGCCGCGAGTTATCGTTGGCGCGACCGTTGTGAGCCTCGGAACGACGATGCCTGAGGCGGCCGTCTCGGTATACGCCGCCTTCCAAGGCGAGCCTGGCCTGGCTCTCGGTAACGCGGTGGGATCCATTATCTGTGACACCGGCCTGATACTGGGGCTGGCGTGCATCATCACGCCACTTCCGATCGACCGAAAACTGGTGAATCGCCAGGGCTGGATTCAGTTCGGTGCCGGCGTCCTGCTGATTGCATGCTGCATTCCGTGGTCTGCACCTTTGTCGGCCTTTGGAAAAAATAGCGCGGCAGCTTTGCCTCAGATGGTCGGCTGGGGATTCCTTGGCCTGTTGGTTGCCTACATGATTTGGTCAGTAAGACAGGCGGGATCTGTGGAACCTGACGATCAAAGCGAAGAGATAGAATCGGTGGTGGGTAGATCATCCCAGCTGCTGGTCGGTTTGATGTTCGTCGCCTGCCTGTTCCTGGTAGGCTCCTCGACGGTACTTGTCTCGGCCACCAAGGAAATGGCCTTCCGCGCCGACGTGCCTACAGGGATTATTTCAGCTACCGTGCTGGCATTCGGGACTTCTCTGCCCGAGTTGGTGACAGCCATGACGGCGGTCCGACGTGGCCATGGCGAATTAGCCGTTGGCAACGTGATCGGAGCGGATATTCTTAACGTCCTGTTCGTGGCGGGAGCTTCTGCATCGGTCACAAGTCAGGGGCTGGCAGCGGATGAAAACTTCTTCCTGATCCAGTTCCCATTTATGCTGCTGGTGCTGGTCCTGTTTCGAGTTGGCATCGTTACTGCACGCAATGATCGCCTGGCCAGGCCGTTCGGTATTGCTCTGCTGGTGAGCTACGTGGTCTACCTTAGCTACATGGTTTACAAGGTCCTGAACGGACCATCGGCATGACCCTGACAACCGGACGGCCGGGCGCTAGCTTCGGCCGAAACTCCCCGGGAATAGGCCCTTCGGGCCAGCAGTGCCTTAACTATAAGTGAAGAGATGTCTGGTGCGGCCGCACCAAACGTTTTCGCTCATAGTCCCGCTTGCGGGGAAAGGCAGCAGCTTGATGACCAGGGCAGTCTTGTTTTCCACCTTGTCTTTCGTGTTCGCCGTCAGTCTTTGCATGATGGCAACTGAAGTCCGTTCGGATGAACCGGTTCGGCTCGCTTCAACCCCGGCATTATCTGCCGATGGTAGCCAGCTCGCCTTCTCCTGGAGAGGAGATATCTGGACGGCCAGCAGCCAGGGCGGCACGGTCCGCCGTATCACGTCCCACCGAAGCATGGACGTTGCGCCGGAATTCTCGGCGAAGGGGGACACGATCGCATTTTCCAGCGATCGCAGCGGCAGTATGCAGGTCTACCGTGTGGAGGCCGAAGGCGGTACGCCGCAGCAACTGACTTTCCACAGCGAAGGCAGTATGCTCGAACAATGGCTCGACGATTCAGAAGAATTACTGGTCAGCGGTATGCGGGACCATTTCTGGCGACGGCCGACAAGAGCCTTCACAGTCAGCGACAAGGAGCGATCTCGCGAGAAGCTGGTATTTGATGCCACGGCCCTGTTTCCACGACTGTCGCCCGACCGAACCCAGGTAGCATTTCAGCGTGAAGGGACCTCCTGGTGGCGCAAAGGTTACCAGGGAAGCCAGGCCGGCCAGATCTGGCTCTATGACGTCGAGGCCAAAACATACCAGCTGACGATCGCGAACCCCAACGGATGCCGTTATCCGATCTGGGGAGAAGATTCCAACACACTCTATTACGTGGGTGGTCAGGACGGCGCATTTAATGTCTACCGGCGCAAAATGAAGACCGGCAAAGACCGACAGTTGACGAACTTCAAAGACGACTCTGTCGTATCTCCCTGTATTTCTGCCGATCGCTCGACCTTCGTGTTTCGGCATCTGTTTGATCTGTATCGACTGGACCTGGGCAAGGCGGGTGGCCCGCAGAAGATCTCCCTGGTCTATCGTGGCGATCAAGCCCAGCCGAACCTGGTCCATCGATCCCTCAAGACAGCCAGCGATGTCTCCTTCTCCAAGGACGGTTTGGAAGTTGCGTTTATTTCCGGTGGGGATGTCTGGGTCATGGACACCATCCTGCGCGAACCCCAGCAGGTTACTCGGACGGCCGAAGATGAGTCAGAAGTGCTGTTCGCGCCCGACGGAAACACGATCGTCTTTAACTCGGATGCGGGTGGGCAGAGTGACATCTGGTCCGCTACTCGCAGCAACGACAAACTGTACTGGTGGCAGAACAGGGAATTCGCACTGGAAAAAATAACCAACGATCCTGACGAAGAGTTCTCGCTGGCGTGGTCGCCGAAAGGAACATACATCTCGTTTCTGCGGACTCGCGGCGACCTGTGGGTAATGAAACCGAACGGCGAGGAGCCGCGTCTGTTGCAGGAGAACTGGAATTCGCCGCAGTATGACTGGTCCCCGGATGAAAAATGGCTGGTGCTGGCACAGAGTGACACAGACTTCAATCGTGATGTCTACATTATGCCACTGGACGCACCGGACAAGTTGGTCAATATCTCGCTTCACCCGGACAATGAATACGGACCGCGCTGGTCACCTGATGGGAAGCGGATTGCCTTTACCGGTCGCCAGGTGGGAGATGAGCGGGACATCTACTACGTCAATCTGTATGAGACAGACGACGAGCTGTCCGCCCGTGACAAGAAAATGAAAGCTGCCCTGGATGCACTCAACAAGGTCCGCTCCAAATCTGTCATGTCCGCCATGTATGCTGCGATCAAGGCCTTGCAGGACGAGCAAAAGACAATCAACTTTGACGGTATTCATGATCGGGTGCACCGTATCTCTATAGCCGATGTCGACGAGTCGGCTATTTTCTGGTCACCAAACAGTGCTCAGCTAGCCTTCAGCGGAACTCTGGCCGGCAAGGCAGGGACCTACGTCGTCACGCCGGGCTCGCCCGGACCACCGAAGTTGCTGGTTGCCCAGGCGGGGGAATCTGCCCGCTGGCTAGCACAGGGAAATCGGATTGTCTGGCTCAGCAAATCGGTACCCGGTTCCGTTACATCCACTGGGACCGCCGCCGCTTATAACTTTAACGTCACGCAGGAGTTGGACCTTGCGGCGCGCTACGAAGCGGCGTTTTATCTCTGCTGGCGAACGATGCGAGACCATTTCTATGACGGCAATCTCAATAACCGGAATTGGGATCAGATCCGTGCCAAGTACATCAGCATGGCTCGCGAGTCGGGTGATATGCCGACTCTGGGTCGGGTCGTGAGCCTGATGCTGGGAGAGTTAAACGGATCGCATCTTGGCTTTCGATACAGCCAGCCGCCAGGCAACTCGGCCGGCCTGGCAAATACCACAACCGCCCACCTGGGCCTCAGGTATGATCCCAAACATGGTGGCCCCGGACTGCTTGTCTCAGAGGTGTTGAAACGTGGTCCAACGTCACGTCTTACGAGTCTTGTGCGGGAAGGTGAGACCGTGCTGACTATGGATGGCGAGCCGGTCGATATCACCACGGACCTGACATTATTGCTGAATGGCCCGCTGGCCCGTGATATCACCCTCACGGTGCGGGGCGAAGACAAGAAAGAACGTTCCGTTGTGGTCCGTCCGATAAGCTACGGCGCCGGACGCGGCCTGTTATATGAATCATGGATGGCTGAGAATCGACGCCAGGTCGAGGAAAACTCCGCTGGCCAACTTGGTTATGTGCACATCCAGGCGATGAACATGTCCAGTTTCTACCGTTTCGAACGGGAACTGGTTGAAGTCGCGTATGGAAAGAAGGGGCTTGTGATTGACGTCCGAGAAAATGGCGGCGGCTTCACCACCGACCACTTGCTGACGATTTTGACTCAGCCGCGACATGCGGTAACCGTGCCGCGAGGCGGTACGGAAGGTTACCCGCAGGATCGTATGGTCTATGCCCGCTGGGACAAGCCGATCGTGGTGCTCTGTAACCAGAATAGTTTCAGTAACGCTGAGATATTTAGCCATGCCGTCAAAACTCTTGGCCGCGGCAAGCTTGTTGGGATTCAGACATCGGGAAGTGTCATCAGCACCGGCAGCATGCAGGTCATGGACTTGGGTAGTTTGAGAGTCCCCTTCCGGGGCTGGTACCTGCTTAACGATGGCGAAGATATGGAGCTCAATGGTGCGGCACCTGATCACGAGATCTGGCCTCAGCCAGGTGAATGGCCGAGCGGGATTGATAAACAACTTGACAAGGCAATCGAAGTTGTTTCAGCTGATGTGGCAGCGTGGGAAGCACGGCAGCGTCCCACGCCCAGGAATGCTTCACAGCGAAATGCGCAGTGAAAAACGCCTATCTCACTCCACGCCCACAGCAGTCGTCTGCCGGTTAACGGGCATGGGCCTTCGGGGCCATGCCTGACGCCAAACCGGCGCACCTTTTGGTTTCTACAGTGGACGTTATGCCATTCGAAATTGCCTGCCCGTCGTGTGGACAAAAATTGATCGCCGATGAAGCGATGCACGGACAGAGCGTGAATTGTCCGGCCTGTAAGAATTCCATGATTGTGGAGCCACCGGCAGAGCCACAGTCCGCCGACGAGGACGACTTCGGGTTGACCGAAGAGCTGGATATTTCCGCCACGCGCGGCCATCCTGCACAGCTGCCGATAGCAGCAGCGGAACCGGCCAGCGAGCCAGAAGTTGAAGTGCAGCAGGAGGTCGTAGAGGACAAGGAAGATCAGCCTGGCGGTACGGAATGCCCTGGCTGCGGCGTGTTTGTGCCGAAGGGCCAGTTTGAATGTCCAGCCTGCCGATTTAATATCCAAATAGGACGGCGTGTCGAATCATACGACGGCGACCAGCACTTTGAAGGTGCGGTCGGTTTTGAGCGTTTTGTGCTGAAGAAAATGCACGCGAGCGAGAGCCTCGCCAGTGTGTACATCTGGTCTCATGTGGCCTTCGCATTCATGGCAGCCGTTGCGCTTCTCGTCTTCCGGCAATGGTGGATTGAAATTGGTAGCGTCTTTGCGGTCAGTTATGGCGCGTACCACTGGCTGGCGTACCAGCACAGCTGGTTCTATCGCGGCAAATCATTCATCTGGGTGTTTCGGCTGTTCACCGGCCGACTATGGCGATGGAAACTTTCTAAACGGAAGGTCTGGCGGGTCAAGGACCCATCATTTACGGATGAAACACTCGCCAATCGCACAGACCTCAAGGAACTGCAGATAATCGACCTGCAGGGGACCAACATTTCCGACGAAAGTCTCAGCCACTTTCAATTCTTGGACCAACTGACCGTGCTTGTGTTGAAGAACACAAACGTGACCGAAGGCGGAGTCGTTGATCTGCAGCGGACGATTCCGAACACCTGCATCTGGTACTAGTGTTCCTCGTTTCGCACTCTGCGAAGGATTCAGCGATCGGTTGCGTCAGGGAATACCGGTTCGGCGAGGCCAAATGCATTCGCCACGCGGTTGAAAAAGGCGAACAGGGCGATCACGTAAATTGCCTCTGCGACCTGGCTGTCAGACCAGCCATTATCACGCAATATCTGCACGTCTTCCGCGGTTGTCTTGTAGGCGTGTTTCGTGACCAGTTCAGCGAACTCCAGCAGCGACCTGTGCTTGCTACTCAGAGCGGCTCCGGTCAGGTCGCCATCCATCACCGCTGCCAGACAGGCCTCGTCAACTCCCTGCAACTGCAGAAAGTACCCATGGCTTTGCGTTCAGTAAGGGCACTGGTTCAGGGCGGACACATAGGTCGCCAACATTTCCTTGGTAGTTCGATCCAGGTGGCCTTCGCTGAAGTGAACGGTTTCGCTGGCCTCCATCACATTTCGGAGGAAATCGGGGCGCAGGCTGAAACACTTGAGAATACCGGGCAGCTCGTCGCGGCCAGGATTCTCGTCGTGCCAGAGACGATAGATTTCGGCCAGGTCGCCTTCGGCCTCGTCGCCTTCAACCCATTTGATCCATGACATGGACAGCCCTCCGTATGGCAGGATTATGTACCGCTTGATAGTTCGCTCAGAAAGCTGCCCATGTCGGCGGGCAACTCTGCCTGGAATGTCATCGTCTCGCCCTGCACCGGATGCCTGAATTCAATTGCCGATGCATGCAGTGCCTGTCGCTCAAGCAACAGGCGAGGTTCGGGCCTGTCCGCCATTCGGTCCAGATCGTTGGTTGTAATGGGTCCTGCCGAGCCGTAGAGGGCGTCACAGACGACCGGACAGCGGATGTGTGCGAGATGTACTCGTAATTGGTGCGTGCGTCCAGTCGTGGGCTGGAGGCGTAGAAGGCAAAATCGCCCAAAACGCTTGGTAACCTCGAAAAACGTCTGTGCTGAGCGACCAGACCGGGGAGGCAGCGCCACCTCCATCTTCTCCCGGCGACTGCGGTGCTTACTAATCGGCAGGTCCAGCAGATCACGATCACGATCCGGACTTCCGTCGGTTATTGCCACGTAAGTCTTCTTGACTGACCTGCTGGCGAACTGTTCTGACAGCGCCCGGTGCGCCTGGTCCGTACGAGCCACAACGATGACGCCCGTGGTGTCTCGATCCAGTCGATGCACGATACCTGGACGATGAGCGCCCGCCTCTGTACTGAGTGTATCGAAGCGGTAAGCCAACGCACTTGCCAGCGTACCGGACCAGTGGCCACGGGCAGGATGGACGACCATGCCGGCCGGCTTGTTGACGACCGCAATATCGGCGTCCTCATAGAGGACATCGAGCGGAATATTCTCCGGCAGCGGACCCTCGGCATGCGGCGCAGGCGGAGTCAGAACAATAAGTTGACCCGGCAGGAGGCGAGTGGAGGGTCGTGATGGGCTGCCGTCAACAAGGCAGGCACCGTCGCTGATCGCAGCCTGCAATTGCGTCCGACTGAATTCATCAAGCCGTTTCGCAAGGAAGACATCAAGACGCTGACCCTCGGCAGCCTCGTCCACCGTGAAAGTGAGTTCCGCAGAAGCGTCGTCACTGGCCATTACTCGTCCTGTGACTCGCTCGGCGCGTCTTCATTCTCGCTGTCGGCGGGATCCGCATCCGGGTCGTCGTCCGCAGGCGGATCATCCGGAGTATCGTCTTCTGGTGGCGTCGTTTCCAGTTCCGGCAGCGATAAGGGGCTATTCAAGACTGGCGGTGGCAGCAGCTCGCCGGGCCCTGGAGGAAAGGAGGGGGGTGGTAAATCGTCGGGCGGGGGAGCCGCGATAGGTGTGAATGCGGCGAGCCACTCCAAGAAAGTGGTGTCAGTAACTGCGGCGCCTTCCCCTGCGATCTCCCTGAGGGTGTCTGCCCGCTGTTTGGCATAACCGGTCGTTGCGGAGTCGAGATCGAGGGACTGGATCTTGTCCAGCGCCTTCAGTGCTTCGGCGTAATAATGGCCGTGGGCCGCTTTGTCGTCGTTACAGGCCATCAGGGATTCAGCTGCCGCGGATTGGCCCAGCAGAGCCCGCGGCTGGAGCAGCCCGTCGGCCATGCCGGCTGTCTCAAGGATGTATTCATAGTGTCCCAGCGCCGACAATAAACTGACTGCCGCTGCATCCTTGTCGGTATACAGCAGGCGAATGCCGACCGAGAGCTCGTTGTCAGCTATGAACTGAAATGCCCAGAGCTTGGGCAGGCGACCATCAGTCCCTTTGAACAGGTTCGGTGCATCATAACCGTCCTGCGGTCCTTCCGTGATCAGGTCCGTCAGCCAGGCAACATCCTTGCGACCCATTTCCACCTCATGCGTCGCATGAAAGTACTCGCGCCAGGCGGCGTCCAGGTTCGATTCGCCACCGGACAGGAACATGCTGGCGAGAATGGCGACGGGAATCACGATAATCAGGCCGAGCGTCACAATGGCCGCGCGCCGATTGCTGGTGATCCATGTCACTACGGCAATCACGCGGTCGTACACGTGCTTAAAGAGCGACCAGATGAACGCGAATAACTTATCGATAGCATCGAACATCGGACTGTCGGCCTCAGTAAGGCGTCGGGCAAAAACGGCTTCCACGTGACAAGGCGCAAGTATGCCGAGACGGGCTGACAGCGTCAAGACCGGGCTTTTCGCCGGGGTTGGTGAGGGCTAATATTGCGTCCATGGACGTCCAACTGAATCCCGCCCAACGCCAGGCCGTGGAGACCACGTCCGGGCCGCTGCTGGTTCTAGCTGGCGCCGGGACCGGTAAAACAAGGGTCGTTACGATCAGGATCGCGCACCTGATCGAATCGGGTGTGGCCGCCGATCGAATCCTCGGCGTGACCTTCACGAACAAGGCGGCCCAGGAGATGCAACAGCGGGTCACGGAACTGCTCAAGGCAAATAGATCCGGGGATCCACAGATCTCCACCTTCCATTCGCTCTGCGTTCGTATCCTCAGACGACACGTCTCCTTGTTGGGTTATCCGGAACGCTTTGTGATCTATGACGCCGGAGATCAGGCCAGCCTGGCCAGGCAAGTTTTGCGAGAAATCCGTGTCCACGACGCGCAGCTCAGGCCACGAGACATGCTGTCCATCGTGAGCCGCTGGAAAGGGCTCGGCATTCGACCGGACGAGGCAGTCCAGCTGGCGGATAATGACCGGGAACACCTGGCGGCCGTTGGTTATCGCCGTTACCAGGATGCACTGAAGCGTTCAGGTGGCATGGATTTCGACGACCTGCTGCTTTTGACAGACGAGTTACTGCAAAATCATCCCGAGGTGCGGCTAGCTGAACAACAACGTTTTGACCATATCCTGATTGATGAATACCAGGACACAAATCAAATCCAGTACCGGATTATCAAAGCGCTGGCGGAAGTGCACCGCAACATTTGTGTCGTGGGAGATGACGACCAGGCGATCTATGGATTTCGAGGAAGTGATGTCCGCCACATACTTGCCTTCCCCGCCGACTGGAAGGGTGCCGTGACCGTCCGGCTTGAGGAAAACTATCGCTCAACCCAGGCCATCATCGAAGTTGCCAATCAGTTGATCCGCTGCAATCCAGATCGTCACCCCAAGGTCTTGCATGCTTCGGGTGGCAAGGGCAGTCGTCCCCGGATCGAGCAACATCGCGATGAGTCCGACGAGGCACGCTGGGTGGTAGGTGACATTCGCCGCGCCACATCCAGTCCTGATACCGACTTTTCGGACGTGGCGGTGCTGTTTCGAACGAACGAACAGCCGCGCATCTTTGAAACCGAGTTCCGGCGTGCCAACATTCCCTACGTGCTGCTGGGGAGCCGATCGTTCTTTGATCGCCGCGAGATCCGCGACATTCTCGCTTACCTGAAGTTGATCAATAACATCAGTGACGAAACAGCGCTACGAAGGATCATCAATACGCCGGCACGTGGCATCAGTAACCGGACAGTGGATCAGCTCTTGAACGAAGCGACGGAGCGTGCCGAAGGGCTCTGGGATATGTTGCGGACGGCCGCCTCGTTGCCAGGGATTCCACAAAAGGCCCACGCGGCCTGCGCCCGTTTTGTGGGCCAGGTGTATCAATGGCGTGAACTGGTCGACCAGCTGTCGCCTGCCGATTTGACCCGCAAGGTTATTGAGCAACTGGACTACCGGGGCTCCTTGGTGAAGACCAGTGACACCGAATCGGAATTTGAAAGCCGCTGGGATACCGTCGAGGAACTTGTCAACGCAGTCGCGACTTATGACATGACCGACAGCCAACCGACGATCGGCGGCTTTCTTGAAGAGATTGCCACTGGGGCGGGAGAAGCCGAACGAGAGAAGGAGAACCAGCGGAAACGAAATTCCGTTATATTGATGACGCTGCATGCCGCCAAAGGCCTCGAGTACCCACTTGTTTATATGGTCGGCATGGAAGAAGGCGTGCTACCGCATCACCGTTCGCTCGACGATGACGTCGCAATCGGTGAAGAAAGACGACTCGCCTATGTCGGCGTCACGCGTGCGGAAGAACAGCTGACCTTGTCTATGGCCCTGACCCGAATGAGGTGGGGTCGACCCTATGAATCGTTGCCCAGCAGGTTTCTCTTCGAGATGACCGGGATAGAAGACGACAGTGCCAGTGATGAAGCTGCCAGTGGAAGCAAGAAAAAGTCCTAGGCGGAGTCTGCAAGGATGCCCTATCGGATAACGAGCATGCGATTGCTGGTGCGTGAAACCGGCCCAGCTCGATTGCCGTCGGCCCTCGGCAAAAAAGGACTCTCCACTGATCAGCGAGTTCGCGTTACCAGCCCGATCTGCCATCTACACCTTGTCATTCGGGATGACGATGGTAATCAGGCATTCGGATGCTCAGCCGATCGACTGAGCGTCCGCTGGCTGGACAAGCGGCCCGGACGGAGTAAGGGACTCAAGCTCCGGGAATTGGTCGCGTTGCTCGAACAGACGACCGCTATCTATCAATCCCAGGGGGTATTCGATACCCCCTTTGGACTTTGGCATAACTGCCACGACCAGGTCATGGCTGCGGGCCGAAAGGCGAACCAACAGGACCTGACTTCAACCTACGTCTCGTCGCTGTTCGAAAGGGCTGTGATTGATGGCGTCTGCCGCCTTGAAGGGATCTCGTTTGCCCAGGCTCTAAAAGATAACGTCCTGGGGATCGACCTGAATCTACTGAACCACCATTGCCGGGATATCCAAGTAGCAGGATTGTTCAATCACCCTCCGCAGACGCGAATCGAAGTACGACACACAGTGGGTACGTTTGATCCACTCACCAGGGCCGACATTGATGACGGAATAGAGATCAATGACGACCTGCCAGTTAGCCTCGACGAGTGTATCGACGTCTACGGACTGCGCTGCTTCAAGATCAAGATAAGCGGAGACCCGGACCATGACCTCAAGCGACTCGACGCCATCTGGCAGTTGTTGCCGCGAGACCGTCCGCCGATCGTAACGCTGGATGCCAACGAGGCTTATGAAGACCTGGCAGCATTCGAACAACTCGTGAGCGCGATTGAACGTGACAACCTGGCGATGTTTCAGCACATTTCCTTTATCGAGCAACCGTTGCCCCGCAGCCTCGCCTTGAGCGATGCGGCGGGTCCAACGATCCGCCGGGTCGGCGAGCGAAAGCCGGTGATAATCGATGAGTCGGACGGGACACTCGATGCATTTCAGCGGGCGCGGGTTCTGGGTTATGCCGGCACATCGCACAAGAACTGCAAGGGAGTCTACAAGTCGATCGGCCATTATGCCTGGATCCAACGCTTGGCTGAGATGGGCGAGACAGCGATCTTGAGTGGTGAAGATCTGCAGAACCTGCCAATTGTGCCTCTGCACCAGGACCTCGCTGTGGCCGGTTGCCTGAGGATCCCGCATGTGGAACGAAATGGCCACCACTACAATCGGGGCCTGTCAATTCTGTCGGCGCGTGACAAGCGAAATGCGGCACGGAACCACCGTGACCTCTACGCCAAGTATCGCGGGGAACACTACCTGCGGATTGTGGACGGGGCCGTTGAAACGGCCAGCCTGCACGGCAAGGGCTTCGGCGTCGTTGATGAACCGGATTGGCGTTCGATGGAACCTCTCGATGTGTGGGTCAAACGCCGTTATCCAACCAGCACATAGAACACTCGAGAGAATCCTGTCATGAACGCTGAGATACGAAAATATCGGCCCGCCGATCTGGGGCGTTTGCAGCAGATTACCACAGAAGCATTTGACGGCGTATCGATCGACCGTAACATCCAAACGGAATACGGGATCATCGGCGGCGTTGACTGGAAGACCCGTAAGGCAGACCATATTCGGCTGGATGCAGAACGGGACGCTGACGGAATATTCGTCCTTGAGGTCGACGGCACAATTGCCGGCTATATCACAACCTGGTGCAACCAGCTCGGTGGGATTGGCAACATTCCCAACCTGGCAGTCGACAGTGCCTACCGTGGCAATGGTTTCGGCCGACGTCTAATTGAGCAGGCCATCGAACATTTCCGCAGCCAGGGAATGTCGCACGCACGCATCGAAACGCTCGAGCAGAACCCGATTGGGAAGGATCTCTACCCGTCGTTCGGGTTCAAGGAAGTTGCCCGACAGATCCACTACTGCATGGACCTGTCGGTCGAGGCATCCGAATCGAGCGACCCGTCGATGTAACGTGGTAGTCGCAGCGGCGCCGGATTCTTGTTGAAGTACAGATCGAAGTGCTCCTGTTGGCCGTCGAAACGGAATGTCGTCCGCGCAATTCGCTGATACCCGTGCAAGCGGCCACCAAGCTGTTGATCCAGTGTTCCATGCCTGGGGCCGACGATGGCCATCACGTAGTCGGCAGACAGCGAGACACCACTCGGCTCGTTCCGATCAGCAAAGACGTGGCGATAAGAGAGCAAATTGCCGTCCACAACGTGAGCAGTCTGCAACTGGTGGCCGATTCGGCCCGCTGCGTAGACAAAAATAATGGGCCGCCGGTCAGGGCCTGGATGGGTGTTCCAGTGCTGGCGGATCTTCTCGGCTTGCGAATCAAGCGTCGCCAGGAACTGGCTGTATTGCGAGATAGTGAGGTGACGATATTCGCCAACCGCGCCGGGATTAAGTGAGACCCAGAG
>CAUZOB010000014.1:0-39994 GCA_963581185.1 Planctomycetota bacterium | reverse complement strand
TATACCGGCGATTGCCTGTTTCATGGTTCTCGGTTCCTGCGGGGTGAGCTTGGATGGGGGCCATTATGCCAATCCGAGCGATAGGCGGCTAGAGGTTGGGGGGCGACAGGTTCCGGGTTCCGGGTTTCGGGTTTCGGGTTTCGGGTTTCGGGCCAGCGTTGCTGCCAATCGGAAAACAGCCGGAGGGATCTCTCACCTGGCAGGATTCGCTGGGGGCAGGACACAGCGAGCCTGTTTCCTGCGACTGTCGAAGGGAGTCGGGTGCAGCTATTGTGTGGGGGGGGGGAAATGACCAGTGTGCGCAAAAAAAGACCCATCCGGTCTGGCTAGATCCGGATGGGTCTCTGACTCATCTAATTCATAGGTGTTCTGCAAGCAGAACGTACTTCTATTACGTGCTGAGATCGTATCCACTGTTGCAGCGATCAATGTCGCCATCGATCGCTGGACTTCATCCTTTAGAAAGGAGGTGATCCAGCCGCAGGTTCCCCTACGGCTACCTTGTTACGACTTAGTCCCAATCGCGGAGTTCACCTTCGGCGCCTGCTGTTAAGCTCAGCGACTTCGGGCGCCCCCCACTTTCGTGGCTTGACGGGCGGTGTGTACAAGGCTCAGGAACATATTCACCGCGGTATGCTGACCCGCGATTACTAGCGATTCCAACTTCATGCAGGCGAGTTGCAGCCTGCAATCCGAACTAAGGCGCGCTTTTTGGGATTTGCTCCCCCTCGCGGGTTTGCGTCCCTTTGTACGCACCATTGTAGGACGTGTGCAGCCCTGATCATAAAGGCCATGAGGACTTGACGTCATCCCCACCTTCCTCCGGTTTAACACCGGCAGTCTCCCTAGAGTCCCCGACATAACTCGCTGGCAACTAGGGATAAGGGTTTCGCTCGTTAAGGGACTTAACCCAACATCTCACGACACGAGCTGACGACAGCCATGCAGCACCTGTGCAAAAGCTCCTCAAAGAGGCACTTCTCCCTTTCAGGAGAATTCTTAAGCATGTCAAGACCAGGATAAGGTTCTTCGCGTAGCCTCGAATTAAGCCACATCCTCCACCGCTTGTGTGAGCCCCCGTCAATTCCTTTGAGTTTCAGCCTTGCGACCATACTCCCCAGGCGGAGCACTTAACACTTTCGCTACGGCCGAGAAACTGTGGAAGGTTCCTCAACCCAGTGCTCATCGTTTACAGCTAGGACTACCGGGGTATCTAATCCCGTTCGCTACCCTAGCTTTCGTGCCTCAGCGTCAGAAGAGACCCAGTGAGCCGCCTTCGCCTCTGGTGTTCCTGATGATATCAACGCATTTCACCGCTCCACCATCAGTTCCGCTCACCTCTATCTCCCTCAAGTCTAGCAGTTTGAAGCGCAGTTCCACGGTTGAGCCGGGGGATTTCACACCTCACTTACTAGACCGCCTACGCACCCTTTAAGCCCAGTGATTCCGAATAACGTTCGCACGGTTCGTCTTACCGCGGCTGCTGGCACGAACTTAGCCCGTGCTTCCTCTGAGGTTCAGTCAAGCCGAAGCCTTCTTTCCCTCTGACAGCGGTTTACAACCCGAAGGCCTTCATCCCGCACGCGGCGTCGCTCGGTCAGGCTTTCGCCCATTGCCGAAGATTCTCGACTGCAGCCACCCGTAGGTGTCTGGGCAGTGTTTCAGTCCCAGTGAGACGGGTCATGCTCTCACACCCGCTACCCATCGTAGCCTTGGTAGGCCATTACCCCACCAACAAGCTAATAGGACACGGACCCCTCCCAGGGCGATAAATCTTTGGTCCAGGGACATCATTCGGAATTACTGTCGGTTTCCCAACACTATGCCAAACCCTGGGGTAGGTATCCGCGTGTTACTCTCCCATGCGCCGCTTTCCACTCATGAAATCAACCGAAGTATCAAACATGAGCTTCTCGCTCGACTTGCATGCCTAATCCACGCCGCCAACGTTCATTCTGAGCCAGGATCAAACCCTTCAATTGTTTAAGCATCCCCCGGCCGCCAACCACAAGGGTCAGCAGACGAGGATAATGTTAGCCAAATTCAGGTTCTTTGGTACTGTTACTCGATCGCTAATGGTCCGACCGAAGTCGGTCCACGACCGAGTCGCAGCTGATTACTATCTCAGCAAAATTGACGTAATAGTAGTAACTATGAATTGTCAAAGATCAACTTGCCTCACGACAAAATCGTGGGGCAAGCAACCCATAATACAAGACGGACAAGGACCGTCAACAGTCGCGGCAGCTGATTTGCAATGTTTTTTTCGCGGGACCTATCCAGTTCCACCAGACGGCCAGTTCAGTCAGACGCCATCCAGACCGTGCTGGATGGCCGGCATCCGCATGATTCCTTTCGAGACGATGCGAAAGCTACGGCCCACAAACCACTGACCGCATACGCTGGGCTGTGCTAAGATGAGCCGTCCGCTCAGCAGGCGGCAGCAACAGCTGTTTCATTTCACTTTGTAGGATCCATGGTCATGTTCTGTCGCGGCGTGCGTGGTGCAACGACGACCGATAGCGAGGCGAGTGACGACATCCTCACCGCCACACGCCAGCTACTGGCCCTGATGATCCGGGTCAATGAGATCCAGCCTGAAGATGTCGCCAGTGCCATCTTCAGTGCCACCGAAGATCTCAATGCCGAGTTTCCCGCCATGGCCGCTCGGCAACTTGGTTGGCTCGACGTGCCCTTGATCTGCACGCATGAAATCAACGTCCCCGGTAGCCTGACTCGGTGCATCCGCATCCTCCTGCACTGGAACACGGACAAGACCCAGCAGCAGGTCTCGCACGTCTATATCAAGGAGGCGGTCAAGTTGCGCCCCGACCTGTCCAAGCTTCCGCCCGTCGATTTCGCTGAGTTGGAAAGCTGGATCGCCCAGCAGATGGCCCAGTTCAGCAGCAAGGATTGATTTCCACTCTCTCTCGCACCAACCTCCTCTCACCAAGCAAGTTCAACCGATGCGTCCAGCTCACTTAATCACCCTGCTCGTGTCGCTCCTGTTGCTCAGCCACCAGACCCTTGCAGCTCCACCTGCCATTCCGCTGGAACCGGTCGTGGCCCCGGCCTCCAATGAAGCTGCAGCTGCCATGAAAGGCATCCAGCTTGCCGATGGACTCGAGGTCCGGTTGTTCGCAGCCGAACCACTTGTCGCTAACCCGGTCGCCTTCACCGTCGGACCAGACGGAGCACTCTACGTCGTCGAATCATTTCGTCAGAACCGCGGCGTCACCGACAACCGCGGACACGACCAGAAGTGGTTGGATGATGACCTGGCCGCGCAGACGGTCGAAGACCGGATTGCCTACCATCGCAAGCATCTCGGCGACAAGCTGCTTGAGTACACCCGTCACGACGATCGCATCCGCCGGCTTGTCGACAGTAACGGCGACGGCAAAGCCGACCAGGCAACCGTCTTCGCCAAGCACTTCAACCAGCTTGAGGATGGCAGCGGGGCTGGCGTACTGGTCCATGGCAAAAACGTACTGTTCACCTGCATCCCGCATCTCTGGCAACTGCGAGACGACGATGGCGACGGAGTGGCAGAGCATCGCAGCTCGCTGCATTATGGCTACGGCGTGCGTGTTGCTTTTCGCGGCCACGACCTGCATGGTCTGCTGATCGGCCCGGATGGCAAGCTTTACTACAGCATCGGCGACCGCGGTTACAACATCCAGGTCGGTGACCGCCGCTTGAAGGATCCAGCCAGCGGGGCTGTTTTTCGCTGCAACCCGGACGGCAGCCAGCTGGAGGTTTTTGCCAGCGGACTGCGAAACCCCCAGGAACTTGCTTTCGACGATTACGGAAACCTCTTCACCGGCGACAACAACTCGGACAGCGGCGACAGGGCACGCTGGGTCTATGTCGTCGATGGCAGCGACACGGGCTGGCGAATGTACTACCAGTACCTGGGCGACCGCGGCCCCTTCAACCGGGAGAAAATCTGGCAACCCGCCAGCGGCGAGACGCCCGCATACATCGTACCTCCTGTCGCCAACCTGGCGGACGGACCGTCTGGCCTGGTGGCTTATCCAGGCACGGGACTTGGCGACGCCTACCGCGGCCGCTTCCTGCTCTGTGACTTTCGTGGCGGCCCGGCAAATAGTGGAATCCGTTCTTTCGGCGTCGAAAATGACGGCGCCTTCTTCAAGGTGGTAGACCAGCAGCGGCCGATCTGGAAAGTTCTCGCCACCGACCTGGCGTTTGCTGCCGATGGAACTCTCTACATTAGCGACTGGGTCAATGGCTGGAATGGGGAAGGCAAGGGCCGTATCTATGCAGTGCAGAGCAGCGACAAGGAAATTCGCCAGCAGGCCCAGGCAACGGGCCAGCTAATCCAACAGGAGTGGGGCGAACTGTCCGAGGGCCGTACCATGACCTTCCTGACCCACATCGACCGCCGCGTCCGGCAGGCAGCCCAGTTCGAGTTGGCTGGCCGCAAGGCGACCATGGCGATTGCCAGGGCGCTCGCCGACTCAACTCACCAGCTGCAAAAAATTCACCTGCTCTGGGCGCTGCAACAAATAGGCCAGCAGGACGTCGACCGCGCACTGGTGGTGGCTACGGTCGCCAGTCAGCTGGACAGCAGCGACGCCGAGCTACGTGCCCAGGCCGCCCGGGTACTGGGTGAACTGCAGGCAACAGAAACCGAGCTACCATTGATATCGCTGCTGGACGACGACAACCTGCGTACTCGTCACCTGGCAGCTATCGCACTAGGCCGAATCGGTAGCAGCTCCGCTGCCCCTGCCTTGCTTGCCATGCTGGCAGCCAACAAGGACGCCGATCCAATCGTGCGGCATAGCGGCATCATGGGCCTGGTAGGTGGCCACAACAATACTGTCGTGCTGGATGCCATCACTCACCCATCCCCCGCAGTGCGGCGGGCGATCGCTGTTGTGCTGCGTCGCTGGCAAAGTCCAGAGATCGTCCAGCTGCTGAACGACAGCGAGCCGAGCGTTGTTACGGAAGCTGCCCGGGCAATACATGACCTGCCGATTGAGGCGGGCTACGCTGCCCTGGCTGAGTTGATCCAGCGGCCGGCGTTACCCGAGCACACCACACGACGCGTCCTGAATGCCAATTTCCGGCTCGCTGGTCAGCAGCAGGCAAACCGGCTGGCCGAATTCGCAGCCCGCCCAACTGAATCCGACCTGATGCGAATGGAAGCCCTCGACATGCTCGCCCACTGGGCCACTCCCTCCAACCGCGATCGAGTACTGGGCGACTGGCGGCCCTTGCCGGAGCGGTCCATTGAGATCGCCCGCTCGGCCGTCCGCAGCCAGTTACCGGCACTGCTTGATTCCAACCAGAAGATCGTTGCCGAGGCACTTGATCTGGCCGCCAGCCTGGGCATTCGCGAGGTTGAGTCGGCATTGCGGCAATCGCTCGCAACTCTCGAGACTCCTGCAGACCAGCGCGCTCGGGCACTGGCAGCACTGGGACGGATTGGCGCCGAACAACTCGACAAGCTTGTCCAGCCGCTGCTATCCGACGAATCTCCCCGGCTACGGGCAGCCGCTCATCAACAGCTGGCCAGTTACGATGCTGCCGCCGCTCTCAAGCTGCTGGCCCGCCCGACGCGATTGCCAACACGCGTCGAACGCCAGCAGGCAATGTCTACACTGGCTGGGATGGCATCCCCCAGCGTCGACAACATCATGCTGGACGCGATCAACCGGCTTTACTTTCCCGAGCAGGTGCCAGCCGACATGCGACTCGACATTCAACTCGCTGCCAGCAGTCGCAAGAGCCAGCAGGTGCAGTCCGCCTTGAAGTTCTACCGCCAGAGCCGACGAGGTCCACTGGGTGCCATGATCGACTGCCTGGAAGGGGGTGACATCGAACGTGGCCGCGAGATTTTCCTTTATCGTACCGAGGTCTCCTGCGTGCGCTGCCACAAGGCAGCCGGACGCGGCGGTGATGTGGGACCTCCCCTGGACCGCATTGGAGCGGACAAGGATCTCAAATACCTGCTCGAGGCAGTCCTGCTCCCCAACGCCGCAATCGCCAAGGGATTCCAGAGCGTCTCGCTGATTGACCATGATGGTCGCGTACTGAGTGGCGTCGTCCGCTCGGAAAACGACACAACCATTGAGCTGATCAGTGCCGAGGGGCGTCGCTTGACAATTCCCAAGGACCAGGTCGATGTACGTAAGGAAGCGAAATCTCCCATGCCGGAAGACCTTGCCAAGCGGCTCTCCACGAGCGATATCCGCGACCTGGTTGCCTTCCTGGCCAGCCTCAAGGCTGCCCCCCAGCAACCCTGACGACAGCCACTCCAGCTCCATCCCCAATCGCCAGTTTGGGATGGATCGACTGGTGGGTTAGAATACTTGGGCACCACTTTCCAGTTACCTCTCGACGGATGACATGATGCAACGTTGCTCACGACTGCTGGTACTTCTGATCCTGTTACTAGTTGCCGGACAGGGGCCGCTGCTGCAGGCCCAGTCAGCGGCAGAGGATGAAGAGGGAATCCGCTTCTTCGAAAAAGAGATCCGGCCGCTGCTGGTCGAGCACTGCTACAAGTGTCACGGTCCAAAAAAGCAGGAATCGGACCTGCGAGTTGATACCCTCCAGGGCATGCTCGATGGCGGCGGGACTGGCCCCGCAGTGGTCCCGGGCGAGCCCCAGCAGAGCCTGATGCTGCACGCCCTTGATTATCAAGACGAGGAACTGCAGATGCCGCCCGACGAGCGGCTGAGCGATCGCCAGATCGCCAGCATCACTCGCTGGATCGAAACCGGCGCACCGCATCCGGAGGCCAAGGGAGTTGTTGTACCGCGGCGCGAGGCGATCAACTGGGAAAGTGCCCGTAAATTCTGGTCACTCCAGCCGGTCCATGACAGCGACCAGCCGGTCGTCAAGAGCCGTCGCTGGCCCAGCAATTCCATTGACTACTTCGTGCTGCAGAAACTTGAACAGCAGGGACTCAAGCCAGCCGCCGAGGCGGACCGTGGCAGCTTGATTCGGCGGGCCAGCCTGGACCTGATCGGTTTGCCACCGACGGTAAGCGAGGTCCGGCTGTTTGTGGAGGACCGTCAGTCGGGTGCCTACCAGCGATTACTGGAACGACTACTCGCTTCACCCCACTACGGCGAACGCTGGGGCCGCTTCTGGCTCGACGTCGCTCGCTACGCTGACTCCAACGGACTGGATGAGAACATTGCCCACGGCAATGCCTGGCGATACCGCGATTACGTGATTGCTGCTTTCAATGACGACGTCCCCTACGACCGTTTCCTGCACGAGCAGCTGGCTGGCGACTTGCTCTCCAGCGACAACCCGGCCACTCGAGCCCGGCTGGTGACTGCCACCGGCTTCCTTTCACTGGGGCCAAAAGTGCTGGCGGAAGGTGACCAGGTCAAGATGGAAATGGACATCATCGACGAGCAACTCGATACCATCGGTCGTTCGCTGATCGGGCTGACAATTGGTTGCGCCCGCTGCCATGATCACAAGTTCGACCCCTTCAGCACGAAGGACTACTACGCTCTGGCAGGCATCCTCAAGAGCACGCAGACAATGGAGTCGTTTGCCCGCATTGCCCGCTGGCATGAACACGAGGTTGCCACGCCCGAGCAGCAGCAGCTCTTTGACGACGCGCGATTGAAGGTCAGCCAGACGAATGTCGCGATTTCCGAGCTGCTGGTGAAGGCCAACCAGCAGTTACTCGCCAAGCTCGGTAAGGATGCCAACCTGCCGGAAAAGCCAGAGCCACAATACCCCCAGGAGATACGGGACCAGCTGGCAAAGCTGCGTCAGGACGCTCTCACGCTGGAAGCAGCCGTGCCTTCATTACCCACCGCGATGGGTGTCAAGGACCAGGACGCGACGGACCTGGCGGTCCACGTGCGGGGCTCGCATTTGAAACTGGGTGACGTGGTACCGCGTCGTATGCCCCAGGTCTTCAACGATGCCCCTGCAGTCGACGGGGAATCGAGCGGCCGACTGCAGCTGGCCGAGTGGCTGACCAGTCCCCAGCATCCGCTCACCAGCCGCGTGATGGCGAACCGAATCTGGCGCTGGCACTTTGGCCAGGGTCTGGTCAGCTCAGCCGACAACTTCGGCCGACTCGGTGCAGCACCAACTCATCCGCAGCTGCTCGATCACCTGGCGGCAGGTTTCCTCAAGCGAGACTGGTCGATCAAGGAGATGCACCGCTGGATCATGAGCTCCAGCAGTTACCGCATGAGCAGCCAGTATGATGCCGGCAGCCAGGCTGTCGATCCGGAAAACCTGCTGCTCTGGCGGTTCCCGCTCAGGCGGCTGGAAGCCGAATCGCTACGCGACTCCCTGCTGGCCGTCAGCGGGCTGCTCGATCCATCGATGGGGGGCTCGATGCTGCATGTCGGCAATCGCGAGTTTTTCTTTGACCACACGTCGATTGACAAGACCAAGTACGATTCGCCCAGGCGCAGCGTCTATTTGCCGGTCGTCCGCAACCACCTCTATGACCTTTTCTCGCTGTTCGACTACAGCGACGCCAGCGTCATCAACGGCAGCCGCACCACCTCCACGATTGCACCCCAGGCCTTGTTCCTGATGAACAGCGAGTTGATCGAGCGGGTCAGCTCGGGACTGGCCGACCGGCTGCTTGAGCTGGATCATGCGGGCGCCCATCCAGACCGCCTGCGCCGCGAGCGACTCCTGCAACTTTACTTGATCGCCTACGGCCGCCCTCCCGAGCGACGTGAACTGGATCGTGATCAACGGTTCCTCAGCTCATTTCTGCAGCAGTACACATCCACCCACAGCGACCAACCGATGTCGGTTGGCCGACAGGCCTGGCAGGCACTCTGTCAGGTGATCTTGGTCAGCAACGAGTTCGTTTACATCCGTTAGAGATTCCAAGCCCCATGACTGAATCCAGTGAACAATCGCAACTGCTTCCGCTGCTCAATCGCAGGCGAATGCTGAAACAGTCGGCTATCGGCTTTGGCCATCTGGCTTTCTCAGCCATGCTGGCTCGCCAGGCAGTCGCCGACCCGCTGCATCCGCTGGCTGCCCGCCGGCCCCACCTGCCTGCCCGTGCCAAGCGGGTCATCTTCCTGTTCATGAAGGGTGGCCCATCGCACCTTGATACTTTTGACTACAAGCCAAAGTTGATGGCCGATGACGGCAAGGAATTGCCGTTTGACAAGCCCAGGGTTCAGTTCGCCAAGACCGGCACGCTACTCAAGTCGCCCTGGAAGTTCCGGCCTTATGGCGAAGACGGGATGATGGTCAGCGAGCTGTTTCCGAACGTGGCCCGGCAGGTCGACAATATCTGCTTCCTGCATTCGGTACATGGCACCAACGCGGCCCACGGCGGTGCGCTGCTGAAGCTGCATACCGGCAGCGACAATTTTGTGCGTCCCAGCATGGGTTCCTGGATTACCTATGGACTGGGCAGCGAGAACCAGGATCTGCCCGGATTTATCACCATCTGTCCAACGCTGGCCCATGGCGGCGTCAAGAACTGGGGATCGGCCTTCCTGCCTGCCGAGTTCCAGGGGACGCCGCTCGGTAACGCCTCCCGCCCTTCCACCGAGGCGCGGGTCAAGTACGCCCGAAATCGCTGGCTCAATCGCTCCCAGCAGCGAATGCAGCTGGACCTGCTGGCCGATGTCAACAAGCAGATCTTGCGCGAGGCGGGACCGGCACTTGACCTGGAAGCCCGTATCAACAGCTTCGAACTGGCCTTCCGGATGCAATCCTCGATGCCGGCAGTGGAAGATATCTCGCGGGAAACTGCCCAGACGCTGCAGCTCTACGGCATGGATGAAGAAATCACCCAGGATTTTGGCCGGCAGTGCCTGCTGGCTCGACGTTTTGCCGAGCGGGGTGTCCGTTTCATTCAGGTCACCCACAGCGATTCCAAGGTCCAGTGGGATCAGCATTCCGACCTCGAGGCAGGTCACAACAAGAATGCACTGGAGGTCGACAAGCCGATTGCTGGCCTGCTGATCGACCTGAAACAGCGCGGCCTGCTGGAAGATACGCTAGTGATGTGGAGCGGCGAGTTTGGACGCACTCCTACGGCCCAGGGGAGCAACGGCCGCGATCACAATCCAGAAGGTTTTACAGTCTGGATGGCAGGTGGTGGCGTCAAGGCCGGCTACCGGCACGGGGCGACCGACGAGTATGGATACTTCGCTGCAGAAAAGAAGATGGACGTTCATGATCTGCACGCCACCCTGCTGCACCTGGTCGGCCTGGACCACGAACAACTGACTCACCGTTATGCAGGTCGCGACTTCCGTTTGACAGATGTCTCCGGCAAGGTTCACCGCGAGATCCTGGCATGAATGAGTTGCATTCCCAAACGCCCTGTCGGCCCGGCTCGATCCTGGCAATGCTGTTGCTGGCGGTTGCCAGCTTGTGGACAGGGACTTTGCCAGGACAGGATCAGCCCGCGACCGCCGTCGAGAGTCCGCCGGCAGCAGCTCACCTGGAGCTGGTGAAGACGCTCGCGAATGATGAATACCAGGCACGCCAGCAGGCAATGGCCCAGTTGCAGAAGATCGGTTCGGCAGCCCAGCAGGCACTCAGGCAGGGGCTGACCCATGACGATCCTCATGTACGCCGCCGCTGTCGTCAGCTGCTGAGCGACATCGTTGCCGGAGAATACCACCGGCGGATCGACCAGGTTGCTCAAGCCGACCCGGCCAAGCAGCGAACGCTGCTCAAGCTCTTGCCCGGCTGGGCACGCTTTGCCGAGATGGTTGGCACCGATCAAGTGGCCCGCCGGCTGTTCCTGCAAATGCAGCGTGAGGAAGCTGGACTCTTCGCCGCCCTCGAGGATAGCCCGCAGGCGGCAGCGGATGCTGTGGCAACCCGCTTCAAACAGATCCAGGCACGTACCTATACCGGGCTGGTGGCGCAGCGCAAGACGCCCTCCTGGGCCAGCATGTCCTCGCTGGTTTTCGTGGCATCCGACAGGAATGTCGGGGTCAATCAGCTGCTGCTTGATAACTATGCCTGGTACGGACTGCTCCAACAGAACTCGCTGCGGCAGGCACTTACTGACAAGCAGCAGCAGGCCACGGCGTGTGCCGTGCTAGGGCTCTGGATCAGCACACCCGGCAGTGCAGCAATTGCCTACAACAAGCTTCGACTGGGGATTCGTTACCACGTCCCGGATACGCTGTCGCTGGCTTTGATTGGCCTGCAGCAGCGCATCGACGGCAATTCCAGCTTCAACAGCTTTTCCATGCAGGTGGTGGGGAGCATGGGGGGAGCCGTTTACAGCCGAGCGCTGGCCGACTGTCTCGACTGGGACCAGGTCGTCTCACGCCGCTCGCTGATGATCGATGGCAAGCAGGTCGTGATCGATGTGCTTTTGCAGGATGTGGCCCTGGCCTGGCTGATCTACACCACCGACCAGGAGCACGCGGACTATTTCATGCCGGCAGCGAAGAACGCCTTTCGTCGCCTGCAGCAGAGTCCGTCCAACACGGTCAGCGGTTCGCTGATGTACTTTAATCGTCCCGGCCGACGTAAAGAGGCACTGCAAAAGTGGCATGCCTATGTGGCCCAGAACCCGTTGCCGGAGTTGCCGGACGAGTTGATCGTTCAGACCCCTGCCGAGGCCCGAGGTGGTCCACGCAAGGGTGCTGTCGAGGAGATTCTTGAGCGTTTCAAACAGTCGATTCCGAGCTCGCTGAATCCCTCCAGAGAGCCGTCGCCGGAACCAGCGATTGAAGAACTGCCACTGGCTTCGACTGGAAGTCACAACCGGCCGCTGCCGCAGATTTTGCCCACACAGAAACAGCCAGCCAACCCGAAACAACCGCTGGAGCCTGGCTCGGCGAGCGGCTTGCCTGTGGCCGATCGTGACATAACCCGTCAATTGTTGCTGGCCCGCAAGGCCATTGAACGAGACGAATTGGCCGACGCGGTCCTGTTGCTTGGTCGCCTATTGTCAGAACAGACGGATTATACCTTCCGCGAAAATCGACTTGTGCCTGTCTCGCAGGGCCTCAAGGCCGAGGCGGAGCGACAGCTGGCTGCCCTGCCGCTGCGAGGGCAGGACCTCTACGAGGACCATTTTGGCAGCGAAGCGGAGCGGCAATTACAGCAGGCGATCGAATCGGGCGAACCACAACAACTGGTCATCACCTCGGCTCGTTTTTTCCACACCAGGGCCGGTGCCGAGGCAACCCTGCTGCTCGGCAACAGGCTGCTGAGAGAAAATCGGCCACTGGAAACCGCCATACTGCTGGAGCGGCTGGTCGATCGCTCGCGTCATGCAGCCAGCTTCCAACCCGAGCTGAATCTTCAATTGGCGATCGCCTGGTCGCTGGCGGGAGTACCGTTGCGAGCCGAAGCGATCCTGGCCGAGCTGAAGAAACAGGCTCCCAATATCACTGTGCAGGCTGGAGACCAGCAGATTTCCTTGTTTGGCGACGACGCTGATCCACTGCAGCGACTGGCAACCTTTGCCGGCTCCACCGATTCAGCCCTGCAACCTGGCGATTGGTTCATGTTCCGTGGAAACCGGCAGCGCAACCAGTTGGCAGCTGACGACGGGCCGTACCTGGTGGCACAACCATTACTGCAGTCAACCCAGGCAGCCTGGCTGGGCAAGCAGACGCGTGAACTGGAAATCGAGTACCGGTCGCGGCATCAATCGGTCATTCCCAGCCTCCAGCCGCTGGTCGTGGGTGACACGATCCTGGTCCGTACCGCAACTCATCTCTCGGCCCTTTCGGCGAGCGATGGTCAACTGAGATGGCAGACCACCATCATGGATGACCTCTATCGACTGGCCGACGAGTCGCTCGACAGCTGGGATGAAGTTGACCAGGCGATGATTCGACGTGGCCTCGAGCTGCGACTCTGGAACAACCCCACCTTCGGCACAATCAGCTCGGATGGCCACAGTGTGTTCGGCGTGGAAGGACTTGGTTTTAGCGAGGTCCCCTTGCGACAACACCTGGTGGTGGCTGCCGATGGCTCACGACGACTGGAGTCGGGCATGCTCAAAACCTACAACCAGCTGACTGCACATGACATCCAAACAGGCAAGACACGCTGGGAAATCGGCGGCCCGGTGAATTCCGGAGTGGCCCAGGAAGGCTACTTCTTCCTCGGCCCCCCGCTGCCGCTTGGTGATCGCCTGTTCGTGATTGCTCGCCGCGGCAACCAGGTTGTGTTGATGGAATTGCAGGCCTCGGACGGTCAGCAGGTCTGGGAAAAAGTAGTGGCGGCCCAGCAACAGCCTGTGCTGCCTGTCCGCAGCAACGGCGTGCCCCCGATCTGGAGTGCACTGGCAGAGACCTGGCGATCTGGAGGTAGTCCATCCTACAGCCAGGGTGTGCTGGTCTGCCCACTCTCGGACCGGCAGCTGGCAGCGGTTGACCTGACCAGCCGTTCCATCCTCTGGATATACACGCAGCAATCGACCGAAGGCCCCATCAACTCGCAAATGCAACAGCTGCGGTTAATGGCGATCCAGTCCGATGTGCATGCCCCACTCGACTCCTGGGCCGAGAACAGCCCCACGATCGTGGCAGACCGCGTGCTGATCACACCCGCCGGCTCGGGCCGGCTCTTTTGCCTGGACCTGGCAAGCGGTCGAGTGCAATGGTCGCAGGATCGAAAGGACAGCTGGTACGTGGCGGGCGTCTCGGACGATGTGATTTTCCTGGTCGGACACCGGGGTGTGCGAGCTCTGCGGCTGGCTGACGGCGAAGCCGCCTGGCCAACACCGCACGCAGCATTCCCGCCTGGATCCATGCCGAGTGGCCGTGGTTACCTGGCCAGCGGCATGTTGTATGTCCCACTCAGTAGTGCCGAGGTGGTCGGCTTCGACACCAGCAGCGGCCGCCTGGCGAGTCGATCTCGTTCACTGGCAGGCGATATCCCCGGCAATCTGATCCCGATGGGCGATCACCTGCTCTCCCAGTCGGCAACCCAGCTGGTCAGTTTCCAGTTGCTGGAACAACGCCTGCAGGCCAACGACAAGCAACTCCAGGAACGTCCCGACGATAGCACATTGCTGATCAATCGAGCGGAATTGAATCTGTTCCGTGGCCGCGTCAAACAGGCTGTTGACCAGTTGCGCGATGTGCTCGAGCGCGGTGCTGACGCTCGTGCCAGTCGCCTGCTGTCGCTGGCCCTGGTCGATGGACTGCATGCCGATTTTGACAGCTTCCGACCGCTGGTCGAAGAGCTGCTGCCGGAGCTGGAAAAGTCTCGCGCCGACGCCAGCTTCCTGAAGGAACTGGTGCAGGTCTACCAAAAGGGGGGCGATGCCCTGGGGGCCGTCGAGGCCTGCCTGGAACTGGCATCCCGCAGCGACGAGCTGGACAAGATGGAACACGCCGACGGGGTACGTCAGGTTCGCCGGGATCGCTGGATCCAGGCACGCCTGAAGATCATCTGGGAGAGTGCCAGCCCGGCCGACCGGCAGCGAATCCACCAGCGACTTGTCGAGTTTATCGATACCACAGAGCATGCCGACCGACTGCTGGCGGGGCTGCCAATCGTGCACCAGGTGTGGCTTGAGCAGGCTCCGATATTGATTGCCAACAAGGAGTACGACCTGGCAGAACATATCCTGCGTCGCGTGCTCGTTGCGGGCAGCGACGAGCAGCAGCGAGCGGCGGTCGTCCGGCTGGCCGAGGTTTACCAGGCCAATCAAGAACACCGCCGGGCCGCAGGCGTTTATCACCTGCTGGCAACAGATCTGGCCGACCAGGTCTGCCTGGCTGGCATGACCGGTGCCGAGATCAGCAACCAGCGGCCCGCCGATGATCCCAGCCGAAATTTGTCGCCGGCCGATCCACTCGCCAGTACATGGAAAAAGACTCCACCGCATGCCCGCGAAGTACGTTCGAACAATTCCGGCACCTATCGATACCCCTTGCAGTTACTGGGGGATCAACACCAGTTCCTGTCGCCGCTGCGATTGGAGATTGACTCGCGCGCCCGCGTGGTGTCCGCGCTGGACATGATTGGACGGGCGCAGTGGAATGCCGATAGCGGCAGTGATGACTCCAGCATTCCCTACAGGGGTCCCAGCTATCACCGCATGCTTGGCTGTCGACTGGGCAGCATGACTTATATCTGGACTGGCGACCGTATCTGCGCTCTGGCAGCGCATGAACAGGGTGCCAGCGTGAAATGGACGGCGAACAGCTGGCGTGACAGGAACTCCTGGCAGATGCGCTGGGCCGCGAACCGCTTTGGATTTCAGCCGTTCAAAAACATGGCACGTCCACAGCGAGCCGGTTTTGCGATTCCAATGCATGTAACCGCCGACGTGATCTGTTTTCAACAGAGCAGAGAACTGCGGGCGGTCGATTCATTCAGCGGCGAGTTGATCTGGCTGCGTCGCAACCTGCCACTCGGCTGCGACCTGCTGGGGGACGGTCAGCGGATCATGGTGACAGCGTCCGATAGCCAGGACGCGCTGGTCTTGCGGCTCTCGGACGGCGAGGAGATCGGACGGCGACATGTCCTGCCACTCGAGCAGCGGATGGCTGTCGAGGGGCTCAGCAGCTTGAACTGGCTGGCCGATAAGAACCAGGCAACGCTGACCAGAACCGATCACTGGACGCAGCAACAACTCTGGCAGCACAACTATCCAGCGGGCACGATGTCCTGGATGGTGGACCAGCAACGGGTCGCAATTATCCAGGCCAGCGGGTTGGTCAGGATCCTGGATGCCCTCAGCGGCAACCTGATCGTCGAAGCCGAAGTGCCTGTTCCTGAGAAGATGTTCGCCGCTGCCGTCTTCGCCAGTTCGGGACATTACTTCGTTACGACCCAGAAGGAAGATGGGAATCCAATCCAGATTATGAATCCTACACTGGCATCGGCCGTTCCCGTGAACGGGCCAGTCAGCTGTTTTGCCGACGACAGCGGGAGACTGGTCTGGTCAGAGGAGGTCGAGCTGCAGACGCTCAGGAGTGATCGTTCCAGCCACCTGCCGCTGCTGGTTTTCTTCAATCAACGACGACATACCCAGCCCAACGGTTCCTCCTCCTACATGGTCTCCCTGATCTGCATGGACAAGTTCACTGGTAAGCGGATTCTTGAGCAGCGACGGCCCTATGGTGATGTCGTTTTCGAAGTCCGCGGCAACCCGGCAGAGCAGCGGGTCGAGGTGGTAATGCGAAGTGCTACCCTGCGTGTCTACTTCAGCGAGCAGCCGCCAGCCCTCATGGAGGGTGAGAATCCTGTGCTGCCGAACGACCCAGACAAAGTCCCGGCCCAACCTGCTGCCACAGAACCTGGCCCAGCGGACAAGCTGCGTGCACTCTTCCAGCGGCTCGAACGTGGGCTGGAGAAGCAACTGAGATGATTCCCATGCGGCCCGATTGACCGCTCCATCGAGGGAGTCGTCAGCAGCCGGCGCTCTGCCAGACTTTACTTCCCATGCATCGATTGCACGAACTTGCCCGCCTGTTCCTGAAACTGGGTACCATCGGTTTTGGTGGTCCGGCAGTGCATATTGCGATTATGGAAGAGGAAGTTGTCAAGCGCAGGAAGTGGCTGAGCCATCAGCAGTTCCTCGACCTGATGGGTGCCACCAACCTGATCCCAGGCCCCAACTCGACGGAAATGGCGATCCACATTGGCTACCAGCGAGCTGGTCTGAAGGGACTTGTGGTCGCCGGATTCTGTTTCCTGGTACCCGCGATCCTGATCACCACCGTTTTAGCTGCAGCTTATGTCAGCTTTGGCCACCTGCCGCAGGCCGCACCGTTGCTGGCAGGTATCCGGCCGGTTGTCCTGGCAATCATCCTGGCAGCCGTCTGGCGGCTGGGTCGCAAGGCGCTACGCGGCACCCGACTTGGCCTGATCGCCCTGGCTGTGGCCGCCGCGCCGTTGATCTGGCCCGGCAACGAGGTCCTGGCCCTGCTGGTCGGCAGCCTGCTGGGCAGCCTGATGCTGGCGATGACCGGCTGGCAGGATGGTCCGCCCAGCCAGGCTCCCAGGCCCGATCCACCGCCAGCGGGTCCCCAAGCGAGCGGCCTGGGACTGCTCTCCGCAGCACCGCTTGCCGGTGCGACAGCAACTGCAACTCTCTCGGCCAGCGCGACCTTGCTGGCCGTCTTCCTCTTCTTCCTCAAGGTTGGAGCGGTGCTGTATGGCACCGGTTATGTACTGGTGGCCTACCTGGAAGGGGAGCTGGTCCACCAGCTCGGCTGGCTGACATCCGATCAGTTGATCGATGCAATTGCGATTGGCCAGTTCACACCCGGGCCGATTCTCTCCACCGCGACTTTTATTGGCTATCTGCTGATGGAGGGGCAGGGGTTCGGCATGCAGCTGGCAGGCGCGGCGGTGGCAACGGTCGGCATCTTCCTGCCATCGTTCCTGCTGGTCGCTGTCACCGGGCCGATTATCCCCCGACTGAGATCCTGGAAAGCGACAGCCCTGTTCCTCGACAGCGTCAATGCTGCTTCGCTGGGATTGATGGCAGCGGTGGTGATCAAGTTCTCCTATCCGCTATTGCTTGTGCTGGATGCTGACCAAGCTGCAGTTGGCGTGGCCTGGGTTTCCCTGGCCTTGCTGGTAGCCGCCAGTATTGCCTCGCTCAAGTACAAGGTTTCACCAGCCTGGATCGTGCTGGCGGGGGCACTGGTTGGAATCACGGGCCTGGCAACATCTGCTTGATCATGGGAACGGCAGGCATGAGTAACTTCGAGCAGCAACGTCACAAGCCGGCCAGTCCGTTGTCGATTGAGCGGCCGCTGGTGCTGGCATGTCCGGCACTCCGGAGTCGCGTTAATCTGTCACGGATCGTGCGGCTGGCCAGCTGTAGCGGCATACGCCGGATTATTACCTGTGGTAGCGGCAGGCTGGATGAGAAGATCTCGCGCGGTGGCGAACAGCAACTGGATATCGAGACCCATCGGTCACTGCTGCCAGTACTCCAGCAACTCAAGGATGGTGGCATGCCACTGATCGGCCTGGAACAGACCAACGGTTCTTCGCCGCTGACTGAATTCGAGTTTCCCCATACCTGCGTACTGGTGCTGGGACACGAGCGGCAGGGTCTGGATGGCGAGATTCTCTCGATCCTTGACTGGGTGGTGGAGATCCCGGTATTTGGCCCACCTCACAGCTTCAACGTGGCAACCGCCGCGTCGATGGCAGTCTACGAGTACTGTCGACAGTATCCGCAGGGGTAAGCGCGTTACTGGTCACTGGTTGCGGGTTCGCCCTGAAGACGTGCAGAGAAACTAGCGTGGCACGAAGCCGGCTTGGACCAGCCGGGCTCTCAGATCGGCGACGTTGACTGTGGCACCTTTGACCTGGATAAAGACAGCCATGTTGACTGCATCAAACCTCTGCAGTCGGGCGTAGGGTACAGATCGCAGGGCAGCATCGGCAAACCTGGCAGGGTCACCTGACCGTTGAAAGCTGGCGAATCGCAGCTGCAGGCCATATTTTTCGCTATGTGGATGGCTCCGTCGCCAGCGATCAACTGCCTGCTGCAGTTCACCTGCCGGCGCCCGGTTGATTTCCTGACAGACGGCTGCCATGTAGAGCATATCCTCGCTGTGCATCACCCCACTGGCGACGGCGCGGGCATAGAAGCGGCAGGCGGAGGTCAGGCCTCCACCGCCGTACTCCACTTCCAGACCGCGCAGAAAGACGGCATCTGGATCCTGGGGATAGAGTTGATTGAGGACCCGGGCAACGCTACGCTCCCGATCCTGGTAGAGGTGTATTCGCTGGAGCTTGTCCGCATAGTCGGTATTGCGCAGGGTCTGGGGGTGGATACCCGCGGAAAAGTACCGCAGGGCGGTGATTTCGTGAATCCCCAGCAGGGCTATGGCGGCCAGCCCGTAGACAAGGATTCGATAATTGGTCCAGACGTGGCGGATCATAAGCCCTCCTGCACGGACTGATCTCGCACCTTCCAGATGAAGGAGTCGAAATAGTAGTGGATCACGGCCACGGAACTGAGGATCGCTTCGGCAAACATGTGATAGCCGAGCCAGTGCGGCATGGCGGAGATGCCGTGTTCCGGAATGGCCTGATACTGATCGACAAAGACCAGCAGACCGAAGCCGAATTCATCGAGCGGTCCCAGCGTGAGGAGTTGGAAGAAAATGGCGTAGACCAGTGCTGCCATGACGTAGACGGTCACGTTGCCGCGCCGCAATTGCCGCAGCAGCCAGAAGCTACCAGTCGGCTGGTTCCTGTTCTTGCGTTTCATATAGCTAACGACCATCACGTGGTACTGCAGACCGTGCATCAAGCGATGGGCGATGCCGAACACGAGAATCGAGGCGGTATTCCAGGCAGCGGCATACCAGAGAAAATAGCTGGCCACGATGAACAGATATTTCATCGGATTGATCGGGTATCCCTGCTTGAGTCCGCGGACCACATGCAGCAGGTAGATCAGCAGGTAGAGGGCGGTCACGGTCCAGGAGATCGTCTGCACGATCCGCACTGCCTCAATCGAAACCAGCAGGTTCAGCCGGTACAGTTCTCGCAGCCACATGGTCACAAACAGGGGCGCATTGAGGAACATGTTGCTATAGAGGATCCAGTGCAGGGCCAGGTCAAACCGGGGCGTGCGGGGGCTGCCCGAGTCGGCCTTGAAGTCATAGATACGGCCAAAGCCATGCTGCTGCATGATGCTGTGCTGCGAATCCCAGAGTGCAATGATCAGTAGCAGGCTGATCGGAGCGACCTGGAGCCCGGTCAAGATGACCGCGAAGATCACCAGCGGTCCGACAATCAAGCGTTCCTTGAAGCGTCGCCAGTCCTCCGAGATACCGTAGGTGCGAGCCCAGGTGGCGAAGTGGTGCGGCACAGTGATCCAGAGGTTGACCGAAGCCAGGGCCACGTAGGGTAACCAGGCCTGGCTTCCGAGCGCAGCGGCCAAGGCCACCAGGGGAAGGGCGAGGAACCAGATCTGGTCATCGCGACGGTTGAGAATATAGCCGGTCCGAATCATGGCGCGGCAATCCAGCGGGCAGGGCTGAGCAGGTGCTCGTTTTACCTGTTCCAGGCGTGAATCCAAGGGCTCTTCAAGTTACCCCGCTAGGACTTGAACCTAGACTGACAGAACCAAAATCTGTAGTGCTACCAATTACACCACGGGGTATTCTCACTCGGCTTGAGCGAGCCGCCAGTGAACTAATCAACTTAGTGAGATCGTCGCTTATTCACAACCGCGAATGAGAGTTGCTCCAGCTCGACAGCCAGATCAACTGCCACCAGGTGGACGCGGGCTGGCAGTTTGAGAGTGACGGGGGCAAAATTCAACAGCCCTTCAATTCCAGCCTGCACCAGCTGGTCGGCAACCTACTGTGCAGCGGTCATGGGAACAGCCAGGGCGGCCAGCTTGATGCGCTGCTCCGCCAGTTGGCTGGCCAGCTGATGCATGGCGAAAATGGGCACTCCCTCAATCGCGCTGCCGGCCTTGTCGGGATCGTTGTCGAAGGCAATCGCCACGTGGAATCCCTGCTGGATGAATCCACGGTAACCGACCAGGGCACCAGTAACTCCGAGCATACGGCGGAGCTGTGTTGAGCTGGTGGTCTCATGCCCGTTGTGGACCAACCGCTGAAGTTCCCTCAGGTAGAGGCTCAGCCGGCCGCTGACAACGCGGGAGACTTCATCGCCACGGTCACAATCTTCTGACAGATCCTCTCGAGTGGCCATCGTGACATGTTCCTCCGGGTACCGCGCCGGGCTGAGGGGAGTTGTCCTCCACGACCGGCGAATCTTACTGTATCGACTGGAAAAATCAGTCTCAAGTCGTCCCGACCGGCGAATCCCGTTCGATGCGACTTACCCACTTTATCTGAACGACCCCACCGCTTTTAGCAAATTCAAGTTATCCAGCCATTGCATCTCAAGCGAATTCGCCAACTTGACGATACCTACTGATGACCGGTGTTAGAGGGTGCCGGCGGAAGCGAGTCCTGCTGACTCGTATTCACGCCGGGGCAGACAGGATTCTGCCACGCCGAGCGGGTTGAGGGCAGCCCGCTTGATCACTTGATGGAGCAGAACCGGCCAAGTTTGCTTCAGGAAATAACAACCGGTCTTCACCCTGCTGCCTGGCGGCGGATGTGGGTGAACTGCGGTGAGACAAATGCGAAGGAGAAACATCATGACTCGCGCCATTCGCGTGGTACTGGGAATCCTCTGTTTCCTGGTTCTGACCAGCGGTCCTGTGTCCGCATCCTATCTTGGCCTGGCCAATTATCGAAATTGCGGCTCCGATCAGTCAGCAGCATTTTGTGCTGCCCAGCAACCGTGCCACATCGTGATGCGGACCAAACGCCGCGTGGTCTTCGAAAAGCAACATATTGTCTGTCAGCGGACGGTCACCGAGACGGTCTACGATCAGAAACAGGTCAACTGTGTTCGCTATGTTCGTGAAACCAAGCTGAAGGACTGTTCTTACACGGTCAGCCGGCCGGTCTATGAAACGAAATACCGGACCTGCAATTACACGGTCTCCAAGCCAGTCTGGGAAACCAAGACTCGCTCAATCAGCTACACACTCCCCAAGTTGATCTGGGAAACCAAGATCCGCGACATCCATTACACGACAATCAAGCCGGTCTGGGAGACCAAGACCCGGACGGTCAATTACACCGTCCATAAACCGGTTTACGAGACCAAGTACCGGACCTGCAACTACACCGTTTCCAAGCCAGTCTGGGAAACCAAGTCGCGGACGATCAGCTACACGGTCCCCCGGATCCTCTGGGAAACTCGTGTCCGAAACGTCAGTTACCAGGTCCGCAAGCCGGTCTACGAGACCAAATATCGCAACCAGCGGCATGTGAAGATCAAGCCGGTTCATTACAAGAAGACGATCCAGGTCAGTTGCGGTTACTGGGACACCCAGATTACAGAATGTCCTGGCCCGGTGATTCAGCGGGTTGTACGTGAGCCGGGCTGTTGGAGTTGGGATCCCTGCACCTGTCGGCGAACCTTTATTCCTGGCCGTTGCCATGTTGTGAAGATCCAGTGTCCCCCTCGCCAGATCTGCAAGCGAGTCTGGGTGCCGCAGGTCAAGCAACAGGAAATCGACTGCGTGCGGTACCAGCGGGAAGTGGTCAACAAGCAGGTTCCTTACACCGCCTGTCGTTGGGTCACAGAGACCTGCACCAAGCAGTGTCCCTACCGAGTCTGCCGGGTTGTTCCGGAAACCAAGACGCGGACCTGCAACTACCAGGTCTGCCGAATCGTGCGGGAGCAGAAGAGCAAGCAGGTGCCCTACACGGTCTGCACGATGGTGCCCGAGACCAAGTCGCGGACAACCAGCTATCGTGTCTGCCGACTGGTCCGTGAAGCGAAAGTCAAGCACTGCAGCTACCGTGTCTGCCGGATCGTTCCGGAAACCAAGACTCGCACCTGCAGCTACCGTGTCTGCCGAATCGTGCAGGAACAGAAGAGCAAGCAGGTACCTTACACGGTCTGCCGTTACGAGACCGAAACCAAGGTCAAGCAGGTGCCTTACACGGTCTGCAAGCCGATACATTACACCAGGACGATCACCGTACCTCGCTGCATTACCAAGCAGGTGCCTTATACGGTGGAACGATGTGTTCCTCGCGTGATCTGTGAACAGGTACCGGTGAAGGTCTACTGTCCTCCACCCTGCGGGATTTTGCAGCGAACCCTGCCTCTCTGGGGCGGCGTGCTGTAACAACCCGATGGTGATGTCCCCCGTCAACAACCCGATGGTTCTTCGCCGCGGGGCTGACGCCGCAGGCGAAGGCCTATGGTATGCCGGTCCTACGGACCTGCCTCGGCGTCTCTGCAGACCGCTAACTCGCTGCAGGCGTTTCACTGCGACCAGCTCGCGTGATCACTAGCAGTCCGATCAAGTCGTAGAGGGCGTGAGCCACGATCGGCACGACGAGGCTCTCTGTCCACCAGTAGAGCCATCCCAGGTAGATACCGATCAGGAAAGCTGCCAGGAAATAGAGGTGCGTGAGCCAGTGGCACAATCCGAAGATCACTGCTGCCACCAGGATCGCTTGCGGTGCGGAGGCCTCCCCCCACCAGTCAGCCAGCCCCGCTTGCAACAGGCCGCGAAACAGCCACTCTTCCCCCAGGCCAGCGGCCAGCGAGAGTGCAGCCAGCATCCAGATCGAGGCATTACTGAGCGTCGTCCGGACGAACTGGTCGACCACTTCACGCAGTCGAATGACAGCCGACCAGGTCGACTGCATGACCAGCAGCAGCAGCAACAACATGGGCAGTGTGGCCAGCAGTCCCAGGCCTAACAATGGCAGGCATTCCGCTGGCAGGGGCAAGAGAAAAACCTGTTGCCAGGACCATAATCCCAGCAACCAGCCCAGCAGCCAGGCAACTGGCATCAAGCCAAGTTCAAAGACCAGCATCAGCCAGCGGAGCGCCGAGGCGGGCGAGGGCAGCTCCAATGCCTGCTGTTGAGGGCTTAAATCACTTTGCATGAGACTCTATCGCACTTGCAGATGCGGCTCAATTGACGATCTGACAGGGCGTTGATAGACTCGAAAGATTCACCACAGAACAAGATCTGATTCATAGATACCACGAGCCGGGGCGTTGATTTCGAGTAGCGTTGCGTTGTTCTCGAACGCCTGACCGTCAATGTCGACGGCAAGGCCACCCATGATACAACCAGTCAGGTGTCAAGGGCGTGGTTTTTCTGCTGTCGAGGTAGACATACCCCCTCGCTGGCGAACTGAATAACCTGGAAGGCACGACAACAGCATGGCGAAACAGACACCGGGGCGACGGGGCGAGACAATGATCTACTACTTCGGTCAGACTCGGACCGACGGTGGCCAGAAAGAATTGCTTGGTGGCAAAGGAGTTAACCTCGCCGAGATGACCAGTATTGGTCTGCCGGTACCTCCCGGATTCACCATCACGACCAAGGTCTGCGATGCCTATAACCGAGCCAGTCAGCAGCTCCCGCGCGGACTGATGCGTGAAGTGCAGCGCAACATCGGGACACTGGAAAGCGAGCTGGGCAAGCAATTTGGTGACCAGAGCAACCCCCTGCTGGTATCGGTCCGCAGCGGTGCCGCTGTCTCGATGCCGGGAATGATGAATACGATCCTCAACCTGGGTCTGACAGATATTTCTGTTGAGGGCCTGGCGGCGGCGACCGATAATCCCCGCTTCGCCTACGACGCCTACCGTCGCCTGATCAACATGTTTGGCGATGTCGTGATGGGAATTGGCCATCAGCATTTCGAGCAGGCCTTTGAGAAAATCAAGAAGCGGTACAAGGTCAGCGAAGACACCGATGTTCCGACCGCTGGTTTGATCGAGCTGTGTGAGTCCTACAAGAAGGTCTATCGCAAGCACACCCGCAAGGATTTTCCACAGGACCCGATCGAGCAGCTGGAGCTGGCTATTAAAGCTGTCTTTTCCAGTTGGAATACAGACCGGGCCATCCGTTATCGCGAGGTCGAGAATATCCGCGGGCTGCTCGGCACGGCTGTCAACGTCCAGTCGATGGTCTACGGCAACATGGGGACCGACTCAGGCACTGGCGTGGCCTTCACACGGAATCCCTCAACCGGCAAGAACGAGTTTTACGGCGAGTTCCTGATCAATGCCCAGGGTGAGGATGTGGTTGCCGGAATCCGCACACCCCAACCGGTCATCGAAATGCGTGACTGGAACAAGGCAGTCTACAAACAGCTGCTGGAGATCAAGAACATTCTTGAGCAGCACTATCGCGACGTGCAGGACATTGAGTTCACGATTGAAGGTGGCACGCTGTTCATGTTACAGACGAGAACAGGCAAGCGGACCGGTGCGGCGGCCGTCAAGATCGCCTGCGACATGGTTCGCGAGGGCCTGATCGACGAACGCACAGCACTGCTGCGAATCCCCGCTGACGACCTGACTCAGTTGCTGCTGCCGAGCTTCTCCCCGGCTGCCAAAAAACAGGCCAACGTGCTGACCCGTGGCCTGCCGGCATCACCCGGAGCGGCCGTGGGCAGGCCAGCGTTTTCCGCACTCGAAGCTGTCGAGAGAACAGCGGCTGGTGAAGCGGTCATCCTGGTCCGCAAGGAGACCAGCCCGGAAGATATCGATGGCATGCACAGCGCCGTCGGCATCCTGACAAGCACCGGTGGCATGACCAGCCATGCAGCTGTTGTGGCACGCGGCTGGGGACGCTGCTGCGTGGCAGGTGCCGGACAGGTCCAGATCGACGGGCCGCGACGACGCTTCACGATCGACGGGCGCAGCTACACTGACAAGGATCTGATCTCGCTGGATGGCTCCAGCGGTGAAGTCATGTTAGGAGCAATTGCCACCGTCGAGCCCAAGATGTCGGGTGATTTTTCCCGCATCATGCGCTGGTCGGACAAGTACCGGCAGCTGCAGATTCGCACCAATGCCGACACGCCGCAGGATGCACTGCGGGCTCGCCAGTTCGGTGCCGAGGGGATCGGCCTCTGTCGCACCGAGCACATGTTCTTCGAGGAGGACCGGATCTCCTGGATGCGGCAGATGATCCTGGCGGACTCACAAAAGCAGCGGGTCAAGGCACTCTCACGACTGTTGCCCTTCCAGCGCAAGGACTTTGTCGGCATCTTCACCGCCATGAAGGGACTGCCCGTTACCATCCGCTTGCTCGATCCGCCGCTGCATGAGTTCCTGCCGCATGATGACAAGAGCAGGGCTGAGCTGGCTCAGCGGATGGGCCTCAAACCAGCCGAGATTCGTGCCCGTGCTGAACAGCTGCACGAGGCAAACCCGATGCTCGGGCATCGTGGTTGCCGACTTAGCATCACCTACCCGGAAATCCTCGACATGCAGGTCACGGCCATTGTCGAGGCAGCTATCCATTGCAAGCAGCGGCGGATCAATGCAGTCGCAGAGATCATGATTCCGTTGGTCGGCACGGCAACAGAACTCAAGGTCTTGCGAGAACGTGCGCTGACCGCCATTGAGAAGGTTAAGACCAAGCAGGGATACCGCGGGCAGCTGGGTATCCTGATCGGCACAATGATCGAAATCCCGCGAGCAGCTCTGACTGCAGACGAAGTGGCCGAACACGCCGACTTCTTTAGCTTCGGCACAAATGACCTGACCCAGATGACGTTTGGTTACAGTCGTGACGATGTGAATACATTTCTACCGGACTACCTGCAGCAGGAACTGCTGGTTCGGGACCCCTTCCAAACGCTCGACACGAGCGGTGTCGGGCAACTGGTGGAGATGGGAGTCGCGAAGGGGCGGCAGACACGAAAGCACCTCAAGGTTGGCATCTGCGGAGAACATGGAGGCGATCCCGAATCGATCGATTTCTGTCATCGCAGCGGCCTGGACTATGTCAGCTGCTCGCCGTTCCGAGTTCCGATTGCCCGGCTGGCTGCAGCCCAGGCAGCCCTCCGCTAGACGCCTGCTGCGTCCGACCGAAACCTGGCAGGAACTCGATGGCACTGCGCCGCAGGCGATTCCTTGCGCCCCCCGTCCATTCGCTCCACCTTCGGCGGATCGATATGGATCGGATCCTGACACTGCTCTTCCGGCTCAGGCCACTCGGCGGATCGGCGGCACGTCATCGGCCGGGTCGGATGTAAGCGAGCTGCTGCTGCGTCGCGCTGGCAGGCAGCCGCGGCTGCTGGCCTGGAGGAAATCGTGCAGGTGCTGGACCATGTCGTCCTGCGGGAGAGCTCCGATCTGCTCGACAGCGGATCCGTGCGAGAGCCCACTGCGATAGAGAATCCGATAGGCTTGCTTGAGCCGGCGAATCTGCTCCCCGCGGATGCCCTGACGTCGCAGTCCGATCGTGTTGAGTCCCACGACGCGACTGGTGAGGCCATCGATGGTCATGTAGGGGGGGACGTCGCGGGTCAGGTGCGACTGTCCACCCACCATGGCACTATGGCCAACTCGACAAAACTGGTGGACTGCCACGGCACCCGACAGGTAAGCGTGATCCTCAACCACCGCGTGTCCACCGAGCAGCACGTTGTTGGCGATGATCAACTGGCTGCCAAGTTGACAATCATGGCCGACATGTGCACCGACCATCAGCAGGTTGTCATCACCCATCTGGGTCACGTCACCAAGTTCCACGGCGCAGTGCATGGTGACGTGCTCACGCAGCTCATTACGGTCGCCGATGACCAGCCGCCCGATGTCGTCGCCAGCACGCTGATGTTGAGGCCGGGCACCGACAATGCTGTACTCGCCAATGATGTTGCGAATACCAAGCGTGCAGCCGCTGCGAACCACCGCTCCGGTGTGCAACCGGCAGGCATCGCCGACGACAGCGCCAGCCTCGATCACGCTGTTGGGTCCGAGTGACACTCCCAGTCCCAGCAGGGCATCTTCGTGAACCACGGCGGTTGGGTGAATTTGACTCATGAAGCGATCGAACTGGTGCGCAAAAGTCCTTCTTGGCTCTATCGTCGCCCCGGCCTCGTCAGTTGAGCTGATCCGGAGAAACTGACGCAATTCAGCTTGGGGAATTCCAGGCCCGGACACAGATCGCTCAGTCACTGCCCGGCGACAACTTCAGGCCCTGCTCGTCGATCTGGAAGGGAATCAGCTGATCGCTGCATTCGCTGCCACGGTGCTTGGCAATGTAGAGCGAACGCCCAATCCGATCACCCTGTTTGACTTTACCCATGTAAATCAGCGTGTTGGCATTGGCCAGTGCATCGCCTTCACCCAGCGGTCGTGCGATCATCTCCTCGAGCATGGTTTCATGCGCGGTATACAGCAGCAGGCAGCTCACCTCGGCGACCTGATAGCGATGCTGGGCCGCAGCCGATGCCTGCTGGTGAAAATCCTGCCGGAACAGGTCACGGGCAACCCATTCCGGATCCTTGCGCACGACCTGGTGGTAGATGTATTCGAACATATTCAGCTGCACTGACTCATTGGCCCGCTCGACCGGTTCAATGCCGTCGATCACAATTCGCCGCCGGCCCCGGACCAGGTTGCCATACAGAAAGGCGATCGTCGTCGTCAGCTTGGCATTCAGCTGGGCCTGCCATGCATGCCACTCGTCCCAATCCAGATCACGGCGTGTGACTCGGCGCCCCTGCTGTTCGAATATATGCAGGTAGTCCCCGCAGCTCTGTTCCAGCTGGTAGCTACGAGCTGCCGTCAGCTGACTTGCTGGCAGGCTCTCAAGTTGCCAGCCTGCAATCCGCTGGGCGTATTCCTGATGCGACTGGGAGTCCCCGCGGGCCGACATGTCAAAGAACACGCCGGGCTGACCTTCCTGGTCACGGCCGGCAGCGGCGAATTGGACGCCCAGCTGAGTTTTGCCAATCCCAGTGGCCCCCACCACCACTGTCAGGGTGCCGGGGATCAAGCCACCGCCAAGCAGTTGATCGAGACCGTCGATGCCGGTCGAATGTCTGAGCTGGTCGGTCATCCGTCGTCTGCCTGACTGCTGTCTGACAGATTTCCGCTGCTCAGCTCCCGCCAGGCAGCGGCCAGCATACGGGCGGCGGTCGTGACATCGTCCTGGCTGGTAGACCAACCGAGGCTCAATCGCACCGTACCACGGGCCTGCTCAGGATCGAGTCCAATTGCCAGCAGGGTATCGGAGAGCCGGGTCTCGCCGCTGTGACAGGCCGCTCCGGTGGAGGCACAGATCTGGTCAGTCCGGGCCAGTAGCTCGCTACCGATGACTTCGGGAAAGTTCACGCTCAATGTATTGGGGAGGCGATCTGCAGCAGCTCCGTTGACCGACAGTTGACGTCCTGTTTCACTTTCGAGCAGTTCGAGCAAGAGGTCACGCAACCGCCCCAGCTGGTCGCCTGCCTGCGGCAGCTGCTGCTCGGCTCGTCGCGCCGCCTCACCCAGTCCTACCCAGTAGGCGGTATTTTCGGTACCGGCCCGGCGGCCGCCCTCATGGTTGGCACCGTGAATCAGGGGCTCCAGTTGCAGTCCGCTACGCAGGTACAGTGCTCCGACTCCCTTGGGAGCATACATCTTGTGGCCAGCAATGCTCAGCATGTCGACACCCAGCTGATCTACTTTCACCGCCAGCTTACCCATGCTCTGGGCAGCATCGCTGTGGACCAGTACATCGCGGCTGTGACACAAATCGGCAATCTCGCGGATCGGCTGCAGCGTGCCGATCTCGTTATTGGCATGCATGATACTGACCAGCCGCGTGGTGGGACGGAGGGCGTCAGCCACCTGCTGGGGATCTACCACGCCAGCGGCATTCACGGGCACGCGAGTCAGCTGGTATCCCATCCGCTCCAGGAACAGGGCGGGCTGAATCGTGGCAGGATGTTCAAAATTCGAAATCACCAGATGAGTGGATGCTGGTGGATGCTGGAACATGACGCCCTTGAGTGCCATGTTGTTCGCCTCGGACCCGCCCGACGTGAAGATCATCTCTTCGTCGCCGGCACCCAGCAATTGGGCCAGCTGGCCCCGTGCACGGGCGATCGCGGCACGGGGGGCTTGTGCGACTGAGTGGTCGCTGGAGGGGTTACCGAAATGCTCGCCGAAGTATGGCAGCATCGCCTCCGTCACGGACGGTGCCACCGGGGTGGTGGCATTGTGGTCGAGATAGATAGTCACGGTGAAACGATCGTGGTCAGTGGATAGTGGCTACAGCTTACAGGTTACAGTTTTGGCGTGGCCGCTTACAGGTTAGGGGTTAAGTCCTACAACCGGAATAACCGACATAATCGATAGCTGCAGATTGTTGCCGTGCCCTGACCAGGGGTCGGCAGCCAGGGAGTCAATCGCCAGGGAAGTGGAGTGCAAAGCTCCCGCCGTCCCGCGACTGTATGGGGAACGAACGCCGACGTGCCACTGGTCCAGCAGGGGCTGGGAAGGCCGGCAGGTCGAGTGAACCCGAGCCAGGATAACTGGGGATTGACCGATCAACGTGAGACAACTTTCTGCGGGATCCAGGAAGAGTCTAGTCATGACCAATACGATCTGTAGCAGGAGTCGGCCGATCCTGGTCGGCCTGGTCGGCCTGGTCGCGACTCTGTTGGCCGCTGCCTCGCTGCCACTACCAGGCCAACAGCCGGTCCAGCTGGTGGTCAGCGCAGAGAATCAAGACGACGAGCCGGCCCAACGGAGTGCAGCGGACCGACCAGCCCTGCCTGAGACCGTCGTCGAGGGTTTCCCGCCAGCGTTCCCGGCCAATCCTCTGGAACCTGCAGCGGTGCTGGCTCCAGGCCGCACGGCGATGTACGCAGGTCGAGTCGGCAGTTCCTACGAGGTCATCACGGCCGCAGAGATCCAGCGGTCACAGAAAACCACGGTCCTCGAGGTGCTGCGCGGGAGGGTAGGAATATCGGTTGCTCAGCAAGGTGCTCAGGGTGGGCTGACATCGGTCTTCCTGCGTGGTGGCAACTCTGCTCACACCAAGGTCTTGCTCGATGGCATCCCGCTGAATGATCCCTCCAATGCCTCACGCCAGTTCGACTTTGCCAACATGTCGGTGGACAACATCGAGCGGATTGAAATCATCCGTGGTCCCCAGGGCGTGCTCTATGGGAGCGACGCCATCGGAGGTGTGATTAACATTGTCACCCGCCGTGGCGAGGGCTCACCGCGACTGACCGTCAGCGGCATGGGAGGTAGCTATGGAACAAGTCGCAGCAGCCTGTCGATGTCGGGTGGTAATCAGACGAGCTACTATTCGCTTGGCGGATCCTTCCTCGACAGCCACGGGATTTCTCATGCCAGTGAGGCTCTGGGGAATCGAGAGCGGGATGGCTACAGCAATGGCACGCTGTCAGGTCGCTTCGGCACACAACTGGAAAGCGGCCTGCACGTCGATTACGTCTTCCGTTACTCGGATGCACGAGCCGAGATCGACGACTTTGACTTTTTCAGCGGCCAACCGGTCGACAACCTGATCCGTGAGAATCTCAGCGACCAGTTCTTTCATCGCATCCAGTTACAGAAGCTGGAGATGGAGGGCGCCATTGAGCACCTTGTCGGCTTCAGCCTGACTGACTATGACCGTCGCGATACCGATCCCGGCCTGGCACCCTCGCAGTACCTTGGACAGACCCGGCTGGTGGACTACCAGGCCAATTTGTTGCTGAGCGAGAGGAACCAGTTCACGGTGGGAGCGAGTTACCAGCAGGAACAGGCCTCATCAGATCAGAATCCGCTGGCTCGCCAGTGGGACAGCGCCGTTTACCTGCAGGATCACTTCAGCTACGGCGAACGCCTGCACACCACGGTCGGCGTCCGCTGGGACGATTACAGCAGCGCCGGCCGCGCCAGCACTTACCGCCTGGCCTCGGTGTTGCGACTGGATCAACAGGGCCGCTCGATCCATAGCTCGCTGGGGACCGGCTTCCGCGCACCGGCGCTGGCCGAGAATCTCTTCTCGTTCGGCAACCCCGACCTGATTCCCGAATCCAGTCGAGGCTGGGACGTCGGAATTGAGCAGCGTTTTGACAATGGATCGATGGTGGTTGACGCGACTCTCTTCCGCAACGACTTTCGCAACCTGATCGTCTTCAACCCCAATTCGTCGCTGGGTCCCTTCGGCGCGCTGGAGAATGTGGGCAGGGCACGATCGGCAGGCGTGGAGGTGACGCTGCGCTGGCTGCTCAGTGAAAATACAACGGTCACCGCCAGCTATACCTTTGATGATGCAATTGATGCGATCAGCCGGCAGGCGCTGGCCCGCCGGCCGCAGGACCTGGTCCTGCTGACTATCGACCGGCAACTCAGGCCCGGCGCCAGCGTCGGATTGCAGATGCTCTATGTGGGAGAACGCCGTGACGGCGCGAATCTGCTGGCTGAATACTACAAGCTGGACTTTTACGGATCCTGGCAGCTGGATGAAAGCTGGCGGTTGTTCGCCCGCATCGATAACCTGCTGGATGAGCAGTACCAGGAAGTATTTGGATACGGTACGCCGGGAATTGCAGGCCAGGCAGGACTTTCCTGGACGAACTAATTAATGGTCAACTCTGCTTCCCTGCCACAGAGTGTCCAACGCGAAACAGCTATGAAAGTCGAACTGCGCGTCAATCCAGTGGACGGATTGATGGGAATCTGCAACTATAGATTGGTGACTGAAACGGGCTTTTATCAGGTCACACCTGTCTGCTGTATCACATCTCGAGCGGGCACAGCTGGGCAAGGGAACTCTCGTACTCCAGGAGCACATCGGTATGCCACGTCGTCATAACCGCGGTTTCACACTCGTCGAATTACTGGTGGTGATAGCAATCATCAGTCTCTTGATGGGCTTGCTACTGGTCGGCATCGGCGCCGCCCAACGGACCGCTCGGCGGACGCAATGCCTGAACAATGTCAAGCAGCTGGTGACGGCAATCAACCTGTACGAAAATGCCAAGGGACGGTATCCGGGGTATCGTGAAATCGTCGGTCGTGACCCCGTCAATCCGGCGATCTTCAAGAACGCGTCCTGGACTGTGAGCATCCTTCGATTCATGGACCAGGAGCCGGTCTGGGAAAGCTGGCGCGACCCGTCTGTCGCCCTGACAGATTTGATTACACCATCGCTGGGCGTGATGACATGTCCCGAGGATCCCACGTCGGATGGTGCTGTCGGGGCCGTTAACAGCAAGGGCGACTTTGTCCAGGTCTTTACGAATGAGCCGCCTTACACGTCGTACGCCGTGAATGCCGGTTACCTGCCGCGGACCGTTGACCTGCAGATGAACACGTTTGGGCGGGCGACATTTGATTATCCCAACCTGCTGATCTGGGCACAGCGAAAAGCCAACGGCGTATTCCACGACCTGGCCAGCCTGCCCAATGCCCGCGTCACCTCCACGGACCTCAAGGATGGACTCGGCAATACGATCCTGGTGAGTGAAAACCTGCAGGCCATTTACTGGCACGCGACCGGCCTGCTGAATGAGCCAGCACGACTGAACAATACATTTGGCTGGCTGTTCGCCACCGCCAAGCCCAAGTTCCAGATCGACAACCTGCCTGCATCCGTGCTGAGTGGATTGCCAAACAACCCCGCCTACGGGAACAGCCTCGATATTCCCCCGGTTGCCTTTATCAATGGCGGTGATGAGAACACCCCCACAGCGACCCTCTCGGCACGCCCGTCAAGTGCCCATAGTGGTGTCGTGATCGTTGGTTTTGCAGATGGCAGCACGAAGGCATTGAGCGATGGCATCGACTACACCGTCTACCAGTCGCTGCTGACACCCAACAACCGTAAGTCTGACATGCCAACCCGTGGCTACATCCTCAAGTCGGAAGATTTCAACCAGTAAGCAACTGCTTACTTCTTGCCAAGCGATCGCTGGTGAGCGAAAAAGTTGGTCAGTATTTCGCCGCAGGGACCAGCCAGTACACCCGGCGTCACCTCGACCTGATGATTCAGCCGATCGTCAGCCAGTAGCTGGTAGAGTGACCCCACGGCGCCCGCCTTGGGATCCATGGCACCGTAAACGAGCCGCGAGATTCGGGCCTGGAGAATCGCCCCAGCACACATCGGGCAGGGTTCCAGAGTCACATAGAGGGTACAGTTCACAAGTCGCCAGCCACCGATCGACTCGGCAGCCTGGGTGATGGCAATCATCTCCGCATGGGCCGTTGGATCGCGCAGCTGCTCTCGCTGGTTGTGAGCTGCTGCGATCAACTGGTCACCGTGGACAATCACCGCACCAACAGGTACCTCGTCCTGTTCCTCCGCCTGGCGGGCCTGTTCAAGGGCCAGTTGCATGAAGTAATCGTCCATCACTCGGCACTCGACTTCGATCGTCTTGGCGGGCGTGAACGGAGTTGGCGGATCTCGATGCCACGCAGGTAGGCGCGAGTTTCCCAGGTCGAGAAGCCCAGCGGTTGCGACAGTTCCACTTCGTTACGTACCGAAATCGTGCGGCCGACGATATCCTGGTTGACCACTCGCTTGTTATTAATCCAGGCCTGGATCGATCGATCCATGACTCTCACCCGCACTCTGTACCAGCGACCGTTATCAAAGTTCATATAGCTGGTGGTGTCATTTTCAGATGCATCCTTGCCGTCAATGCTGGAAAGACCCACGACTGCACCAGCCCAACCACCGACGATGAAGCTGCAGTAGGAATCCTTGACCGGGAAAGTCAGGCCGCAGAAAAAGTCGATTCCCTCCACACGCTGGGCTTCCAGCCGTAACTCATAGTTGGTTCGGGGCACGGAGCCGGTGTAAGTGACGCCGGTCATCGACGAGCCGTAGCCCAGCTCAATGGCGCCGTCGTGGACCTGGACTTCACCCTCACCACCGAAATTTGCGCTCTTCCAGGCACCAAGCTGCTTGCCGTCGAAAAGGGACTGCCAGCCGCGCAGAGCAGCTGCGGGTGGTGTCGCTGGATCGATCTGCCCGTGGGCGGTGTGCGGCCAGGAGAGGCCAGCCAGCACGGCTGGCGTGGCAGCTAGCAGAGTCCGACGGCTGAAGGGAACATTCCAAGGTGGCTGCAGTGATCTGGACATGGGTGGCGGACGGTCCTGGGAAGTGGGGCAGGGTCGATTTATTTCACACACCAAATGTGTGGGAAGATCGGCCACAAATCAACCCGTTCTCAAGTTTCTCAGCGTGCCAGCTGTCACTTGTTGAGAACCAGCATGCGCTGCTGCGTGACACGACGCTGGTAAATCTCATCGCGGTGTTCAATCAACACCAGTTCGCGGCCCTATTTCCCTGACTTTCGGATCGTGAAGCGAACGGGCAAAGTGACCGTGGTTGCGATCGCCTGGCCATTCCGTCGAGCTGGCTGGAACTGGTAGCCGCGTGCAGCAGTGATCGCTGCCTGGTCCAGCTGGGGATGGCCGGATGATTGCTGGATCCGGATCGTTCCGGCTCGTCCGTCGCGAGTTACCACGACTGTCAATTTGACAAGCCCCTCGACACCACGCAGCAACATGTCGCGGGGATAGGTTACTTCGCGACTTCGGCGGATACTGACTGCAGCTTCCAGTCCGCTGGATCCCTGGCTGGCAATTGTGCGATCTTCGAGCGGTTCGGAGGTGTCCAGCTGGCGCGGCAGATCCACCGCCTGCTGGGCGACGTTCAGATCGGGCGTCGGGGCTCGCAGCGGTAGGGATGGTTGCGATACGGCTGGCAGCAGTGGTTCGGTCTCTAGCGGCTGCCGCTCACGTGGTATCTCGGTCAGCGGCCGAGGCTGAATCGGCCGATTGTCGACCTCTGGACGCTGGAGTGCTTCGAGCGGCGACTCCGGTATGGCCAGTGGCGTCACGGCTGGCAACTCGAATTCCGTCAGGCGATTAACCAGCTCGGATTCTGTGAACTCAGCACGCTGCTGCTGCTCTAGCCGTCGGATCTTGTGGAAGTCAATTTCGAAGGGCTGTTCGGGCAGATCCAGTTGCGGAATCTCCATCGGCTCAATCACCTGGTCCACCATCGGTTGTTTAACATCCAGAGTGTCGACGGCCGGCTGCAGAGGCGTTGTTGGTGCCACCAGCTGGACAGAGACGGTTGTCGCTGCCTGGTCCTGCAACCAGATTTCCGGCTTCTCGTATTCCTCGCCACCGAGGTAGCCAATCGCCCAATGTGCTGTGGCACTGACCATCAGCAGCGCGATGAACAGGCTGTTTTGTCTTAGCAGGCGTCGCATATCGGTGGCGCGTTGTGGGCGGGAGCAGGAGCGGCTGGCCACGGCGGGCCAGCTGATATCGACCAGTTTATCTTAATGAGATCGAGTGTCAATCCAGCGGTACGGCCTGGCGAGCATTTTTCTCAGCTGACCGTGTGAAAACTCCGGGCCTCTGCTGCCAGGACAGAATAGCGCCAAAATGGTTGGAAAAGGGGGCGTTCGGGATGTCAGCCAGTGTGACTATTTCATCGGACCCATTGACAGCTGATTTTTTTGTCACAAAAATGACACTCAGTCTCATTAACGATAAGTCGACGTATGTTCGGCCGGGCCTGAATCGCTAACCCATGCTATCTATATAAGACTGCACAACGTCGACGAATCAAAGCCATCCGGACTGCTGCCAGGCACCACGAGCTGAGCACATGTGGGAATACACTCTAAGTGACCTCTTTGAGCGGGGCGGTTACATCATGTACCCGTTGCTGCTCTGTAGCGTCGTCGCGCTCTGTGTCGCACTCGAGCGGGTCATCGTTTTCATTTACCGTGCCTGCTCCTACGAGCAACTCAAAGGCAATCTCCATCAGCGTCTTGCCAGCGAGTCGCCTGAACAGGTACAGGACTGGCTCCGCCGATCCCGATCACCTTTGGCGCGTGTTGCGGAGAGCTTCCTTGCGCACCGCAGGCGACCACCAGCATTGCGCGAAGAGCTGGTTGGCCAGGAAGCATCCCAGCAGGTCACGCGGATGGAATCCAGAATCCACTGGCTCTCAGTGATTGGTCACCTGGCTCCAATGATCGGATTACTGGGAACGGTCTGGGGACTGGTGGAGGCATTTCATCAGATTGAAGCCCAGGGTGGTAACGTGCAGCCGGGCCATCTGGCAAGCGGCATCTGGAAAGCCCTGCTAACCACCGTCTTCGGACTTGTCGTGGCGCTGCCCACGCTGGCCGTCTACCATTTCCTTGATAACCGGGTCGCAGCGGTCACATTGCGGATGCAGTGGATGCTGGCCGAGTTGAACGCCTGGCTTGATGACCAGCCGACAGATCCAGGCCAGCCACCAACTCGCCCAGAGCCGCTGGCCGAGTCAGCTGTCGAGCGACCCCCGTCGCCTACCACGACCACGGCCGAGGCAGGCACTCTGCTGGAAACCGATCCGGTCTCCAGCAGCTGACAGGCACTGTCAACCTGGTAAGGAATGACAACGATGAAGATCACTCGCCAGCGAAGGCCTCAATTGCGGATGGAAATGAGTCCGTTGATTGACTGCGTTTTCCTGTTGCTGATCTTCTTCATGCTCAGCTCCACTTTTCTGACACCTGCCATCAAGCTCTCGCTTCCTACAGCAGCGGCAGGCACCAATGACGCCCAGGAGATCCTGGTCACGCTCGATGTCGACGGCCAGGTGTTCCTGAACAAGCAACTCACCAGCTTTTCAGAGCTCGGTCCAGAGCTGCAGAAGTTACTTGCCGACAGCAATGCGCGCGTGGTGACGATCCGCGGCGACGAAGCGATGACCTACGACAACTTTGTTAAGGCACTTGATATCGCCAAGAAGTCGGGTGCCGAGCACGTCAACATCGCCCACTCAACTCCCTAGTCACGCGACCCTTCTGACCGCAGTTAATACTGCGCCTCGACTCCGAGGTAGCCAAATACCGGTGGGCCGGGGCGTGGACCGAAGGGATGTCGAGTCGTCAGATAACGACGATCGAAGACATTCTGGACACCGCCAAAGATCTTCCAGTTGGCGGTCACCTGGTGATAGGCCGACAGGTCCCAGAGAAAGTAGTCATCGGCGGTACCGAAGCGGGCATCGGTACTGGCGGCGTCAAAGACCTCGTTCGACGCGGTGGTAAACGTCTGATCGGCATAGATACCAGTCAGGTCGATACCGGAATGCTCCGCGTGGGCGCCGATCCCGACCATGAGGCTGAACTCGGGAATATAGGGGACCTTTGCGCCGGACAGGCCGCCGGCAAAGATCGACTCGGCATCCTGCGACAGCGTATCGGTCAGCAGGCGGGCATCGGTATAGGTCATGCTGACAAACCAGGGACTGGAGATATCCCAACCGCGGTCCTTGCCCATGTCATAGCTGATGCTTGCTTCCACACCGGTCGCATACAAGCTCCCCACCTGCTCATCATTTTCCGGATCTGCACCCGAGCCGATATTGTCCAGCACGATGAGGTCATTGAAGTGGGTATAGAAGCCGATCACCTCAGCTGCCCAGAAGCGATCATCATTTTTGAAGCGAAAGCCAAACTCACTGGCCAAACTCTCTTCTTCTCGCATCCCATTGGTGATCTTGCTTGGCGAGGGAGGAGAAACTCCACGGTGGAAGCCACCGACTAACTGCATCGATTCGTGCATACGATAGGTCATACCAACGCCACCGCTGGCCATTGTCATTGTCTCTTTATCATCCTTGACCGGCTTCAATTCACCCGGAAATCGCTGATTGCGAGCATGCAGGCTTTCAAAACGAATACCTGGCGTGACGACCATACGCCCGAAATCCATCCGATCCTGCAGGTAAACAGCGACCGCCTTGATTTCCTGGCGGCGGTCCCCGGCGGCACCAGCTGCACCCTCGCTGACACTTTCAATCCCGCCGTTGTCATTCGTCAGGTAGTCATCATCTCGTTGAAAACGCCGTACTCGATCCCGGTGGTAGCGGAAGCCGAGCGAAAAGTCGTGATCTGCCTGTTGACCCTCGACGGCCAGGTTGGCCACGGCATCGTATCCGTAGGTCGAGTAGTCACGATCGTTATGTCGCAGACGCAGTATGCCCGCCTGGCTGCCAGTCAGGATGCCGTATCCGATTGAGTTGCTGATCGGGTCGCCGAGGATGTTGGAGATGTTGTACGACGTACCGGCTGGGTCGATCACTTTTCCCAGCTTGAACCAGTCGCGATGAAAGCGGGTGTAGTAGAACGTCTGGGTCAGTATGAAGGGGTCCACCTCGATGTCCCCCAGCGTATGCCGCAGGTAACTGCGGTTGGCCACGTTCGCCATGTGATCAAAGCGAGTGCCGTTGTAGGACCGCAGTGGGTTAGCGGCGAAGTCGTCGGCGGTCAGGCCGACATAGCCCTCGTTGACATTCATGGCCGAATAGCCCCACTTGGCCTCGAACCGCTGGTAGGACAGCGTGTTCGGTTCCCAGAAGAACTTGACCATCGGCTCGCGATTCGTAAAGCCGGTGTCGTTGGCATTGTGGATCGGGTAATTTCCCGCCTGGTCAATGGTCTTAAAGCCATCGGATTCACGGAAATAACCCTCGGCGACAAAGCCCATGCGTTCGCCATCTTGATTGATCCAGGTGTTGCCAAACCAGGAGTGCAACCGCATTTCATTATTGGTGCCAAACATCGTCCGCATGTAGAACGCCTGGCGGTCCGGAATGGGCGTGGAGAGGAAGTTAATCGCACCGCCGGTGGTATGAGGTCCGAATTGGACCTGGCTGCTTCCCTTGAAAACTTCCACCGCGCTCATCCGCCCGACCGTGGGAAAGTAATAGGCCGAGGGAGCGGCGTAGGCTGCCGGCGCGGCCAGGATACCATCTTCCATGATCGTCACCTTGGCGCTGCGAGCCATGTCGACTCCACGCAGGCTGATATTTGGAAAGTTGCCGAAGCCATCCTCTTCCCGCAGGTAAACACCTGGCACCTGGGTCAGGACCCGGTTGGGATTGTCGTACGAATGGCTGCGGATCGAATTCAAGTCGAGCCGGGCAGCGGATCCGGTCGTCGACATCGCTCCCTCGACACTGCCAAACAGGCTGCCCGAGCCACGAGCCTGGTTAAAGGCCGGCTTGACACCTGTCACGACCGTCTCCGGCAACGTCACCTGGTCATCGTCCGGCGGTTCCTGCGCCAGCGCCCAGGGGCTCATGAGCAGGCAGAGGATGAGTGTCCAGAGGATCCGCCAGGCACGCGGAGGAACCCCTGATTCGTACTGATCTCGCATGTTTTCAGTTCCACAAGAAATAGGGGTGCCATGATCACGATGTTGATCAAAACGGCGTTCCCTATCGCCTTGCGCGCACGGACGGAGCGTTGGGTACTGGCCCGAGGTGACGACACCTCTACCTGTCTAACTTCGGACTCTACCGGTCGTACCTTTAATTCCGATCGTGCCGATTTTACCGGTTAGGCAAACCAGCGACGTTAGCTCAAGGATCCAGCGACACTCGGCCGCTTGGCTTGTGCTGCGCCCGGCAACTCGTCCCACTAGTAATTCGGTGTGGGCGGTTCGTACTGGTCCAGGTCGATCGTCCGAAACCACTCGATCGTCTTCTCGAGGCCGTCCCGCAGTGCCACAGTGGGCTGCCAATCAAGTGTTTCCCGGGCCAGCGTGATATCCGGCTGACGCCGTTGCGGATCGTCGGTCGGCAGCGGCTGCAAGCGGATTTCCGAGCCCGTTCCGGTCAATTCAATCACCAGTTCAGCCAGCTGTCGAATCGTGAATTCCCCAGGATTCCCCAGGTTGACCG
>CAUZOB010000013.1:0-40452 GCA_963581185.1 Planctomycetota bacterium | reverse complement strand
CGATACAACCTGGCACGCTGCTACGAGGCCACAGGCCAGCACGAGCGAGCCCGGGAACTCCTCGAGCAGATCGATTCACCGCAGGCGGCCGGCAACAAGCTGCTGGCCCGGCAACTGGCGCCGGCAGCGGCAGACAACTAAGCCTGACTCATTTCCAGGGAAAGGCCGCGTCGGTCAGCGTCTCAAAGGCCTCGATGTATTTTTCCCGCGTCTTGGCCACGACCTCGGCCGGCAGTGTCGGCGGCGGGCTCTCCTTGTCCCAATCGGTATCGTTGAGCCAGTCGCGCACGAACTGCTTATCAAACGAGGATTGTGCACGCCCCGGTTCGTACTGGTCGGCAGGCCAGAATCGCGAGCTATCTGGAGTCAGCACTTCGTCGATCAGAATCAACTCGTCGTCATACCAGCCCCACTCAAACTTGGTATCCGCAATGATGATGCCCCGGCCGCGAGCAAACTCCGAGCCACGACGGTAAATGTCCATACTGCGATCACGCAATTCGACCGACGTCTCCTCGCCCACGATCTCAACCATCCGTTCGAATGAGATATTGATGTCGTGGCCACTCTCTTCCTTGGTGGCAGGAGTGAAGATCGGCTCTGGCAACTGGCTTCCTCGCACCAGTCCATCTGGCAACTGGATTCCACAAACCGTGCCGTCCTGCTGGTACTCTTTCCAGCCGGAACCTTCCAGGTAACCCCGCACAACACACTCGATCGGAACCACCTGGCACTTGCGGACCAGCATCGAGCGGCCCTCCAGTACGTCACTGTCGACAGCATCGGGCAAACCCATCTCGGCCAGTTCGCTGGTCAATTCATGATTGGGAACGCCCAGCAGGTTGAACCAGAAGCGGCTGATCTGAGTCAGCACACGTCCCTTGTCCGGTATGCCGCTGCTCAGTACCCAGTCAAATGCGCTGATCCGGTCTGTACTGACCAACAGCAGGGCATCGCCCAGGTCATAAATGTCGCGAACTTTGCCACGACGCACGGGAATATCCTTCAAATCAGTTTCTAAGACGGGCGACGACATACCAGGCTCCCTTCATCCAGTTGAAGTTGCTTGTCTCCTGCTCGACTCTGCCAACCCTCCCGACAGGAAAGACCAACATGTCTGGGGACGCAGTATACTCAGCTGGGTCACGGATGTGGAGCAGTGGCAGCCGGTCGGTTAAAATGAATGCCGACGATCGCTACGATAGATTCCCAGGCCTGGCGTCCTCTGGTCGCCAGTCACGCCTCCCCAGCAACCAGCAGCAGGACCGCCGTGGAAACACGTTTCACCATTAGCCCCGAGATGTCGCTTTCGGCAGCTGCCGTCCAGCAGTGCTACATGCAGGGGCTGGAGGGAATCCCCTGGACCACGCAGAACAGCCTGGCCGACGGGCAACTGGTGATCCGGCGAGAGGGCGACGATGAGATTGGTAGCCTCTCGGTACCGTGGTCACTTCCCCAGCTAGGCACGCTGACACTGACAACCGCAAGCCTGGCTGCGCGTGATCAGCCCTACCCGCTGTTGGTCGAGCTGGCACGTGGCACGATTCACCGACTGAGGCAGTACATCGCCAACAGCCGACCTGACGGGGTCCCCGTGCCCGATCGTGTATCGGGACTGGTGGCAGCAGCGACTCGCCTGCTGGGTTCCGCCGTGACGTCGGCGTCCGACCCCCAGCAACGAGAGCAGCAGGCGACGGACTCACTGATGAAAAGCCTGGAGGCGATTGAAGACCTGGCCTGCTGGGATGCCGAGGCGCTGATGAAAATGCGAATCCTGCAGCAACTCACTTCAACCGCCCTGATCGGCTTCCGCCTCGATACCCCTGAACAGGCCGGCAGCCAGGATGTCGACTTCTTTCCGACGGCAAACATCTGCCATCTCCCGATCTGCTGGAACCAGTGTCAGCCGGAACCAGGCCCGCTGAAGCTGGAGGGAGTGATCGATCAGCTGGAGTGGGCCCGCGGACGAGAAATGAGAGTCATGGCTGGCCCGCTGCTGCGACTCGACGACGAACATCTTCCCGCCTGGCTGGATTGCGCCGCTGAGTCGTTCCAGCAGCTGCAGGCCGCCACGCGGGACCATATCGAGCAGCTTGTCGAGCGGCTGCACGATAAAGTCGATATCTGGCACGCTACCGCCGGACTGAACCGCCCCCATGATCGGAAATTCAGTGAAGAACAGCGACTGCGACTGACTGTCGATGCCGTCGAGACGATTCGCAGGCATGACCGGCACACGCCTGTTGTGGTCAGCTTTGATCAACCCTGGGGCGAATACCTGGCACATCAGCAACAGGATCTCTCACCGATTCACTTTGCCGAGACGCTGGTCCGGGCCAACCTGGGAATCAGTGGCATTGGACTTGAGATCAACTGGCAATTCAGCGACAGCACGACCCAGCCGAGGGACCTGCTCGCCGTCGCTAACCAGCTCGACCGCTGGTCCCAGCTGCAATTGCCACTGGCGATTCTCTTCAAGGCACCCACCGCAAGCGATGGCTTCGTCAATTCAGAGGCCAAGCTGGGCTCGGCTCATAGCATCGATCAGCTCCTGCAGGTCATGCTGGGACGACCCAATGTCCAGGCGATTGTCTGGCAGCAGCTGGAAGATCGAGAATCATCCAGCGACGCCGCCTGCGGACTGCGTGACAGCCAGCAGCGGGCCAAGCGAATGCTAACTACCCTGGAGCAACTGGCTGGACCACTCACCAGTACGCCGGCCGACGAGTCCCCGGCTGAGTCGGATTAACTGTCGGCCAACTCTTGCGGCAGGGCCAGGCCCGAGTCATGGTAGAGAGCTAATCTGAAAATTCACTCATTTGCCCGGAACATCGCACTCATGAGAATCCCCTCGCTGCTTATAACGCTGCTGCTGACACTCACGCTTGGCAACAGCAGCCTGGCCCAGCAGGGCACGGAGGGATCCCCTCTGCCGGACAATGATTTCCAGGTCCAGGGCGAATACAGCGGCCTGGTCCGGGACGGCCTGCTGATGCGGCGGGCCGGCCTGCAGGTGATTGCCCAGGGCAACGGCCAGTTCGAGGCGGTCGTCTATCTTGGGGGACTTCCCGGAAACGGTTGGAACCTGCAGCCGCCAGTGTCGCTGAAAGGATCTCCCGAAGGCGACCAGCTGCTGCTCAGCAACGAAGAGTGGCATGTTCAGCTGGCGAATGGCCGCTCAGCCAGAATCTCTTACGGCAGGCAGTCGATGGGACAGATTCACAAGGTCCAGCGGGCCAGCAACACGATCGCCGCCCGCCCGCCGCGAGCCGCGGTCGTGCTGTTCGACGGTCAGCAGGCGGACCAGCTGGAAGGGGCCCGCATCTCGGAAGATGGATTGCTGATGGAAGGGGTCACCACCCAGATGCCGGTCGGTGACTTTCAATTGCACATCGAGTTCCGGATTCCCTACATGCCGACCGCCCGCGGCCAGGGCCGTGGTAACAGCGGGGTCTATATCCAGCGACGCTACGAGGTCCAGATCCTCGATTCTTTCGGGCTGGCCGGTACCAATAACGAGTGCGGCGGGCTCTACAAGCAGCGCTCGCCAGAGCTCAACATGTGCTTACCACCACTGGCATGGCAAACCTATGATATGATCTTCCGAGCCGCTCGCTGGGACGGCGACAAGAAGACAGCCAACGCGCACATCACCGTGCTGCACAACGGCGTTGCCATCCATGATCAACAGGAGATTGTTAACAAGACAGGGGCAGGTCAGCCGGAAAGTCCCGAACCGCTGCCAATTCACCTGCAGAATCATGGCAACCCGGTGAGGTTTCGCAACATCTGGATTGTCACGGACGAGGCAGCCCTGGAGCGGGCTCGAAGTCGCGGCCGGATTGTCCAGCGGCGGGCAGTGCGATGATTCGAGCGGATCCAGCAGAAACGGCTGGTGAGCCAGCCAGGAGGAGAAACAGCAAGTTAGCCCGCAGGGACTCGAACCCCGACCAAGAGAACCAGAATCTCTCGTGCTACCAATTACACCACGGGCTATTACTCACATGAAAACCACACCCGAAAACCTTCCAGAGGCCCCCTGGCAAGGCAATTCTTAGTGAGACTCTAAACAGTAGAACTTCTCGTCTTCCGGGTCAAGGTGGTCCGCTGCGACACCAGCCGAGGGCGAGTTGACGGTGCCACTGCGACGAAATTAGAATCCTCAGTACGCTTCACGAATCGCTTCTCCACAATTTCAATCGACTCTATCGGCATGGCATACATCAAGGCACGCAACGGTCCCCTGGCCGGCCGGCGCTTCGAACTAGGAAGCGAAGACGCCGTGATTGGTCGCGCACCGGAATGCGATATCCAGGTCGATGATTATGCCGTCAGTCGGCGGCATGCCACGATTCACGAGGACAATGGCAACTATTTCCTCGAAGACCTGCAAAGCCGAAACAAGACCTATCTGAATGACTCGGAAGTTGCCGGTGGTCGCCACCCGCTGAATAACGGCGACAAGCTGTCTGTCTGTGATGTGGCCTTCAATTTTTACCTCGACATGGATGTGCCGACGGAGTCGGGACTGACGGGGGGTTCCCAGTTGTCGGTCTTGATCGGCAGCGAGGACGTTGGCGGCTCGACGATCATGTCCCAGCTGGAGGTATCCAGCGGCAGTGGCCAGGTCCAGGTTGTTGCCAGCCCCGAGGCGACGCTCTCGGCGATACTGGAAATCACCCAGAACCTGGGACAGGCACTGGCCCTTGATGAAGTGCTGCCCAAGGTCCTCGAAAGCCTGTTCAAGGTTTTTGTGCAGGCGGACCGGGCCTTTATCGGACTCAAGGACAAGGAGGACAATCTCGTGCCGCGCTGGTCCAAAGCCCGCCAGCAAGGGAGCGAGGAGACGATTCGCATGAGTCGTACGATCGTCAACCAGGTGATGGAGTCCAAGCGAGCGATCCTCTCGGCTGATGCTGTCTCCGACGACCAGTTCGATGCCAACCAGAGCATCGCCGACCTGCAGATCCGCTCGATGATGTGCGCACCTCTGTTCGACTCGAAAGGGAACTCCATCGGCATCCTGCAGGTCGACACCTCCGAAAGGCAAAAACAGTTTCGCCCCCATGACCTCGAGGTACTGGTATGCGTCGCGACCCAGGCTGGCCTCGCCGTGCACAATGCCCAGTTGTACGAGGACGCCCTGCGTCAACAGGCGGTCAAGCAGGACCTGAAACTGGCACATGAAGTCCAGCGAGGATTCCTGCCCAGCCAGCAGCCAGCGATCGAGGGCTACAACTTTTTCGACTTCTATCGACCCGCCAACCAGGTCGGTGGCGACTATTTCGATTACCTCCAACTGGACGACAATCGACTGGCCGTGATCGTCGCCGATGTGGTGGGCCATGGAGTCGCAGCGGCGCTGTTGATGGCCAAGTTGTCGGCCGAGGCCCGCTATTGCCTGGCCAGTGAACTGCAACCCGAACTCGCTGTGCACAAGCTGAATAACCGCATGAACGGTATGGGCAGCGACCGCTTTGTCAGCATGATTCTGATTGTCATCGACGTGCAAACAAATCAGCTGACGATGGTCAACGCCGGCCACATGCTGCCGGTTCACCGCGGCAGCGATGGTGCGATCCAGGAACTGGGTGAAGATGAGACCGGTATTCCGCTGGGTATCATGTCCGATTTTGAATACGAGAGCTTCGAAGTCGCGCTGGCTGCAGGCGAGTCACTCACGCTCTATACCGATGGCATCAATGAGAATTGCAACGCTGATGAAGAACAGTACGGCGACGAACGCCTGCTGCAGCTAATCGGCTCAGCCCTGGGAGATGCCCAGCAGCGAGGCGACACGGTGCTGAAATCCGTGCTGGAATTCCTCGGCGACACGCCCCCCAACGACGATATGTGCCTGGTCACATTCGGCCGCGATGCCTAGCCAGCCCGAGACCGACTCAGGGTGCGGGAATATAGTTGAGCGTGTAATAGGCAGCGTCGTGCAGCAGCGGCAGGCCAGCAGCCGACCGCACACCCGCCGCGTGCAACTCGTGCACGTGACCACGCTGTAGCTTGTCGATCAGCAAGCGAACCGAGCGGCCGTCCTTGCCCAGCTTGACCTCGGTAATTCGAGGCGTGGTGTGATCCACCTCCGGGCTGCCATAGTTGGACTGGTAAATGTAAGCATAGCTGCCGATCGTGTAGGAAGCCGGGTCGCTGGCACTGCTGGCATCCAACTGGTGTGTGAAAGTCAGCTCGAAGCCGTCCGGCCGAGCATGCATTTCGTGGATTTCAAAGGGGACCTTGCCGGTCCAGTTAAGTCGCTCGAGGGCAAACGGCTTGCTGCCGCGAGAACCCCAGCCGCGATTGGTTCCACCCACGAACATGGCCCCGTCAGCTTCGATCATCACCGACAGGCTGCCGGAGCCGAAGCCACTACGGAACGGAAAACAGGCTCCCTGATAATGTCCCTGGACCTTTTCCAGGTAAACACGCATGACCGTGCTGAATGTCTGATCGCCGACAAACAGCTGGCCTGCAAAGGGGCCAAACTTGCCCGCTGTGCGGTCACAGGCGATGCCACTTGCCGATTGCCCCATCTTCTTGTAGGGGAACAGGACCGCAGCTGGTTCCAATTGCGGGATCTTGTCCGCCTCCGTCATGATTCGGCTGCCACTCTGCGGATCGCTCGGCCGCGGGCCAATCGCATCGGTCTGGTCGTACCAGCGATTCCCCGCCGGATGTCCCTGGAAAGATCCGACCCGCAAGTGCTTGAGCGAACAGGTTCCATTCCAGGGGCCCTGGTTGTCGGTGTAAAAAACATCGCCATCGATGTTCATGCCAATCCCGCCAGGAGATCGAATCCCGCTGCAAGTCGGAATGACCTCGCCGTCGGGTGTGATCCGCAAGCACCAGCCGCGGTACTTGTTGTTGCTGTTGAAAGAACCGGTCAGGCACAACACCACCCAGATATTGCCATCCTTGTCATGTCGCGATCCGAATGCGTACTCGTGGTAATCGCCGTTGATGCCCCAGCCGTCGGACACGGTCTCAAACAAGTCTGCCAGCATGTCGCGGTTGGTGTCCACCAGTCGTGTGACTTCACAGCGTTGGGTCACGAACAGGTCCTTACCACGATTGGCCAGTCCGAGGACTTCATGCAGGCCACTTGCATACAGCGAGAACTTAATGGAGTCGGGAGATGGCGAGAGCGGGTTCTCGACCAGGAAGAGGTCGCCCCGGCGCGAGGCCACGGCAAGTTGGCCGTCAGGCATCATCTCCAGGGCACTCGCCTCCAGCACCACGCCGGCCGGAATCGGCAAGGCTGAAATCTGGTAATAGTCGTTCTCAGTCGGCGGCTCGGCCTGCTGAGCGCCGAGCGGAGCCAGGCTTGGCAGGAACAATCCCAGCAGGGCAGACATCACCAATCGCTGTACCAGCTTGTCACACATCATTCGATTCGGCTCCTCTTACAAATCACAACTCGTCAACAGGGCGTCGGCTGCCCTACCAATTGAACAACTCCTGAATCTGCGCAAAAAATGTGCCAGTTGCAGTCTTCTGCCACTCGACCGGCAACAGCACCTCAGTCCGATTACCCTGTTTGCGCAGCACCGCCTGGCCCACGTGCCCGCTGACTTTCAGCAGCCAGTCGCCATCGATAAGCAGTTCTCCATCCTTCTGCTCGACCGTCTCAGCCACGATCGCACGTATCCAGAGATTCTCCAGCGGTTCTTTGCTGGTAAGTCGCAACGTGCGATTGAGTGGAGTAAAGTCCTTGTCGCTGGTGGGGTCAAAAAAGTCCTCAACCTGGACCTGGCGATAATCGTAGCGAAAGACCGGCTTCTGCCCCTCGACAAGACGGTAGCCGCGGAAGCGATAGCCAAGCTGGCGGGCCGGATCGGTCGGCCAGCTGACTTCGGCATTCTCCAGCACCGCCAGGGCAGGGCGGGATTCAAGTCGCAGGACATTGTCACCGAGCGGTCCCTGGTAGCCCTGGCCACGCCCCTTCCAGTGACGCGAGGCATCGATAAATGCGCCATGCCAGAGCAGCGACAGGCTCATTTCGTTGGCATCGAAAGCGAGGTTTGCCTTTTCGGCATAGCCGACGCCGATCGCCCGCGATCCGGCACCCTCGATAAAGTTGCGGTAGATGATGGCGTGCTCAACAGCCACCAGTTCGATTGGTTCGGGTCCCAATCCAGCAGGCATGGCACCCTTGTCGCCGTCCGCCAGGAATGTCCAGACCGCATGCACCTGCTGGTCGATCGTGCCGTCAAGGATTTTATCCAGCAGGACCTGGCCGTCTGGCCAGGCTGTCGGCATCCTCGTGCCCGGCCGGAAACGAAGCGGCTTGACAACGTACTGCCGAAACCACTCGGGCTGCAGCCGCTTGTGCATGGTTGTCAGCGAAATCGACTGCACGCCAGTCGCCTTGTGAGCACCGTAGGTGTGGCACTTGATACAGGAATACCCACCCGCTCCCACCATCCGGCGACCAGCAGCCTTGAGCTGTCGATTGCTGAACTTCTCATCGACGGCAGCCAGCGGCTGAAGCTTGTCATGGCTGGCCAGCAGGTCGGACAGCGGCCCGAGGTTCTGCTTGCTGAACCGCGGCATCCGCGTCAGCATGTAGGGGCGATCCTTGGCACCATTCTCGAAAACCTGGTCCATCCATTCCTTCCGCAATTTACTTCCCACGCCGGTCAGCAGCGGTGGAATACGTGCCTCGTCACCCATCTCTTTTTCCGTGGTGCGAAACTGCTCATTGCGGTCCTGCTCCACGCCACCAATCTCGCCGCGCTGGTGACAGGCGTAACAGTTGAATCGCTCGAGCGTGTTGGCGATCAAGGTCGTACCGGCCAGCTCTGCCGCTGCGCCCTGGCGAATGCGGGCCAGGGCCGCTGCCAGGTCACGTCTTTGCGGTGCTGAGAGAGCGTAGCTGGGTACTGCCGGGCCATCGCGAGTGGGCGCTGGGGCCAGGCACCCTTGGGCGGTATCAAGTTCCTTCAAGGCGCCAGCCAGCGGTCGCTCGGGCTGGGGCAGCCCCTCACGCTTGAGCTGGTGGCAGGCATTGCAGTTCAGGCTGACAAACAGCATCGCCCCGTTGGCTGCGAACTCGGGATTCAACTCGAAGGGGGTGGTCTCGGCCGTCGGCTCGGGCTTGGGTGTCTTCAGCAGCTGGTCCAGCGGTTGTCGCTTGAGGCCATTCCCCTCGATCTCAACTCTCAACACTTCCTCGCCAGCCTGCTCGAAAAACTCGACCAGCAGGGGGTGCTCTCCTGCCGTCAGTTCCAGGTTGGCGGACTTGAACTGGAGTGGATGCACGCCATCAACCCGGACCACTTCCTGGCCATCAAGCAGCAATCGAGACCCGTCATCCGAGCCAAGATGCAGCTTGTAGGTGCCTGACTTGGGGATCACCAGGGTAGCGCGGAATTGCATCCCAAACTTTTCACGCCGGGCAGCAACTCCAAGGTCAAAACCAAAGCCCTCGCCCTCAGCCTTCGGTTCAAGCGTACTGAAGTCAGGCAGCGTGTCCCAGCTTCCCTCGTAGTAAGCGAATCTCGTGTTTGCCGGCAGCTGCAGGTCCTTGAGCAGGTAGCTGGCCACCTGCTGCGCCTCCTGGTCGCTCAGGTTCAAGCTCGGCATGCGGCCGGACGGTCGCACAGCGAGTGGATTCTTGAGGAAGCTGGCAAGTGCAGGAATCGTGTACTTGTCCGACATCTGCGGCAGGACAACGGAGCTGGCGAGTGGCTGCTGGCCTTCCTGCCTGGGATCATGGCAGGCGGTACAACCGAGCTCGTGAAACAGGCGATCTCCCTGGACCACATTGGCCGGCATGGCTGGTGTATCGTTCAAGCTGCCTGTTGAAGCCAGGAAATGCGTCAGGAACTCGATAGCCTGCTTCCGCTCGGCCGCCGGCAGGCCGACAAGCATATCTGGCATGGTGCTGCCTGGCCGGGCTTTCTGCGGATCGCTGAGATAGGCCCGGATGAATTCCGGCCGCACTCGCGATCCAACCTGGTCGAGGATGGGCGCCTGCTTGCTGGAAATCTGGCTGGCCCAATCGTCGCTGGTCTGGTGGCAGGCGAGGCAGTTCAATTCACCCAGCAGCAGCTGGCCAGCCTGCAGCGGTTGCTCACCCGCCTGGTGAAATCGCTGGTAAGCCGGCACATGGGGTGCGGCAACGGTGCTGGCGTCAGCGGCCAGCCAGGCCGAAAGAAGGATCAGGCAGGCGAGCCTGCGAGCAGAGAAAGTCATGGTCGGGGTTCCAGGTGCTGCGATTTCCGCCAGCAGGCCCAGCGGTACGCAGCAGCACAAGGGGCTGCTGCGGAAAGTGCCTATTATCAATACCGCGACGGATCTTGCAATTGTCCAGTCAGCTTCCCGGCCGCGCGCCCAGTGGCCAATTGGAGCTGAAAGAGCATAATGTGGTGGGCCTCAGCGGCTCAGAATGAACACGGCACGAATCGTTTGGAAGCATATCAACCATGCAAATGGAAAAACTCGTATCCCTCTGCAAACGCCGGGGGTTCCTGTTTCAATCAAGTGAGATCTACGGGGGCCTGAACGGATTCTGGGACTATGGCCCGCTGGGCGTGGAGCTCAAGCGAAACATCAAGGACGCCTGGTGGCACGACATGGTGACCGGCCACGATGAACTGTCGATCTCAGGCGGGGCGCCTGCCAGCTACGAGATGACCGGGCTCGACTGCACCATCATCATGCACCCCCAGGTCTGGAAATGTTCCGGCCATTACGACCTGTTCCATGACTTCATGGTCGATTGCCGTGAGTCGAAGCGGCGGTATCGCCACGACCAGGTGCGCGGCCGCTGGGTGGCGGCTAAGCAGCAGCGGATCTTTGTGACCACAACTGCCGCTGTTGAAGAAGAGCAGCAGGACGTTCAGCGGCGGGCGTTGAAGTTCTTCAACCTGCGATCCAAGCATGCCGAGCAATTGGAATGGGACGGCGACTTCCAGGCTCTCAACGAGCTGACGGAGACCACGCAGGTACTGGCTCCGGACGCCTCCGAGTTGAATACGCTGACCGAACCGCGTGAATTCAACCTGATGTTCAAGACCACCGTGGGTGCCATGGCTGGCGAGGAAGGAACCGCCTTCCTGCGACCGGAGACTGCCCAGGGCATCTTCGTCAACTTCAAGAACGTGCTGGATAGTACCCGTGTACGGATCCCCTTCGGCATCGCCCAGATGGGCAAATCATTTCGTAACGAAATCACCCCCCGTAACTTCACCTTCCGCTCGCGCGAATTTGAGCAGATGGAGATCGAGTTTTTCTGCCACCCCGATGCCTCCCAGCAGTGGTACCAGTACTGGCGCGATCGCCGCCTGGTCTGGTACAAGGAACTTGGTCTGTCGGGCGAACGCTTGCAGCTGCGGGAACACGAGGCGGACGAGTTGAGTCATTATTCGACCGGCACGGCCGACATCGAATATGCCTTTCCATTCCTGCCCGAGGGGGAATATGGCGAGCTGGAAGGGATTGCCCATCGCGGCGATTTTGACTTGCGCAGCCACATGGAAGGAAAGCTGGATCCCAACACAAATCCGCTCGAGCTGGAACTTGACGAACATGGCCAGCCTCGCTGGCGAGGCAGTGGCAAGGATCTCAGTTACCGGGACGACCTGTCCGGCGACCGCTACGTGCCGCATGTGATCGAACCCTCGGCGGGCGCTGATCGAGCCACGCTGGCCTTTCTCTGTGAAGCCTACACCGAGGACGAGGTACCCGACGACAAGGGCACAATGCAGGTTCGGACTGTGATGCGGCTGCACCCCCGACTGGCTCCGATCAAGGCCGCCGTCTTTCCGCTGGTAAAGAAAGATGGCATGCCGGAAGTCGCTCAGCAGATCTATCGTCAGCTGAAATCACACTTCCATGTGTTCTACGACGAGAAGGGCGCTGTCGGACGTCGCTACAGGCGACAGGATGAAGCCGGCACTCCCTATTGCATCACCGTGGACGGCCAATCGCTAGAAGACGGTACTGTCACCATTCGCGATCGTGACACGCTTAAGCAGCAGCGACTACCCTCGGACGAACTGGCCGACGTGATTCGCCAGCGGATGGACGAGTAGCCCAAGCCGCGGGCTACCTGGAGTCCTCCGCAGCAGCCTTCGCAGCAGCGGCCCGCTGCAGCTCAAGCTTCAATGCCAGGTCCTTGTCATCGGCCCGCAGCCAGCGAACTAGCATCTCCACCTGATGGTCGGTGAGGGTCGCGTCAAATGCCGGCATACGATCATTCCCTTCGCTGTCGTAACCGTACAGCTCCTGATGCTCCGGATTCTGGATCATTCGTCGCAGCCAGGCTGCTGAGCCGTAGCCGGTCAATGAGGGAGCACCACCAACTTCCTCGTCAGCGAAGGTATGACAGTTGATACAGCCAAAGTCGCCAGTTATCAGCTCGCGACCTGCATCGAGCAGCCCGCTCTGCTGGTCGGCCGCATCGTCAGCGAGCTGGTAAATCAAACCTGCTTCGGCACTCAGGGCAGCAATCACCTTCTGCAGGTTCTGCTGACCCTGCGGGCCCTCGATATAGTCGGGCATTTCGCCACTGACATAATCGACCATCATGCCCTCGGCGTGCTTGGTGGCACCGAAGTAATCGTTGCCCGCTATTTTCTCAGCATCCAGCAATCCAGTTAGCCAGTCGCGGGATGCGAATCCGTACAGGTTGGGAGCTCCGAGGGCCGGCCCACCCGCTGGGCGGCTTGCCAGATCCGGTCCAGGAATTCCATCTCCAGCGGCATCCGTGTGAGCATGGCAACTTGCACAGAGACGACGGAACAATCGCGGTCCCATCGTTTCCGGATCTTCCAGCTGTAACTTGTTCGGACCTTCCAGCGGGATTCCCTTGAACTGGATCAGCTCGTGAATGCGATCGTACTCACGCTCGCCATCCTGCTTGGCAGCCAGGTAGGCCCTGGAATCCTTCACACGCTGGTCGTCGACTGCAACGTCGGGATACCAGGTGGAAAAATTGTCCTGTTTCATGGCCATGTATGTCAGCACCGAGGCAACCACGATCAGTGTCAGCATGAAGCCCACGTTGAAACGGTGGCCATACTTCCAGCGAGCGGTAATGGGCATCAGGAACAGGAAGGTCACGACCAGTCCGGGGACCACGATGGCACCCACGAACTCGCTATGGAAAAGCTTGAGAGACTGAAACAGGAAGAGAAAATACCATTCCGGCCTGGCAGCGTTGTATTCCTCTGTCGGCTCTGCCGGCGCTCCCAGCTCGGCCCCGTGCTCCGCGATCACGACACCCATGACCAGCACAAACAGGATCAGGCAGCCAACCGCGTCCTTGGCAACCTGCTTGGGCCAGAAGTACTCGTCGCCTCGCTTGGGACTGCTCTCGGCCGTGATTCCGTGTCGACGGAACATGGCGATATGCAGCACCAGCACGCCAACCATCAGCATCGGCAGCAGGCCTGCATGCAGGGCAAAAAACCGAGTCAGGGTGAAATGCCCGTACTCGCTGCCACCAACCACGATGGTCTGGACATGTCCCCCCACAACCGGCGGCAGGGCAGCCAACTCGGTCGCCACCTTGGTGGCCCAGTAACCTTTCTGGTCCCAGGGCAGCAGGTAGCCGGTCAGGCCCAGCCCCAGCGTCAGCAGCATCAACACCAGTCCCAGCCAGAAGTTAATCTCACGTGGCTTCTGGTAGGCCTTGTCGATGATCACCTGCAGCATGTGGATCGGCAGCAGCACAACCATCGCCTGCGCCATCACGTGATGGACACCCCGCAGCAGCCAGCCACCGGGCATCACGTTCTGAATGTAGTAGACGCTGGCCCAGGCATTCTGGCTGCCGGCACTGTAATTCATCCAGAGGAAGAGCCCGGTGATAACCTGTGTCGCAAAAGCGAAAACGAGCATGCTGCCGGTGATGTACTTCCAGCGCGAACCACCGGGGATGTTCTCGTAGAGTGTCTCGTGAACGGTATCCCGCACACCAGTCCGCTCGTCGGTCCAATTGACCAGTCGTTGAATCAGTTGCTTCATCGCTTCGCTATCATGGATGCACGGCCGGTATAGTAATTGACGAACTCGATCCAGATTTCACCATCGCTGTCCAGCTTGGCCTGGTTTACCTTCAATTCATCGAGTGCACGGGGACTGGGATTCGTCCGACCCGCGAGGTCTTTCTTGGCACCATCCTTGGCAAACGAGCTGTTATGGCAGGGACAGAGGAAGGCATCCGTATCGATGTCAAAGGAGACGGTGCAGCCCGCGTGAGGGCAGGTTGCGTGCAAGGCCACAACCTGTTCCGGCTGCCCATCGACCGACGGTTGACGGGCCACGTAAATAGCCCCGATCGGTTGACTCGGTGTAAAATTCCAGCCATCTGTTTTGTCTGCAATGACAGCAAATCGACGCGGCATTCCATCGGCCGGCAACGCAGCCAGTGGTGCAATCCGGTACTCGCTGGTAGCACCCTCGGCCGAACCCTGGTCAAAGTTGCGAGGTGGACGCTGACGCTTGAAGGGATTCAGCAGGAATGTATAGAGGCCAACAGCAACTGGGCCGACAGCCACAATGCCACCTGCCAGGCCGGCGACAAGCTGCCAGACAAAGTTGCGTCGGGGGTCCTCAGCGCCAGTTGCCGCTGAGTCCTGTGCACCTGCCTGCTCAGCAGAACCATCGTCGGCCGGCTGTTCTCCAGCGGAATCTTCTAGCTCGTCGTGCTCCGTACTGTCCGGAAGCTCGTCATTCACCGGGCTGGAATCGGGCGTCTCAGCCATTCTCGTCGACTCCTCGTTATGCCTCCACCAGGCAAGTGTCTGGCAAGGCAGGCGTCACGTCAGCCGCAGCAGCAGGTCTCACGGCAGATAAAATCTACCGTGTCGATCGCAACCGACGCGTCAATTGGGTGGGTAGGTAAAGCAAGGTGGGACGGAAAGTTGGTCAACTTCCATGTACTCTTTCCGCTTGCCTGGCATTCGGTCTCGCCAGCCGGAAGGTTGACGGAGCCAGCCGACAAGGCGCACCTCCTTGTTAAACAGCTCACGGCGATCCAGTCTTGCGACCCGACCGCCAGACGGCGATTATTGCAGCTGTGATTGCATCGCGTCAAGAACCGCGGCCCGGGCCTCATCAAAGTCGCCGCGGATCGAACCACCCGCTGCAGCCTTGTGACCGCCACCATCAAACTGCGCTGCAACCTCGCTGCAATCCAGTTCACAGCGGCTGCGAAAGCTGACCTTGTAGACGTCCGACTGCTGCTCGACCAGGATCACGGCTGCCCGTGTTCCCTCGATCGTGAGGGCCAGATTGACCAGGTCCTCGGTATCGCTCGGGAGGGCACCGGTCTCGAGAAAATCAGCCAGCCGGACATGCATGTAAGCCAGCCCCGTCTGCTCGCTGACCGCAACTCGTGAAAGTACCAGCCCTCGCAGTCGCAAGCGGCCGAGCGTCTCCTGTTCATACAGTTCCCGGTAGATTTCTGCAGGATCCGCACCCGCGCTGACAAGTTGACTGGCGAGGGCATAGGTGGATTGGCTCGTGGAGGGAAAGCGGAACCAGCCGGTATCGGTGGCCACAGCGGCAAACAGCGGCCGGGCAATCTCCGCGGTCAAGCTGACACCGAGCGCCTCAGCGGCCTGGGCTACCAGGGCACCGGTTGCCTCCGACGAGACATCCTTGAATTCCACCGCCTGCAGATCGTCGCCACTCTTGTGATGATCAAGGATCACACGCACCGCATTGGTCGTCCTGACAACATCGGCCATCGATCCGAGTTGAACCCAGGCGCTGGTATCCAGCACCATGATCACATCGGTCGTATCGCCGGGGTTTTCCGAGAGCTCGTCAAGTGCCTCGACGCTCCCGTCGGGATCCAGGAATTCCAGGTTCGGCGGCGTCTTCTGAGCGTTGACAATGCGAACCTGCTTGCCGATGGCCTGCAGGACTCCCGCCATACCCAACTCACTTCCCAACGCATCACAGTCGGGACGTACATGACTCGTCAGCACGAACCGCTGGTGCTGAGAGATCAAATCCGTGAATGCTGTCCAGTCAATCGTCATCAATCACCTCGTGGTCAGTTCCCTGCAGCAACTCGCTGGCAGACTCGTTGTATATCCGATTGGATCTGCGCTACCAGCGCATCCACGGACTCAAATTCCTCGATATCACGCACGCGTTCAAGCAACTCCAGTTGAATCTGCTCTCCATAAAGCCCGCCTTCAAAGCCGACCAGGTGAACTTCCAGCTTGGCATCCGGCTCATCAAATGTTGGATTACCCCCAATGTTTACTGCCGCCGGCCAACAGTCAGCACCCACCAGCCCGCGTCCTGCATAGACACCGGCAGCCGGCAGCATCGTGCTGACCTGGCCCAGGTTGGCTGTAGGGAAGCCGAGCGATGCACCCCGTCCGGCGCCGCTTTGCACCACACCGCTGAGTCGATACGGCGCGGTCAGCAGGCGGTTCGCAGCGGCGACATCACCGTCAGCAATCAAGGCTCGAATCCGGCTGCTGGAAACCCAGTCCCCCTCTCGCTCGAGAGCCGGCACGATCTCCAGTTCCACGCCCGACTGCTGACATAACTGCTCAAGCGTCTGGATCGTCCCTGCTCGATCACGACCGAAACAGAAATCAGGGCCTTCGACAATGGCCCGGGCAGCCAGCAGTTGCACGATCAGCTGCTGGAAAAAATCCTCGGCAGTGAGACGCAACAATGCCAGGTCGGTGGGGTAAACGACCATCACGTCGACTCCCAGGTCCGCCACCAGCTGGTGCTTGCGATCCAGGTCGGTCAGCCGCAACAGATTGTCGTCCGGCCTCAGCAGTTCAACCGGGTGCGGGTCGAAGCTGAACACGACCGCAGGGCCACCCAGCTGGCGAGCCCGCCGGACCAGGCAGGAGAGGATCTCTGCATGCCCCAGGTGCAGGCCGTCGAAATTGCCGATTGCGACCGCTCCACCACGCGCCAGCGCGGGCATATCGTCAAGCTGTTGTATGAGCTGCACTGGGTCGTTCCGGTCTGATAGATTGCCACCAACGTGGTTCAATCGCCGCCGCCTTCGATCATCGTCTGGCGAGAAGAGTCGATTATTATCATGTCGCCCTGCCAATTCCACAACCGCTCGGGGTGCATCTGCTGTCAGCAGCCGTGCTGCTGGATTGCCCGCGGCAGCTGCTCCAGCAGGTCACTGGCAATCAAGGACACTTCTCCAACCGCTTCGGCTGCCAGGTCACCAGCCAGGCCATGCAGGTAAACTCCCAGCCGGGCTGCAGCCAGCGGCGACAGGCCCTGGCCCAGCAGGGCCACGATCAAGCCGGTCAACACATCGCCACAGCCACCTGTCGCCATGCCCGGATTTCCAGTCTGGTTGTTGAAGCTGCTCTCGCCATCGGTAATCAATGTCCGCTGCCCCTTGAGGACCAGCACCAGCTGGTGGTCTGCTGCCCATTGCCGGGCCGCCTGCTCACTGGCGGCTCGATCGTCAAAGTCGCGGCCAGCCAGGCGTCGAAATTCTCCCGGATGGGGCGTCAGGATCCGTGGGCCAGCTGGCTGCAGCCGGGAAAACTCGCCAGCCAGCACATTCAGTGCATCTGCATCCATCACCAGAGGTGCACCGAGTGAGTTGTAGAGCTGCCGGGCCAACTCGCCAGTTGCCGCTGACTGGCCCATGCCGGGACCGCAACCGACAGCGTCATACGTGCTGAGCTGGTCAACAATTGCAGCCAGTGCCCCGCTGGCAAACTGTCCCTCGCCGTCCTGCGGCAGCCCGGCTGTCATATAGGAAGGCTCCTGCCTGGCCACTACCTGCTGGATACCAGCCGGCACGGCGACCGTCACCAGGCCGCTTCCGCCGCGCAGTGCAGCCAGCGCGGCAAGCGTAATGGCGCCTGACATACCCTGGCTGCCACCGACCAGCAGGACTCGGCCAAAGTCTCCCTTATGGGCATCGGCAGGGCGTTGTGGCAGCCGTGGCAGGTCGTCTGACACGTTACGGCTCCCGGCGTCGGCAGCGGAGGATGCTGCCAGCCACGTAGGCCGCTTTAAAGCCGGCGTCGATATTGACCACGGTCACGTTGGAGGCGCAACTGTTGAGCATTCCCAGCAGCGCCGCCACACCGGAAAAACTGGCTCCATAGCCAACACTGGTCGGTACCCCGATGACGGGACAGTCAAGGTGACCGCCGACGACACTGGGAAGTGCCCCTTCCAGGCCGGCAACCACAATTACCACATCCGCCTGGCGCAGCATCTCGAGCCGATCAAGCAACCTCTGCGGCCCCGCCACACCGATATCCTGAACCAGATCTGTCGTCGCACCAATCCACGTGAGCGTTTCGAGTGCTTCCTCGGCGACCGGTAAATCACTTGTCCCGGCCGTCACAATCGTGACCCGACCCTCGACCTGCGGTGTATCGTCAGCTGTGGCAATCCGCAAAGTGCGGGCGCGGGGATTGTAGATCGACTGGGGATACTGCGCGACGACATGCGCCGCCTTGTCCTCGTCGACGCGGGTAGCAAGTGCCGGTTGACCGGCAGCCAGCAGCGTCTCGAAGCCAGCCAGCAAGGACTCGGCCGACTTGTTTTCGCCATACATGACCTCTGGAAACCCACAACGTGCCTGGCGATCGAGGTCCATCGTCAGGCTGTTGTCCAGCCGCTCCTGCTGGCTTTCCTGGTTGAAGGCATCCAGCAGGGTTTCGACCGACGCCACACCGGCTTCAAAATCGCGCAGTAACTGCTCGAGCTGTTCACGCTGCATAAAGCTCCCCTTTCCTGTTATCCTAATCGCAACCTGCGGAGCAGGACAGCCACGCCGGGTACAGCGGACCAGGTACGGATGAACGAGTCCAGACAACCAGCCACGAACGAGTTGCCCTTGCGGGTGGCCATCTTTCTGCCGTCACTGGCTGGCGGTGGTGCGGAACGAGTTGTGGTGAACCTGTTGCGGGGGCTGCAGGCAGAAAAGGTGAATTGCACGCTGCTGCTGGCAGCGGCCGAGGGAGTTTACCTGGACCAGGTTCCCGAGGGAGTGGAAGTTGTGGACCTCGGCGTAAGCCATGTCCGCCAGGCGATCTGGCCGCTGCGCCGCTGGCTCTCCGAACATCAACCGCAGCTGCTGGTTTCCCATCTCAGTCACGCCAATATCGCCGCTGCCCTGGCGGTCCGTCGACTGTCGATCCCGACACAGCTGCTGCTGGTGGAACATCTCACGATGTCTGCCTACGAGGGGACCTCGCTCAAGGATCACTTGATCCGTCCACTCGCTCGCTGGCTGTACAAGGGGAATACAGCTGTGGCTACCGTCTCACAGGGAGCGGCACGCGACCTCGAACAACAACTGCACCTGCCTGCGGATTCTGTCCACGTCCTCTATAACCCCGTGGTCGACGATGCACTCCGTCGCCAGGCGGCCGAACCACTTGACGACAGCTGGCCGGGCCAGCCCGAGACCCCACGATTGATCGCCATCGGTCGACTCACACCACAGAAGAACTTTCCCCTGCTGCTGCGCGGTTTTGCCCGGCTGGTGAAGCAGCACCCGGCTCGACTGGTCATCCTCGGGGAGGGGGAGCAACGGAGCAGCCTGGAGACGCTGATCGAGGAGCTTGGATTGAGCGAGCTGGTGGAGTTACCAGGATTTGTTTCCAATCCCTATGCCTGGCTCAGTCAGGCCGATTTATTCGTGCTCTCGTCACGTTTCGAAGCCTTGCCTACTGTCTTGATTGAGTCCCTTGCCTGTGGCACTCCGGTGGTCGCCACCGACTGTCCGGCCGGTCCAGCTGAAATCCTGCAGCAAGGTCGCTGGGGGCGACTGGTACCGATGGACGACGAACTGGCACTCGCAGATGCGATGGCTGAGTCACTGGCCGATACAGCAGATCCAGCCGCCTTGCGGGACAGGGCGGCGGATTTTTCAGTTGAGATTGCGGTCCAGCGTTACCTGCAACTATTCCGTCAGCTGTTGACGGAAAACAGCCCCCGCTTGTGAGTCCGTCGGTCGCTCATCACAATAAAGAGTTCCGGCAGGAAAAATCAGCTCGCCGGGCTGGTGACATCAACAGAGAGGGAAACCGACGACCATGCCCAGCTGTGTTCTTGCCTATTCCGGTGGCCTCGATACCTCTGTCATCCTCGGTTGGTTGATGGACGAGGGATACGAGGTGCATTGCGTCTATGTCGACCTTGGCCAGCCCTGCGAGGACCGTGAAGAGATTCTCGGCAAGGCCCGCAACATCGGAGCCGCCAGTGCTCGGATTGTCGACGCCCGTGAAGAACTCTGCCGCGACTTCGCTTTCCCCGTGCTGCAATGGCAGGCGCGCTATGAAACCGTCTACTTGCTGGGGACGTCCATCGCCCGGCCGCTGATCTCCAAGGTCTGCCTGCAGGTAGCACGTGAAGTCGGAGCTGACGCTTATGCCCACGGCGCAACCGGCAAGGGAAATGACCAGTGCCGCTTCCAGTTGGCTGCCGAGGCCCTCGATCCACACGTCAAGATCATCGCACCCTGGCGAATGGCCTCCTTTCGGGAACTCTTCCCGGGTCGGACCGAGATGATCGCCTATTGCGAGCAGAAACAGATCCCGGTCAAGGCGTCGGTCGACAAGCCTTACAGTTCCGATGAAAACTGCCTGCATATCAGCTACGAGGCCGGTCAGCTGGAGGACCTGGAAGCGAACGGAGTCGGGCTGGTGGAATTCGGCATGACCGTTTCACCGCAGCAGGCACCTGACAGCGAGGAGTCGCTGACGATTGATTTTGAGCAGGGGCTGCCAGTCCAGGTTAATGGCCAAGCCGGCTCCGCTCTGCAGATCGTCGAACAGCTCAACCAGATTGCCGGCCGAAATGGCATCGGCCGGGTGGACATGGTGGAAAACCGCTTCGTCGGTATGAAGAGCCGCGGCGTCTACGAGTCGCCAGGTATGACCGTGCTCTACAACGCCCTGCTGGTACTCGAACAGATCACCCTCGATCGCGACCTGGTGCACCTGCGAGATCGGCTGGCACCGGAAGTTGCTGAGCTGGTCTACTATGGCTTCTGGTACACGCCAAAGATGGATGCCCTGATGTCCTTCATCCAGCAGGCCAGCCAGCCGGTCAGCGGCCAGGTTCGCTTGAGTCTCTACAAGGGGAACATCACCGTGGAGGGCCGCAGCAGCCCCAACAGCCTTTACGACGAGGGCATCGCCACGATGGAGGGAGGCGGATCGTACAACCAGGACGATGCCGAAGGCTTCCTGCGAATCCAGGGGCTGCCTGGCCGCGTGCAAGGCAGGATTCGGCCGCGCGATTACTAGTCGAACGCTGCCCAGCGATTCAACAGCAGCCCGCTATTGGACAAAGCCAGATAGCGGCCCCAGCAACTGGCCAAACATGTCATCGAAAGCGGTCGTGGCGTCCTCGGTCACGACCACATAGTCGCCGGGCTGAAGTGCATAATTCGACTCCGCTCGCACACGCTCCTTGATGTAATCGTATTCAGCTTCCAGCGGAAGGTACGTTCCGGCCGGCCCGCCAGATCGAAAGACCTTGATCGTCATGCGGGTGAAGTACTTGCTGGCACCCGAGCGAACAATCACTTCATCAACCAGCATGCCTGGTTTGAGCGGTACGCGGACCTGGCCGAGTGGACGCTGGGCTGCATGCAACTGGACTAGCACGCTGGGAGCCGCCTGTGGATCGGCTGGCTTGACTTCGTCCCCCGCGATCAGGGTGTTGAGCTGTGCATCGTTGGCAGGCTGCAGCAGGGCACAACCATCCAGCAGCAGGGCGACCGAAGCGAGCAAGACCAGCGAGAGGCGTGTGAGCAGGGATTTCATCGAGGGAGACTCCGTAAAATGGACGGTCACAACCAGCACCGGCAGCTTCAAGCTGCACCCCCTCCTGCCGCAATCCGCTGGGAATGGAACATCGGCAGACGGCTGGTGTTAACTTGAACCGAATATGCGGATTTTTCCGTTTAGACTGGCCTGGCCGCCACCACGGGCAAATGCAGCCGCCCGTCCCGTTTTCATCACCCTGCCGGCTTGTTAGAATCAGCCGCCAGTAGCTGCAGCCGTTTTTCTTCATACACCGGCAGGGCTTCATCGCCAGTGGGTACACCGGCAGCCGACCTCGGTTCCATCGACATTCCACCCGTCCCTGATTGGTGGAGCCGTCGCCATTTGCTCGATACCGAGAGTCTCTCGGCCGAGGAAATAATCGCTATTCTCGATACAGCGGATCGCTTTCAGCAGATCGCTGCCCAGGGACATCGTGAACTGCAACTGCTGTCCGGCTACACGGTCGCCAACATGTTTTTCGAGGACTCCACCCGCACCCGCACCAGCTTTAACCTGGCTGCCCGCCGACTGGGTGCTGAGACGGTTGAATTCAGTCCCTCCTCGAGCAGTCTCAGCAAGGGTGAGACGCTGATCGACACAGCCAAGACAATCGAGGCCATGGGCGTCGACATGATGGTCGTCCGGCACCGCACTCCCGGCACACCACACATGCTGGCTCATAACGTCGACTGTGCCATCATCAACGCCGGCGATGGCCCCCACGAACATCCAACCCAGGGGCTACTCGATATCCTCACCATCCGCCAGCAGCGAGGCAGCCTGGACGGGCTCACGGTGGCACTGGTTGGTGACATCAATCACAGCCGCACCGCCCGATCCAACATCTGGGCATTGCAGAAGCTGGGAGCGAACGTGATTGTCTGCGGCCCCTCGACACTGGTCTCGCCGCAGTGGGCAGAGCTGGGAGTAGAAGTCAGCTATAACTTTGACGACATCATCCCACGCTGCGATGTACTGAACCTGTTGCGGATCCAGTTCGAACGGCAGTACACCCGGCCATTTCCATCGGTCCGCGAATACGCACTGCTGTACGCCATGACCAGCGAACGGCTTGCCCGCGCCCAATCCGATATCCTGATCATGGCTCCGGGACCGATCAACCGGGGAGTCGAAGTTACACCGGACGTTGCCGACGGACCCCACTCGGTCATCCTTGACCAGGTCACAAACGGGCTGGCAGTGCGGATGGCCGTGACCTGGCTGCTGGCGGCATCCGGTCAAACGGCGGAGCAGACAGAGTAGCGAGAATCCTGGAACCAGCGACCATGACAGCCATCCTGATAAGAAACGGGCGAGTGATCGATCCCCAGCAGAAGCTGGACGAGGTCACCAACCTGCTCGTGCGCGATGGCTGTATCGAACAGATCGGAGCAGCCGACGACGCAGCCGATCAGGTTATCGATGCCAGCTCGCTGATCGTCGCACCAGGTCTGGTCGACACGAATGCCCAGTTGCGTGAACCGGGTTTTGAGGAAGATGAGACGATCGAGTCGGCCTGCCGAGCAGCCCTGGCAGGTGGCTACACCTCGCTCGCCTGCCTGCCAAATACCGATCCTCCGATCGATACTCCGTCGGGAGTGGAATTCGTCAAGCAAGTAGCAGCCCGAGCCGGGCTGGCGCGAGTGCACGTGATCGGCTGCTTGAGCAAGAACCGTGAAGGACAGCAGCTGGCGGAAATCGGCACGCTTGTCGAAGCAGGTGCTGTCGCCTTTAGCGATGCTCCCAGGGCAGTCAGCAATACCGACTTGATGCGACGCGCCCTGCAGTATTGCCTGATGTTCGATAAACCAATCTTCTCGCATGCAGAGATGGTTGAGCTGTCGCAGGAAGGCATCATGCACAACGGTTTGACCTCGCTGGTGCTCGGCCTGTCCGGCCTTCCAGCAGACGCCGAGGACGTGATGACAAGTCGCGATCTGCGGCTGGCGGAGTCGACCGGGGGCCAGTTGCATTTCTTGAACGTCTCCACGGCGGACAGTGTCGAACAGATCCGTCGCGCTCGCAGCCGCGGTGTTCGAGCCACGGCCGGTATAAATGCTGCTCATTTTTCCTGGCTCGATGAGTCCCTGCGGACACTCGATTCCAACTACAAGATCAATCCGCCGCTGCGTAGCCAGCGGCACCTGGATGCCTGCATCGAGGGACTCATCGACGGCACGATCGATGTGATTGCCTCGGGCCATGCACCGCGCGCCAGCGAAAAGAAGATGCTTGTACTGGACCGCGCACCGTTTGGCATGCTGCAACTGGAAAGCACCCTCTCGCTCGTCAACCGGCACTTGATTCAGCCTGGCCATCTCGACTGGTCGACAGCACTTGCCAAGTTGACCTGCAACCCAGCTCAGCTGCTCGGTCTTCCCCACGGCACACTGGCGCAGGGATCCGCCGCCGATATCGTGATCTTCAATCCGCAACTGGAATGGACGCTGGACGCCAGCCAGCTTTCCTCACGCAGTCGCAACACACCGCTTGACGGCGACACAATGATAGGCCGGGTCAGCTGCGTGCTTGTCGACGGCCAGGTCAAATACGAGAACCAGCCGTGAATCCACGGATTGTGATCGACGGTTACAACCTGCTCTATGCCACTGGCATTCTCAGCCAGGGGGCCGACGAAGGTACGCTTGCTGGAGCACGGCGAGCATTGCTTGGCTGGCTCTGCCACAGCTTGCCCGACAATCAGCGATCACGGACAGTCGTCGTCTTTGACGCCCATAACCCGCCCCCTGGACTGGCCGACAAGTTCGACCACCAGGGACTGCAGGTCCACTTCGCACGGGGCTACGAAAATGCCGATGCACTGATCGAACAGTACGTCGATGACAACAATGCACCCCGTCAGCTGACCGTTGTCTCCAGCGATCATCGCGTGCAGCGTGCCGCCCGCCGCCGCAAGGCGACAGCCGTCGATAGTGATGCCTGGTATCGGCAGCAGGGGGAGCGAGTTCGTGAGCAGCCATCGCCAGCCAGCGATAAGCCAGAGGGCAAACTGTCGGCAGGACAGGTCGAATCCTGGCTGGAGTTTTTTGGCGAAGAGTGAGTGCTGACAGGTAATCGGTCAGCGGGAGGGAGCGATCCTGCCAGGCAGATAACCACCCGACCGATCTGCGCTCCGCCGTAGGCGGATCGACATTGGCGGGTTACTGCCGGCCCGGCCCGTGGTCATCCACTACAGCGATTGGTCGACGGTGTAGGAGGTCGGATCTTCCGCGTCACGGAGGATCGGACGGTACAGCGTGTCGCGTTCGACCGGCGTCCGGCCAGCTTCCTCGATCAGCTGACAGATCCGTTCCACGCTCAGCATCTCCGGCGTGGTAGCGCCGGCGTCATGGTAAATCAGCTCATGACGTACCGTGCCATCCAGGTCATCAGCACCGTAGGAGAGGGCAGCCTGGGCCGTACCGATACCGAGCATGATCCAGTAGGCCTTGATATGCGGAAAGTTGTCGAGCATCAGTCGCGATATCGCAATCGTCCGCAAATCCACAATGCTGGATGGCTTTTCAATGTGCGACAGGCCAGTGTTCTCTGGATGAAAAGCGAGCGGGATGAATGTCTGGAAGCCGCCAGTCTCATCCTGCAGTTGTCGCAGGCGAAGCAGGTGATCGACCCGATGAAATTCATTCTCGATGCTGCCATAGAGCATGGTGGCGTTGGTTCGCAGACCCAGCTCATGAGCCGTGCGATGAATCTCGATCCACTTGCCAGCGTCCGCCTTGTGCTCACATAGCTTGCCACGCACTTCAGGATGGAATATTTCGGCTCCGCCGCCGGGCATGCTACCCAGCCCGGCTTCGATCATATCCTCGAGAATTTCCCGAACGGTCTTGTGGGACAGGAACTCGAACCAGTTGATCTCCACGCCGGTCCAGGCTTTCAGATGCAGCTGAGGATGGGCCTCGTGCAAGAGGCGAATGATGTGCACGTACCAGTCGTAGTCCATCTGGTGATGCAAACCACCGACGATGTGCATCTCCGTACAGCCGTTTTCAATCGCCTCCGCTGCTCGCTGCAAAATCTGCTCATCCTCCATCTTGTATCCCTTCGGATCTCGCAGGTCCGATCGAAATGCGCAGAAGGTACAGCGGTAAACACAGATGTTGGTAGGGTTCAGATGCGTGTTGATGTTGTAGTAGGTAAGGTCGCCGTGCATTCGCTCCCTGACCAGGTTGGCGAGCGCCCCGACCTCGTACAGGGGTGTGTCGGGCTGGTACAGAAACAGGCCATCCTCCAGGGACAGCCGCTGGCCATTGGTCACCTTGTCACGAATGGACTCGATCGAAATCGTCGCCGTGCTCATCACAATTCACTGTCAAGTAAGTGGTCAAAGTTGCTGCCTGACCGGCGGGCAGCCTGTCTGTCATAACAACCGTCGAGTGTAGGCAGCGATTAACCGGCTGTCTATCAGCCCGCTTCGCCAGGTCGACAGTCACTGCAGCAGCAGGATCTTCTTGATTGTCATCCTCGCCAGCTGCCGAATATCAGCTTCATCATCTGCAAGCCGGCGTTCCAATGCCTTGACGGCCGGTTGGGCCTCACGACCCATTGTCGAAAGAGCCAGGATTGCCAGCCGACGCGTACGAGGGAGACTGGACTCCAGGGCTGTCACCAGCACTGGCAATGTTTTGGGGCCAATCTTTATGAGTGCCTGGGCTGCCGCATCACTGAGAGCTTCATCATCATCTTCCATCATCGCGGCCAGCTGCGGCGCGGCGCCGGTGGCTCGAACACCCATCCGGCCCAGCCGGATCGCTGCCATTCTCCTGACTGAGGCATCCTCGTCCTCTGTCAGGATCCGGGGCAACAGCGTGAGCAGCCGGTCGTCTGTGGCCAGCCGCCCGATCGCATACAGGGCCGCCTGCCTGACTTCGGCTGCCGGGTCGTGCCTGGCGACATCGGCCAGCTGGTCCTTGACGGCGTCCGATGGGTTTCGCTGGCTGGCCATCATCCGCGCGATGGTGGCGCGGTTGCCGACGTCCGGCTCGACCTGGTCAGCCAGCCTGTCGAGCAACCGTGGATTAATCTCCTGCCGAGCCGCCTGGCCAAATCGCTTGATCATGTCCAGTGACAGGCGGCGGACGCGAGCATCGCTGTCAGCTGCTGCTGCCGCGACAGCCGTCTCGATAACCGCGTCGTTGCCCCGGTACTGGCTCAACAGATAATAGCCGGCACCCTGACGCTGTGTATCGCTGCCGGCGGCGAACATTTCCAGCACAAATTCCAGTGCCGGCGGATTGGCAGCCACCTGGTCAGCCACGACCGCTCGCCGCTGCAGGTCATCGGAGACCAGGTCGGCAAGCTCGCTGGGCCAGTCTGGATTGACGACAGGCGGCGCGGGTTGAACTGGTGTGCTGCCCGGGTCGGTCACATCATCCACGCCCTGGGAAGCCGAATCGGACGACCCTGAGCCAGCGTCGCTGTCCTGCTCTGATGACTGGACCGAGCCCTGGGACGGTGCAGGATCAGTAGAAGAACCGCAGCCGAACTGAATCAACAGGGCTGACAACAGAGCTGCCAGCACGACTTTCGAACAATCACCGTGTTGCTGTGTCATGACAGCGGGTCGATCCCAGGTCTATCTCGAAGAGGGGGGGGAGCTGGTTGTCGGGCTATGATAACAAGTCAACTAGCACGATGAAGAACAATCCCATGCTGACCACCACGTTGAGATGGAAAAACGAGAGGTTGACTCGACTCAAGTCGTCGGGCCGTACCAACGCGTGCTCGTAGATCAGCAGCACTGCCACCAGCACAAGGCCGGCGTGGTAGATCCAGCCAAGTGGCACCTCTGGACCTGCCAGCAGGGCCGTCTGCGGTAACAGCGCCAGCACCACGATCATGCCGAGGTGACAGAGTGCAGCCAATCGCAGCGCTGCTCGAATGCCAAGCCGGGCCGGGATACTGCGCAAGCGAACCTTGACGTCGTGCTCGGCGTCTTGGCAGGAGTAGATCATGTCAAAGCCTGCCACCCAGAGCATGACTGCCAGTCCCACCACCAGGGAGGGCAAGCCATCCGCTGGATTCGCTTCCAGCTCAACACCTCGCAGTGCGATCCAGCTGCAGACCGGTGCCAGCATCAGGCTGGCGCCGAGGTAAAAATGCGAGAGCGAGGTGAAACGCTTGGTGAGGCTGTAAACCAGCAGGAAACCGAGCACGGGAACGGCCAGCACGATCGGTAGCCGATTGGGCAGGAATAACAGCGTGCTGGCGATAAAGCCAGCCGACGCCAGCACGGTAAACCAGCAGACGCTGTGGACTGAAAGCTGACCGCTGGGCAAATGCCGGGACTCAGTGCGCGGATTGAGCGCATCAATCCGTCGGTCGACCAGTCGGTTGAAGGCCATCGCGGCACTGCGGGCAAACACCATGCAAGCCAGGATGCCAGCCAGGTCTTGAATCCGGAATTCGACCCGTTCTCCGCTGCTGGTGGGAATCTGCCAGGCCATCACAGCAGCCAGCATCGCAAACGGCAACGCGAACAGCGTGTGGCTGAAGCGGATCATCTGCAGAATCTGTCGCGGTCGCTCAAACATCACTCGATCCCGGCCAGCGCTGCATGATCGACTGGTCCACTCCCAGCTGGTCAAGAATCCTGGCGACGACAAAGTCGACCAGGTCAGCCGGTCCCTTGATACCGTGATACCAGCCGGGTGAGGCCGGCAGGATCGTGGCACCGGCATCCCGCAGCCGCAACATGTTATCAAGCTGAATCCTGGAGAGCGGTGTTTCCCGCGGAACGACCACCAGCGGCCGGCCCTCCTTGAGATGGACGTCCGCCGCACGGTGGATCAGGTTGCGACTGGCTCCGTTCACCACGCTGCTCAAGGTGCCCCCCGAGCAGGGGCAGATAACCATGGCCGAAGTCAGGAAAGAGCCGCTGGCAATCGAGGCGGTCATATCGTGTTCGTAATGTGCGTGGACGGTAGCCAGCTCCCCGGCGGGTGACTCTCCCCACCAGGGCAGGGGGGCGTGGACCAGGCCAGCTGTGCTTTCGAGGTCATCGTCGACCGTCAGCCCAAGTTCCAGTTCCAGCACCTTGCGACCCGCAGAACTGACGACCAGGTGCAGTTCATCTGTCGCGCGGGCCAGCAGCTGTGCCAGCCGGACTCCATAGACAGCACCGCTGGCACCGCTGATCGCTAGTACAATTGGATGCGTCATTTGACTCCCACGTAGAGTGTGGCGATACCCAGCGTGAGTGGCTGGTACTGTACGTTATGCAGGCCAGCCTGCTGCAAGCGATCAGCCAGCGCCTGGCCATCAGGAAACTCACTGACACTTTGTGGGAGATAGTTGTAGGCACGCTCAGCATTGCGAGCCAGCAACTGGCCGATGAACGGCAAGAGGAACTTCATGTAACAGCCGTAAACGAACTTGAATGGCTGCCAGCGTGGATTGGAGAACTCAAGCACGGCCACTCGGCCACCGGGCTGGCAGACGCGTGTCATCTCAGCCAGTCCTCGATCGGTGTCAGCAACATTTCGTAAGCCAAATCCGACTGAAACGATCTGGAAGGTGTCGTCGTCAAAAGGGAGCTGTTGTGTGTCGGCTTCGAGAAACGTGACCCGTTCCCCTTCGGCATGCCGTTGCTGTTTCTTGCGACCGACGTCGAGCATCTCGGGACAAAAATCGGTGGCCATGACCTCCGTGCCGGGAGACGAGCGGTCGAGGTAAGCAAATGCCAGGTCGCCGGTACCGGTACAGACATCCAGGATGGGTGCGTTGCCGCTGGGTGCCACACGTCGCACGGTCCGCCAGCGCCAGTAGCGGTCGACCTGCATCGAGAGCACGTGGTTCATCAGGTCATAGCGGGGCGCGATCTCCCCGAACATCTGCTTGACTCGTGCGTTTGACTTGTCGACGTTCATCGGGGATCCCGTTCCAGTAGTTGTGCGAGTTGCCGGTCCTGCTCTCACAACCGCACGCCAGCTTTCATCCTAACCGGTGTCCGCCTGAGGGGCGACGGGAGGCGGGATCTGAGAGCGGCTGACAATCATCTGCTCGGAGTCCAATTCGCCCACGACCGGCCAGGCATCCAGCTGAGCCGCCAATCCAATGTCCGCTGACAAACCGGCCGCGACCAGGTTCTGGCCACCGCGACTCGATTCAAGCTGCCTGGTCAGCTCCGCTGGCGGCAGCTGTTGCCACTGCGCCAATGCTAGCTGGGCAGCAGGATTGACCGGCTGATGGCCATGCTGACTGAGTCGATCGACAACTGCGCCGGCGAAGAGAATATCCTCGCTTGTTTCCTCACCGTTGGTACCAGCACAGACCAGCTGCAGCGGGCGGTGGTCGTCAGCCAGCTGATCGACAAGTGCAGTCAAGTTGACGAATGCTCCCAGCAGGATCCGGTCTGCTCCAGCGGCAGCGGCCATGGCCCTGGTTCCATTGGTTGTCGTAAACACAATGCTGCGTTGGTCGACAACCTCGGGCGTGTACTCGGCCGGCGAATTACCGAGGTCAAAACCCTCGATCCGCCGACCCTGTCGTTCGCCACCCAGCAGCGGACGGACGGCAGATTGCGTCGCCAGCATTCGCGCCTCGTCGATCTGCTGACAGATATACAGCTGCCTTGCTCCGCTCGCCAGAGCCCTGCTGATGGTGGTGGTGGCCCGCAGGATGTCGATCACAACCACCGTCGAGCCGGCCAGCGCAACGTCAGCAAGCGAAGCTGGCAGTGTATGAACAGCGGGCATAAAGGACGATCCTCCGGTGGAGGTTGGTTGCGGCGAGGCGGTCTCCCTTTCTACAATTGTTATTCCGACCAGAACACCACAGCCCCCCTCGACGCCCCGCGTACTGATCCAAGGACTCGACCATGCAAATGCTGGATTATGCTGTCCTGTTGGCCTATTTCTTCATCATGATTGGGATCGGCATTTACTGCGCGCGACGAATCCACAAGCAGGAAGACTACCTGCTTGGCGGCCGTGGATTCGGCAAGTTGCTGCAGACCTTTGCAGCCTTCGGAGCCGGTACTGGCTCCAGCGATCCGATCAACACGGCCCGCAACACATACACCGGTGGCATGAGTGGCATGTGGAGCGTGATGTTCTGGCTGTTTGTCACACCTTTCTACTGGATCACCGGCGTCTGGTATCGCCGCATGCGGCATTTGACACTGGGCGACTGGTACGTCGAACGGTACGAATCAAAGAAACTGGGTGCTGCTTACAGCATCTTCGGCGTTCTGTTCTTCATGATTTACGGATCGATGTTCTTCACGGCGATTGCCACAACGGCTGAGCCGATGATTGGCGACACGGTCAACATCCTGGGTACAGCGGTAGCCCTCAAGTATGTCCTGATTCCCACGATAGCCGTTGTCGTCCTGCTGTATGGCATGGCTGGTGGACTGGCGGCAGCCTATTACACGGATCTGCTGCAGGGCATCTGCATCATCGTCCTGAGCGTGATGTTGATCCCCATCGGTCTCAACGCGCTCAACAGCGCACAGGAGTTGAATCCCGAGGGAGCGATGTCGGGAGCCGAGGTGATGCATGACCAGTTACCGGAATCGTTCTTTGAGATTATCGGGTCGACAGCCGCGGAGTTTTCGATCTACTACCTGATCGCGATCGTGTTTGCCAACCTGGCCGGTATCGTTGTCCAGCCACACTTCATTGCCACAGGAGGCGGCTCAGCCAAGACGGAGCATGACGCTCGAGTCGGGCTGGTGGTGGGCAATTTTCTCAAGCGATTCTGTACGCTCGGCTGGGTCTTTACAGCCCTGCTGGCTGCGACCCTGTACGCCGATGTACCTGAGTTAATCCAGAATCCTGACAGGACCTGGGGCTATGCCTCGATGCACCTCTTGGGCCCGGGCTTCCGCGGCCTGATGCTGGCCTGTCTGCTGGCTGCCTTGATGAGCAGTGTCGACGCACAGATGGTTGTTGGAGCGGGCCTGATTCTAAGGAACCTCTACATACCGTTTCTGCGGCCCAACGGGAGTGAAAAAGAGTACCTCTGGGTTGGCCGCATCGTCGGTGTGGTGGTTGTCGGTGGAGCGGTTATTTTTGCCCTGACTAACTACGACATGCTGGGGCAATTGAAGCTGACCTTCTGGTTCCCGCTCGTGTTTGCAGCTCCATTCTGGATCGGCATGTACTGGCGGCGGGCCACGACCCGGGCTGCCTGGATCACGGTCGCCTATTGCCTGCTGTTCTTCTTCGTGATCCCCTTCTTTGGTCCCCAGGTTGTACCCAGCCTGCGTACCAACCAGGGGCTCAGCCAGTTGACGACTCACACCCGCACCACGACCCAGGTGTTGATGTCAAAATCTGACCTGCGACGGGAATATTCAAAGCAGCAGAGCCTGTTTGACGATCCGGCGACAACGCCTGACGTGGCGGGCGCCAGGGAAGTGCCGCCGTCACTGAGTGCTGACGGCAGGACGCTTGTGATACCTCACGAAGGGGGAGTTCGTGAGCTGGTGGCCGGAGAGTCTCGGCAACCGAAGGTCAGATCCGTCGGTGGCAAGAGCATTTACTGGGACAACGCAGTTCCGCAAGATAAGGCGGTCCAGTGGCGCGTCGACAAGACCGAGACGCTGGGCGAGTTTACTGTGAAAGAGACGCTGGTCTATCCGCCCGGGACGCTGATGCGGGGCGACGGCAACCTGAAGATGAACCTGGTTCTGTACAAGCCGTTTCTCAATCTCACGTCCGCCTCGACTTCATCGCTCAATGCTCTGGAGCTGGTTCCCAAGATCGTGATGCCATTCCTGGTGATGATCTTCTTCAGTTTCCTGTTGCGTCCAAATTCCCAGTACGCGCTCGACCGTTACTATGCCAAGATGAAGACCCCGGTCGATCCCGATCCAGAAAAGGACCTGGCCAAACTGGAAGCAGCCTACGCTGATCCCAGCACGACCGAGCGGGTCAAGATGTTCCCGAATTCCAACCTGGAAATACAGAAACCGACAAGGGCCGACATCGTTGGTTTTGTCGTCTCGGTGCTTGTCTGCTTCGCGATCATCGGGTTTGCTTTCTGGATGGCCGGCGTTGGCAGATAAGCAGGGCGGCGTGAAAACAGCACACGGACAGAGGGGGCACTGAGCGAGCATGACGCAGTACAGTAGGCGACGTGATCGACTGCGACGACGGCTCAAGAAGCTGCAGCTGGATGGTCTGCTACTCAGCAACTTTACCAACGTCTCCTACCTGACAGGATTCAGCGGTGATGACAGCTACCTGCTGCTGACGGCCCGCGACGCGGTGATCATCAGCGACAGCCGCTACGGGCAGCAACTCGACGAGGAATGCCCTGACGTGAATCACGATATCCGGCATTCGGCCCAGCCGATCGTGGCAGCCGCCACGCGGGTCATGAAGCGGTTGAAGCTACGGAGCGTGGGAGTCGAAGCGGATTCACTGACAATGGCCTCCCACCAGCGACTGGCAGCGGCCAGCGATTACAGCGAACTGGTCGCTACGTCGGGCGAGGTGGAGCTGTTGCGGGAGATCAAGGATGCCAGCGAGATTCTCACGATCCGCCGGGCGGTACGAATAGCTGAGCGGGGTTTTGCGGCAACTCGAGCCCTGCTGCGACAGGACCAGACAGAAAAAGAGGTGGCCTTTGAGCTGGAGCATCAGCTGCGGCTGCTGGGTGCACGAGCCTGCAGTTTTGATCCGATTGTGGCCGTCGGGCCACGGGCAGCCCTGCCACATGCGTGTCCCACCGAGAAGCTGATTGGCGAGAGCGATTTCGTACTGCTGGATTGGGGAGCCGACTACCAGCATTACCGCAGCGACTTGACGAGAATTTTAGTCACCGGTAGAATCTCGCCGAAACTGAGTCGCATCTACCAAATCGTGCTCAAGGCTCAGAAGCAGGCAATCAAGGCGATTCGACCTGGCGCAGTGATGAAAAAGGTTGACCAGGCGGCCCGGAAGGTTATCGAGGACGCAGGTTTTGGCAAGCGATTCGGACACAGTCTGGGCCACGGAATAGGCCTCGACATCCACGAGGGTCCACGACTGGCGAGCGGCCAGGACCGGCCGCTCAAGGCAGGCATGGTGGTCACCGTGGAACCAGGCATTTACCTGCCTGGCTGGGGAGGAGTGAGAATTGAAGACGACATCCTGGTAACGCGGGATGGTCATGAGGTTTTGAGTAACGTCCCCAGGCAACTGGAACAGTGCCTGGTTGAATGAGTCACAGTTTTCACATCCAGTGGTGTGATTACCAACCAACCACGACAAAGGACGCCCGATGGCGGATTCACAGTCTCAAAGCAGCGACGTGTTTGAAATGGACCAGCTTGTCCGGCTGATTGACCTGATGAAGGAGCACGACCTGGTCGAGGTCGACCTGCAACAGGGGGATCAGAAGATTCGCTTGGCTCGCGCTGCCGCCACAAGTCCTGTGCCACTGGCTGTTGCACCGGCTGCAGCAACGACCGACAGTGACAGTCCCAGTCCAGAAGACGATGCCAATATCGTCACCATCTGCAGCCCGATGGTGGGCACCTTTTATTCCAAGGCCAACCCCGATGCAGAACCGTATGTCAAGATCGGTGACAGTGTGGACGCTGACTCAACGATCTGCATCATTGAAGCAATGAAGGTCTTTAATGAGATCCCGGCCGAAGTCCGTGGCCGGATTGTGGCAGTCCTGGTGGATAACGAAGAGCCGGTCGATCATGGCCGACCGTTGTTCAAAGTCGATACCAGCTCATAGATCCAAGCGGCCATGTACAAAAGAATCCTTATAGCTAATCGCGGCGAGGTGGCCCTGCGGGTGATCCGCGCCTGTCGCGAATTGGGCATCGAGACGGTCGCAGTCTTCAGCGAAGCGGATCGCGATGCACCCTACCTTGCCTTGGCCGACGAGGCCTACTGCCTTGGCGGGCCACGCGCCGACCAGAGTTACCTCAAGATCGACCAGGTGATCAGCGCCGCCGAGGTTGGCAACGTGGACGCGATCCACCCCGGTTACGGCTTCCTGGCCGAAAACGCTCACTTCAATGAGGTCTGCCGCAGCTGCGAGATCGACTTCATCGGCCCCACGCCCGAAGCGATGCTGATGCTGGGTGACAAGAACCGTGCCCGCGATCTGGCTCGCACATTTGACGTTCCTGTCGTGCCCGGCAGCGAGGGCCTGGTGAGCAGCGAAAAAGAGGCAACGGAGGTTGCCGAGCAGATCGGGTTCCCAGTGCTGCTCAAGGCAAGTGCCGGCGGTGGTGGCAAGGGTATGCGTGTGGCCCACGATGCCCTGGAACTCCCGGGGGCACTCAACCAGGCTCGCAACGAAGCTCAAGCGGCTTTTGGCGATGACGCCATGTACGTCGAGAAATATGTCGAACGCCCCCGGCATGTGGAAGTCCAGGTACTGGCCGACCACCACGGCAATGTGATTCACCTCTGGGAACGTGAATGCAGTACCCAGCGCCGGCACCAGAAGCTGATCGAGGAGAGCCCGGCGCCCAACCTGCCCGACGAGGTCCGGCAACAGATGTGCGAGGCAGCCGTCCGCTTGATCCGGGGTGCCGAGTACACCAACGCGGGCACGGTCGAGTTCATTGTCGATCACGACTTCAACTTTTACTTCATCGAAGTCAACGCACGCATTCAGGTGGAACACCCGGTCACAGAAATGGTCACCGGTATTGACCTGATCAAGTCTCAGATCGCTATCGCCAGCGGCGAGCCACTCAAGCTGACCCAGGATCAGGTGACATGCCGCGGGGCGGCCATCGAGTGCCGCATCAACGCGGAAAACGTGGAAAAGAACTTCCAGCCCTGTCCGGGAACAATTGAGAACATCTTTGTGCCCGGCGGCCTCGGTGTACGTTTTGATTCACACGTGCAGGCCGGATATGTCGTACCCCCCTATTACGATTCGATGATCGGCAAACTGATCGTGCACCAGGCGAATCGAGAGGATGCGATTAGCTGCATGCTCCGCTGCCTCGACGAATTAAACATCAAGGGGATCAAGACCACCGCTCCGATGCATCGCGAGATTCTGCAGCACGCCGATTTTGTCGACGGCGGCATCGATACCACCTGGGTGGAACGTACCTGGTTCTCCTGATTCCCGCTGATCACACGCCCTAACTGGCGGGCAACCCTGGCGGGGCTTCTTGGCGAGTTTGGCCTGCCGATCTACAATCGACAATTCAGGCGGGATTCCCACCCGCCACTGGGAGAAACTGGAAATGTCGACAACACTGTCGAGCCCTGCGCGGCCCAAGCACCTTTTACGACGGGTAGCGATCCTGTTTGCCGGTGGCCCTGCGCCAGCAGCAAATGCTGTGATTTCGACTGCGGCCGTCTCCTTCCTGCGCAACGACATTGAAGTCCTGGGTATCAAGCACGGCTATTCCAGCCTGGTCGACTACAGCCCGGACAACCCACTGCAACAAGACCGTGACTACCTGGTCATCGATCACAACATCTTGAAGCGTACCCGCAACTCCCAGGGAATCATGATCGGCACGGCCCGCAGTAACCCGGGCAAACATGTCAGCCACCCCGACCACCTCGATGATCCAGAGCTGAGTGCTCCCTTAAAGCGAGTTTATGACGGCCTCTGCTCACTGGAAGTCGATGCGCTGATCTCGATCGGTGGTGATGACACGCTCAAGACAGCGAACAAGTTCAAGCTCTACCAGGATCGACTTGGTGAGCAGGCCCACCGAATTCCTGTCGTGCACCTGCCCAAGACGATCGACAACGATTACATGGGCATCGATTTCACTTTCGGCTTCTTTACCGCCGTCGACACGCTGGCAACAGAAATCCGCAACCTGCTGCATGATGGTGAAGCAGGCCGGGCATACTTCCTCTGTGAAACAATGGGACGCAGCGCCGGCTGGCTCAGTTATGGAGCAGCGATTGCAGGCGAAGCAAGCCTGGTGATCAGCGTCGAGGATATCGTTGGCGATTTTGCCAGCCAAGAGACGATCACCGATCCAGCCAGCGGCGAGAGCCTGACCCGAACCGTGATGAATATCGACAAAGTCATCGATCGGATGGTCAAGACAATGGTCGTGCGCGAGCAGGAAGGCAAGCCATTCGGCGTGATCGTGGTCGCTGAAGGATTGGCTGAGTACCTGCCGTCAGCCCACCTGAAGGGGATTCCACGGGATGAACATGGTCACATTGCGATCGCACAGTTGCAGCTCTCCAACCTGCTGTCGGGCATGTTGTCCGAGGCCTACCAGCAGCAGACAGGGCAGGCCCGCAAGGTCACCGGACTGCAACTTGGTTACGAGTCCCGCTGCAGCAAGCCGCATGCCTATGACGTGATGCTCGGTAGCCAGCTCGGCGTGGGTGCTTACCGGGCACTCGGTGAGGAGGGACTGGACGGTGTGATGGTCAGTGTGACCGGCCAACTCGACCTGCACTACGTGCCCTTCGACAAGCTGGTCGATCCGGAAACCCTGGTCACTCGTGTCCGCTATATCGAAGCCGACAGTGACTTTCACAAGCTGGCCCGCTTCCTGGAAACCTATGTGAATGACTGAGTCGTAATCACTAGTCCAGCATCCCCTTGGTGCTGGGGATTCCCTCAACACGGTCATCGCTTTCCACCGCCATCCGCAGGCTGCGGGCACAACTCTTGAAGATCGCTTCACTGATATGGTGGTTGTTGCGACCGTGATGCAGGATCACGTGCAAGTTGCAGAGTGCGTTGGCAGCAACCGCCTGCCAGAAATCTTCCACCAGCTCGGTATCAAATTCACCAATCTTGTCCTTGGTAAACTCCACCTGGAAAACAACCGCACAGCGGCCACTGAGGTCGATTGCCGTGGTCACCAGGGTCTCTTCCATGGGTAGCGTGAAGTGGCCATAGCGACGAATTCCGGCCTTGTCACCGAGTGCTTCGCGGATCGCCTGGCCGAGGCAGATGCCGACATCTTCGACCGTGTGATGCTGATCAACATGCAGATCCCCCTTGGCCTCCACCGACAGGTCCATGACACCGTGGCGGGCAAACAGGTCCAGCATGTGGTCGAGGAATCCGACCCCGGTTGCGGCGGTGGACTTGCCACTGCCATCCAGGTCCAGTTCCAGTTGAATCTCGGTTTCCTTGGTCTGGCGTTCGATTCGGGCACTGCGTGTCATCGTTTTAATTCTCCCTCCAGCAGGTCCAGGCAGGCATCCACTTGCCCATCCGTTCCTACGCTGATCCGTAGTCCATCTCCCCAGCCGGGATAGTTCATATATCGGACTAACACGTGATTGGTTTTGAGATGTTCGTGTAACGGTTTTAGCGGTTGTTCAGAATGGGTACACCAGACAAAGTTGGCCTGGGAGGGTACAACGTCAAAACCGATTTCTTCCAACCGATCGGTCATTCGCTGGCGCGTCGTCAGCAGCCGCTGGCGATTATCTGCCAGCCATTCTTGATCGCCGATGGCTGCCGTGGCGGCCGCAATCGAGAGCGTATCGCAATTGTACGAGTCCTTCACCTTCCGCAACTGGTCAATCACCTGCGGCTGGGCCACGAGGAATCCAAACCGCACGCCTGCCAGCGCATAGGACTTGCTGACGCTGCGTGAGACCATGATCTTCTCGTTTTCAGCTACCAGTTGCAGGCAATTCTGCTCGGCAAAATCGGCGTACGCTTCGTCAACCAGTAGCGGGCAGGGGAGTGACTCGGCCAGCTCGAGTACCTGCTGCGGCTCGATCACCGTGCCGCTGGGGCTATTCGGGTTGGGCAAGTAGGCCAGCCGCAGATCATCGCTGGCTGCCGAAAAACTGGCGTCCAGGCTCCAGTCCGGCTGGAAGGGTACTTCCTGCCAGCGTGCCCGCTGTAGCTGGGCCAGCGTGCGGTAGAGAATATAGCTTGGTGTGGGCAGCCGGATCAGCTCTCCCCGCTCGACCAGCGCCCGTGTCACGATCGTGAGAATGTCGTCGCTGCCATTGCCACAGAGGATCCAGTCGGGGTCGACATTCAAGACATCCGCCGCTCGCAGCCGAAAGCTGGTGGCCAGCGGGTCGGGATAGCGAGCCAGCCCCGCTTCGCTCGCCTGCTGGATCGCGCGAGTCACCTGCGCCGAAGCCGGGTAGGGATTCTCGTTGGTATTGAGCTTGATGAACTTACCCGCCTGCGGCTGTTCGCCGGGCCTGTAACCCTCCATCTCGGTGATCGATTCAGGAAAGAAACTCACGCTAGCCCTCCTCCAGGCGTATATCGATGCTGGCACGATGGGCCGTCAGCCCTTCCTTGTCAGCCAGCTGCCGAACATGCAAGGCATCCTCGGCCAGGGCCGCTTCGTTGTAACGGATCACGCTGCCGCTGCGGAGGAAACTATTGGCAGAAAGGCCACTGGCCCAGCGAGCGGTGCCACCCGTTGGCAACACATGTGAGGGACCAGCCACGTAATCTCCGAGCGCAACGGGAGAAAAGTTACCAAGGAAAGTTGCTCCCGCCGAATGGATCTTCTCCAGCAGCGACTCAGCATCTGCGGCCGCAATATGCAGGTGCTCCGGAGCAATCAGGTTGGTCACCTGGCAGGCATGCTCGGCATCGTCCACCAACACCATCGCGCCAAACTGCTCAAGACTCTGGATCGTGACCTCCGACCGACTCAAGTGGACCACCTGCTGACAGAGCTGCTGATAGACCTGGTCCAGCGTATCCTCGTGCCAGCTCACCAGGATGCTGGCACCAGGAGCATGCTCGGCCTGGGCCAGCATGTCTGCTGCAGCATAACTGGCGCGTGTGGTCTGGTCGGCAATCAACACCACCTCACTCGGTCCGGCAATGGAATCAATCGCAACCTCGCCAAACACCAGTTGTTTGGCGAGTGCCACGAACAGGTTGCCGGGGCCAACGATGATGTCGACTGGCAGAATTCCCTCCACGCCATAGGCCAGGGTTGCCACTGCCTGGGCGCCACCAAGTCGATAAACTTCGTCGATACCCAGCTCGGCGCAGACCGCCAGCAGGTCGGGGTTATTGGCTCCAAAGGGTGTCGGTGGAGCAACCACGACCAGCTCCCTCACGCCAGCAGCCTGGGCTGGCACGGCGGTCATCAAGAGCGAGGAGGGGTACGCTGCCGCTCCCCCGGGAATACACAACCCGGCGCGCTCGACAGGCCTGTACCGCTGCTGCAGCTCAACTCCGTTGTCGCGCCGCAGTGTGACATCCTGATGCAGGATCTGTTGCTGGAATTCGAGTATGTTCTGGCGAACCTGGCGGACAGTCTGCAGGAACTCGGGCTCCGCCTCGCTATGCGCGGCAGCCAGCTCGTCGCTGCTGACACGCAGCGAGTCCGCGGACAGCTCGGCGCGGTCAAGCAGTCGGCTGAATTCGAGCAGGGCTGGCATACCTTCCTCGCGAACTCGCTGGCAAATCCGGCCCACCACCTCGCTGGGCGTGAGCGGCTCGCCAAATACATCGATCGTGCGCTGTCGGCCCTCATCGCTGACAACATTCCCGGCTGGACTCAGTCGCGCCCGCAGCGCTGTCAGCTGTTCATCAAATCCCGGCTGGCGAGCGTCGATTCGTTCGATTTCCAGTTTGTCTTCTGCCATCGCAGCGCTCGGTCCTGCCAGTTGCAATTTCATCAGGGCGGAGGGGATCTCCCTATTGTGCTCCGCAAGCGTCATGACGTGAAGACCTCTGTTGGCAGGCCGGCAGGACGGATGTCGCCCGCCCCCCGCTGTCTGCTATAACGGACCGCTAACCAGCGGGGTGGGTCTGTCCC